>NZ_CP128233.1:237500-537500 GCF_030344915.1 Neopusillimonas aromaticivorans | reverse complement strand
ACGGCATCAAGTTTTTCTCGGCACAGGGTATGAAGCTCGCCGATGAAATCGAAACCGAGATTGAGGCCGCTCTTGATGAACCACTCGGGTGTGTGGCCTCCGACGCCTTGGGGCGTGCCCGGCGGATTGATGATGCCGCAGGGCGTTACATTGAGTTTTGTAAAAGCACCTTCCCCAACGAGCTTGATCTGTCGGGTATGAAAATCGTTGTGGATGCCGCTCATGGCGCCGCGTATCACATCGCACCCCATGTCTTTCGCGAGCTGGGTGCCGAGGTGATTGCCATTGGTTGTCAACCCGACGGCTTCAACATCAATGAAGGCGTGGGTGCGTTGCATCCGGATAACCTGGCGCAGACCGTCAAGGCCCATGGCGCTGATCTGGGGGTCGCCCTGGATGGGGATGCCGATCGGCTGCAAATGGTAGACCAGCATGGCCGTGTTTATAACGGTGACGAGTTGCTGTATGTCATTGTCAATGGTCGTGCCCAGAGCGCACCGGTCAGCGGGGTGGTGGGTACACTCATGACCAACTTCGGTTTTGAGAAGCGGATGCAGGCCATGGGTATCGGTTTTGCGCGTGCCAACGTGGGTGATCGCTATGTGCTCGAGCTGATGCGCCAGAAAGGCTGGTTATATGGTGGCGAAAGTTCAGGGCATTTGCTGTGCCTCGATTGCCACACGACCGGCGATGGCATTATTGCCGCCCTGCAGGTTCTGACGGCATTGCGTCGTTCCGGCCAGACCTTGCCTGATCTGGTGGCTGACCTGAAAATGTACCCTCAGAAAATGGTCAACGTCCCGCTGGCACCGGGTGTTCGCTGGCAAGATCATGAAGGCCTGATGCGTGCGCGTCAGGCCGTTGAGGCCAGGCTGGGGGCGTCGGGGCGGGTGCTGATCCGGGCATCCGGCACCGAACCCAAGCTTCGCCTTATGGTCGAGGCCGAAGACGCAGACCTGGCCGAGCAATGTGTGCGAGAATTGGTTGCGGTCAATTTAACAAAGCAGTAACGTAAGTGGCGAATACTTGAAACATTTGGCGCTCATAATCGCTGCATGTTTTTGGAGTGATGTCTATGCTAGAGCTCGTTCGTGTCAATGCAAACGTCGAAACCGCTGCGGTATGGTCCAATGCCCCCTCCGAAGGTCTTGTTATGGGGTTGGCGCGCACCAATGAAGAACTTGAGGCGATCCAGCGCCTGCGCTACAAGGTGTTCACCGAAGAAATGAACGCCGTCTTTCCCGACGCTACCGATGGGCTGGATGCCGACCGCTACGACCCTGGTGCGAGCATGTCATGGTCAAGGAAGCCCGTTCAGGGCGCGTGGTGGGTACCTACCGCTTCCTTTCGCCGGGCAATGCCATCAAGGCGGGTGGTTATTACTCTGAGTCTGAATTCGATATTTCGGCGTTGCTGGGGTATCGCAGTATTATGGCCGAGGTTGGTCGTTCCTGTATCCATGCCGATTACCGCAACGGGTCTGTCATCATGCTGCTGTGGTCGGGTATTGCCACCCTGATGAAGCAGCAAGGCCTGCGGTATGTGCTGGGTTGTGCCAGTGTCAGCCTGCGTGACGATGGCGTGACGGCTGCTGAAGTCTGGCGTGCCGCGCGTAAAACCCTGCACGATAACCCCGATGTTCCACGGGTTACCCCACGTCACTCCTATCCTGTCGAGCGCCTCGACAGTGAACTCCCGGCACGCGTCCCGCCCCTGATCAAGGGCTACCTGAAGCTTGGGGCTACCATTTGCGGTGAACCCGCCTGGGACCCCGATTTCAACACTGCCGATTTCCCGGTGTTGCTCGACATGACACGCATGGATGAGCGCTATCGCAAGCACTTTGGCCTGGTCTAAAGGCTTTTCACACTGACATTAAAACCTGCCTTGATCCATTCTTCTACCTCGTTCTCGAGCGAGAACGCGGTTAGGGCGTGTTCGTGCATCCATGCCTGGTCGACCATGACCGTCATGCGACCATTGTGCAGGGCCAGCTGCAGAGGCAGCTTGGGGAGGTTCTTGCGCCGGCGCATCAGTACCACCGAAAGGCGCAAGCACATCAGGGCAGCCCAATACCCCTTTGACAGTTTTTTGACCTTGGATTTGCCCAGTTTGCCCAGGTGCCCGAGGGTAAGCCACGACAAAATTGCCTGTTCATCGTTTGAAAAGCCGGGCATGTCGGCATGCTGCAAAATGTAGGCGCTATGACGGTGGTAGCTGTCGGCGGTGATTGAAAACCCGATTTCGTGCAGTTCGGCGGCCCAGCCCAGCATTTTCTGCAAGACTTCTTTTTCGTCGTTGTCAATCTGCAGGGGCTCGAACAGTTTGAGAGCAGCCTGCTTGACGCGGGCCGCCTGGTTGGCGTCGACATGGTAGCGGCGCATGAACTGTCGTGATGTTTCGTCGCGTTTGTCGTGTTGTGATTCGCGGCCCAGCAAGTCGTACAGTACGCCCATGCGCAGTGCGCCTTCACCGGAACCCATGCTTTTTATTTTCAGCTCCTGGAAGGCGGCCAGCATGATGGCCAGACCTCCGGCCAGAACGCCGGCGCGGGATGCTTTCAGGCCGGGTAAATTGTCTGCTTTCGCTTCGCCATCGGCCACAAGCTTTGCCCGAAGTTTTTCAAGGCCTTCCAGCGTGATGCCCTGGCGGGACAGTTGCGAGTCGGACAGTATGGCGTAGAGCGCTTTGGCGGTACCCGAAGACCCGAAGGCTTCTTGCCAACCCAGTTTGCGAAACCGTTTCGAGATGGTTTCGATTTCGCGGCGTGCGGTCAGAACAGCCTTGTCCATGCGTTCGGCTGTGATTTTTCCGTCGGGGAAGAAGCGCTGCGTGTAGCTGACGCAGCCCATCAGCAGTGATGACAGTTGCAGCGGTTCAAAGCCGCGTCCAATGATGAACTCGGTGGACCCGCCGCCAATATCCATGACCAGGCGCCGCTCATTGGACGGCGGGAGTTCATTGGCGACGCCGGTGAAAATAAGTCGGGCCTCTTCCTGTCCGGCAATGATTTCAATGGGGAAGCCCAGGGCTTCTTCTGCCAGCGGCAGAAGAACGTCAACGTTTTTTGCGACACGAAAGGTGCTGGTTGCCACGGCCCGGACATGGTCGGGGTCAAACCCTGTCAGGCGCTCACCGTAGCGCCGCAGGACGGTGACAGCACGTTCGATCGAAGCGTCATCAAGGACGTTGTCGGCGTCCAGGCCTGCCGCCAGTTGAACACTTTCTTTCAGACGGTCGACCGCATAGATATGCGCGATATTGTCCTGTTGAACGACCCTGCCGATAGAGAGTCGAAAACTATTTGAGCCGAGGTCGACGGCGGCGAGCAGGTGATTCATTGGCGTGGCACCGGATACGGGCGCTGAAAAGGTGATGATCGGCGCATTATAAATTCAGAAGGGCTTTGTTCGATCGCAAAAGAGCGTGATTCAAGTCTTGAATGTGAATGTTTCAGTTGTCATAATCTTGAAAACAAATTGACGTATAAGTGCGCTTGCCCTCTGTGTAACCTGGATTCCCCTATGCCCTCGATTGTTCCCTCAAACGGTGGTCAGCCTACACTGCTGAACCGTGAGTTGTCTTTGCTGAAATTCAATGAGCGCGTGCTGGCCATGGCTGATAATGCCGCCACGCCGTTGCTTGAACGTTTGCGCTACGTGTGCATCGTCAGTTCGAATCTTGACGAGTTCTTTGAAATCAGGATTTCAAGCATCAAAGAGCAGATGGCGCGTAACCCGCATTTTCTCGGGCCCGATGGCTACACCCCTACAGAAGCCTTTGAACGCATTCAGGTGGCCGCACGTGCCCTGGTCGATCGTCAGTACAGCCTGCTGACTGAAGAAATTCTGCCGGTGCTCGCCAAAGAGGGCATTGGACTGTCTGATCCGCATCAGTGGTCTGACGAACAACGCACCTGGGCGCATGGTGTGTTCATGCGCGACGTTATGCCCTTGCTGACGCCCATTGGTCTTGACCCGGCGCATCCGTTCCCGCGGGTGTTCAACAAAAGTCTCAACTTCATTGTGTCGCTGTCAGGTGAGGATGCGTTCCGCCGACAGGGGCAAATTGCCATTGTGCAGGCGCCCCGGGCTCTGCCGCGTGTCATGCGGGTGCCTGAAGAAATCGCCGGCATGCCCAATGGTTTTATTTTGCTCTCGACCCTGATTTCCGAGTTTGTTGGTGAGTTATTTCCTGGCCTTGAGGTGGGTGGTTGCTACCAATGGCGTGTTACGCGCAACAGCGATCTGTTTGTCGACGAAGAAGAAATCACCAACCTGCGTCTGGCGCTGCAGGGCGAGCTCTCGCAACGTAACTTTGGTGCGGCGGTTCGTCTGGAAGTCGATCATGTCATGCCGCAAAAGCTCATCAGCTTTTTGCAGCAAGAGTTCTCGCTCGAACCACGCGACACCTACCGGGTCAACGGCCCCGTCAATTTGTCACGGCTTATGCAAATTTCCAATTCGGTGAATCGCCCCGATCTGGTGTTTCCTGAATTCCGGCCCAAGGTGCCCGAGCCGTTTGCCAGCCTTGGCAATGATTCCTCGGCCATTTTTGAAGCCATCAGTGCAAAAGACCATTTGCTGCATCATCCCTACCAGTCGTTTCAGCCAGTACTCGATTTTCTGATTTCCGCTGCGCGCGACCCCGACGTCGTTGCCATCAAGCAAACCATTTACCGTACCGGCGAAGACTCCGAACTGATGGCGGTATTGCTGGCGGCAGCCAAAGCCGGCAAAGAAGTCACGGTCGTGGTCGAGCTCATGGCCCGCTTCGATGAACAAACCAACATCAACTGGGCGGCGCGTCTCGAAGAGGTGGGGGCGCATGTCAGCTATGGTGTTGTCGGGCATAAGACCCACGCCAAAATGGCGCTGGTCTTGCGACGTGAAAATGGCCAGATCAAGCGTTACGGTCATATGGGTACGGGCAATTATCATGTGCGTACCTCGCGCCTGTACACCGATTTTGGTCTGTTAACGGCCAATCAGCGTATGTGCGAAGACATGGACAAGGTGTTCTCGCTGTTGACAGGCCTGGGTGCGCGCCGTCCGCTCAAGCTGTTGTTGCAGTCGCCGTTCACTTTGCACGAAACCGTCGTCAACTTCATCCGTCAGGAAGCTGAACATGCCAAGGCCGGCAAAAAGGCCCGCGTCATGGCCAAGATGAACTCGTTGCTCGAGCCGCAGGTGATCGAAGCGCTCTACGAGGCCAGTCAGGCGGGTGTCAAGGTCGATCTGGTCGTGCGGGGGCTTGTGCGTTGCGCGCCGGGGTGCCTGGGTTGTCCGAAAACATCCGTCTGCGTTCTATTGTGGGCCGCTATCTCGAGCACTCCCGGGTCTTTTATTTCCATGCCGATGGCGAGGAAAAAGTTTATCTGTCTTCGGCCGACTGGATGGATCGTAACTTTTTCCGCCGCGTTGAAGTCGGCTTCCCGGTACTCGACAAGGCACTGAAAAAACGCGTTATTGCCGAAGCCTTCACCTGGGCTTTGCGTGACAATCTGCTGGCGTGGCGTGCCCAGCCCGACGGGTCCTGGCAAAAGGTCAAGTCGCGGGCCAGTCGCATCAACATGCAGCAAAAACTCATGGATCTGCTCGGCCGATAACGCGCGTAACAAAAACCTCCTGGGCTGTCACGAACATGTCACATTGCGTACGTACGATAGCGTCTGTGCAAATGCTGCATGTGTCAATCATTAAACAGCTCAAGAGGAACACTCGATGTTTAAACGCGTTTTGTTGAAAGTCTCCGTTGGTATCGCCTTTGGCGCTGCCTCACTGGCCGCCCAGGCCGCCGATATCACTGGTGCCGGCGCTTCGTTCCCGTACCCGATCTATGCCAAGTGGGCTGCCAAATATCAGGAAGTCACTGGCAATCGTGTTAACTACCAGTCGATCGGTTCCGGCGGTGGCCAGCAGCAGATCATCGCAAAAACAGTCGACTTTGGCGCGTCTGACGATCCAATGAAAGCTGAGCTGCTCGAGCAGCACAAGTTGTTCCAGTTCCCCGCCATCATCGGTGGTACTGTGCCTGTTCTCAACGTTGACGGCGTTCAGCCTGGTCAGTTGAAGTTGAGCCCTCAGGTTCTGGCCGACATCTTTCTGGCCAAAATCACCAAGTGGGACGACGCAGCCATTAAAGCGATCAACCCTGACGTGAAATTGCCTTCGGCGTCGATCGTGGTCGTTCACCGTTCGGATGGTTCGGGTACAACGTTTGGCTGGACCAACTACCTGTCCAAGGTTTCCGCAGAATGGAAAGAAAAAGTTGGTGAAGGTAAAGCCGTCAAGTGGCCTACCGGTCAGGGTGGTAAAGGTAATGAAGGTGTAGCCGCTTACGTTCGTCAGTTGAAAAACTCGATCGGTTACGTTGAATACGCTTACGCCAAGCAAAACAATCTGGCCTGGGCATCGTTGCAGAACAAAGACGGTAAATTTGTTCAGCCTTCGCAAGAGTCGTTTGCTGCCGCCGCCGCCAACGCCGACTGGAAGAGCCAGCCGGGTATGGGTGTTGTCCTGACCAATGAGCCTGGTGCGGATTCCTGGCCCGTGACTTCGGCGTCGTTCATCCTGGTTCACACCACACAAGACAAGCCCGAGAACGCCAAAGAAGTGCTGAATTTCTTCAACTGGGCTTTCGAAAACGGTGCAGGTATGGCTGCAGAACTTGATTACGTCGCAATGCCTAAAGCCGTTACCGACCAGATCGTTGCTGGCTGGAAATCCGACATCAAGGCTGCCGACGGTTCGGCAATCTGGAAGTAATCGGGGTACGGGGTAAAGCAGCCTTGCTGTTGAACTGATCCCGCAGACGGTGTCGTTCGCGCGACACCGTCTTTATTGTGTAAAGATATTTGTACTAACTGGTCGTTTGATCAAACGGGCTTTGATCAACTGGCGCTACCGGCAAAAGAAACAGACATGGCAACTAAAACTGGCAGCCTGATGGACATCGTGTTCAAGAACCTGACACGAAGTTTCGCCTTCCTGGTATTTATCTTGTTGGCTGCGATCATGGTGTCCCTGATCTACGGCAGCCAGGAGTCTATCGTCAAGTACGGCCTTGGCTTTTTGTGGACCGATGACTGGAACCCGGTTGAGGACAGTTACGGTGCCTTGGTGCCGATCGTGGGTACGTTGCTCAGCTCGCTTATTGCGCTGGTCATTGCCATTCCCGTTTCGTTCGGGATCGCGATGTTCCTGACCGAATTGTCGCCAACCTGGTTGCGTCGCCCTCTGGGGACGGCCATTGAAATGCTGGCAGCCATTCCGTCGATTATTTACGGGATGTGGGGGCTGTTTGTTTTTGTGCCCATTTTTCAAGAATACATTCAGCCGGGCCTCATTTCGTTTTTCGAGCCGGTTCCCTTTCTGAACCAGGTGTTTGCGGGCCCTCCGTTCGGTATTGGCGTGTTCACGGCAGGTCTGGTGCTGTCCATCATGATCATTCCGTTCATTGCCGCTGTCATGCGCGATGTATTTGAATTGGTGCCGCCTTTGCTCAAAGAATCTGCCTACGGTCTGGGCGGCACAACCTGGGAAGTGGTCTGGAAGGTCGTGTTGCCGTTTACAAAAACCGGCGTTGTCGGCGGCATTATGCTGGGTCTGGGCCGTGCGCTGGGTGAAACCATGGCCATTACCTTTGTGATTGGTAACTCGTACAACTTGCCCAGTTCCATTTTCTCGCCGTCCAATTCCATTGCGTCGGCGCTGGCCAACGAGTTCAACGAGGCGGGTGGTATGCAGAAGTCGGCACTGCTTGAATTGGGCCTGATTCTGTTCCTGATCACGACCGTCGTCCTGGCGTTGTCAAAAATGATGTTGCTGCGCCTCAACAAGGGCGAAGGCACTGCCCACTAATATGGTCACGATCACGCAGAGACAAAGCTATGTTTAATTCAGATTCCATCGTATCACTGGCCAACCCGGTATATCGTCGGCGACAGCGCATCAACAAGTTGATGCTGGCCTTGTCGTTGGCCACCTTGCTGTTCGGCCTGTTCTGGCTGTTCTGGATCATCGGGACACTGATTTTCAAGGGTGGTAGTGCCTTGTCGATCGACTTGTTCCTTCAGCCCACTCCGGCGCCTCGTGCGGTGGGTGGTTTGCTCAACGCCATTGTCGGTAGTGTCATGATGGCTGCTGTCGGAACCCTGATCGGTACTCCTATTGGTATTTTGGCCGGCACGTATCTGGCCGAATACGGCAAGCGCGGCTGGCTGGCCCCGGCAACCCGTTTCCTGAATGACGTGCTGCTGTCTGCGCCCTCGATTATTGTGGGCTTGTTCATCTACGCCGTTTACGTGGCACAGGTGGGGCACTATTCGGGTTGGGCAGGTGCCTGCGCCCTGGCCATCATCGTGATTCCGGTGGTGGTGCGTTCAACCGACAACATGCTGTCGCTGGTACCGAACAGCCTGCGTGAGGCCGCGGCTGCATTGGGTTGTCCGCAATGGAAAATTATTTTTGCCATTTGCTACCGCGCGGCGCGCTCGGGGATTGTGACCGGTATTTTGCTGGCGGTTGCCCGTATTTCAGGTGAAACGGCTCCCTTGCTGTTTACGGCTCTTAACAACCAGTTCATGTCCTGGAACATGAATGCACCGATGGCCAACCTGCCCGTGGTCATTTTCCAGTTCGCGGCCAGCCCGTTCTCTGACTGGAATGACCTGGCCTGGGCCGGTGCGGTTCTTATCACGTTGTTCGTTCTGGGTGTCAATATTCTTGCGCGTGCGCTTTTCCGGAAATAAATCATGACGAGTACTACTACTGACAATCGCGTCAAGCTTGAAGTCAAGGACCTTAACTTTTATTACGGCAAGTTCCACGCTATCCGTAATGTGAACATGTCCATCAAGGAAAACAAGGTTACCGCGTTCATTGGCCCATCGGGCTGTGGCAAATCAACCTTGTTGCGCACCTTCAACCGTATGTTTGAGTTGTATCCCGGCCAGCGGGCCGAGGGCCAGATCCTGCTCGACGGGCAAGACATCCTGACCTCGAAGCTGGATATTTCCTTGATTCGTGCCAAGATCGGCATGGTGTTCCAGAAGCCTACGCCATTTCCCATGAGCATTTACGACAACATCGCGTTTGGCGTGCGTTTGTTTGAAAAGCTCAGCAAGGGTGAAATGGATGAGCGCGTTGAATGGGCGTTGACCAAAGCTGCGTTGTGGAACGAGGTGAAGGACAAATTGCATCAAAGCGGTAACAGCCTGTCGGGTGGTCAGCAGCAGCGTTTGTGTATTGCTCGCGGGGTGGCCATCAAGCCCGAGGTCTTGCTGCTTGATGAGCCTTGTTCTGCGCTCGACCCGATTTCAACGGCCAAAGTCGAAGAGCTTATTACTGAACTCAAAAGTGACTATACGGTGGTCATCGTGACCCACAACATGCAGCAGGCGGCCCGTTGTTCTGATTACACCGCCTATATGTATCTGGGTGAGCTGATGGAGTTTGGTGAAACGGACAGTATTTTCGTCAAACCCCAGCGCAAGGAAACCGAAGACTACATTACAGGTCGTTTCGGTTGAATATTTTGTGGTTTCAGGCATAAAAAAGCCGGGCTCTGTGAAGGGGCCCGGCTTTTTTGATCGTGTTGTGGAGGTCGGGTGCGCCCGTTGAGGGTATTGCCCGTGGCGCCGCTGACCTTTCAGGAAACCTAGCCCGGACTTTTCATCAGCCAAGTGATCCGAGCGTTTTTTGGCCGCTCTGGCTGGAGTCGTTCGCAGCGAAGACAAGATGATGGCGCGGATGGTGTTTTTGATGCCACAGGCGCAATTGCCCCAACCCCCATGGCTTTATAGCGTGCCGGGGACAGCACTTTTTCAGAACTACGGGGCCATGGCGTGTGCCGCGTGGGCGAACACGTGGCGCAAGGGATGGTGTGAGGCCAACAGGATTCGAACGCGCCGGGTATTGCGCACGATGGCCGCCCCGATCTTGAACAGTCGCACGCGGATGGTGGCGGCGCTGGCCCGTTCCAGTTCTGTGCCGCGCAAGGCCAATTCGCGCAGGCGCTGCATCAGGGTGTAGGCCAGCGCAGCCAGCAGCAGCCGGAATTGGTTAGCCGCAAATCGGTGGCAACTGGCGCGGGTGCCGAACAGGTCGAGCTGAGCTTCCTTGATGCGGTTCTCGGCCTCACCCCGGGCACAATACAGCTGGTCATACAGCTGTACCGCATCGGCCTCAGAACCCGCAATGTTGGTGACGACGAAGCGCGGGTTCACGCCCTGGGCGCCGTATTCCAAGCGGGTGAGTACGCGTCGCGGTCGGTTCCAGGAGGCGGCCGCATAGATGAATTCGCTGACCAGGCGCTGTTTGGACCCGGTGCGTCGGTAGTCACGCTCGAGTACCTGTTCGGCCAGTTTTACACGCGCCTGAAGGCGGGTGTTGCGAGCCAGGCCGATGATGTACTGCACATTGGCCCGTTCGCACCAGCGCAGCAGCCGCTGACGACAGAACCCGGAGTCGCCCCGGATGATGATCTTCACCTGCGGCCAGACTTGACGCAGCCGCGTCACCAGCAGCCGCAGCACGGCCGACGCATGCCGGGCACCATCAATGCGGCTGGGTCGCAGCAGGCAGGCCAGCATCGACTGGCCGCAGAACACGTACAGCGGCAGGTAGCAGTGGTGGTCGTAATAGGCATGGAACTGTTTGAGTTCCTGTTCACCATGTAACGGGATATCCGAGGCGTCGACATCCAGAATCAACTCTTGGGGTGGGCTGGCAAAGCTGGCAATGAAGTGCTCGACCAGAACCTGATGCAGCGCCCAGTGCATCGGCGCGGCTGGCACCGGTCTCGAGCCGACTGAGTGTGGGCGAGCTGGCCAGTGTCTGATCGCGCCCGACGGCCGTTTGCATCAACAGGTCCGAGCGCAGCGTGTCGTGATCGTTCAGGTCTTCGTAGCCGCAGCACAGGCCATACAGGCGCTGGGCGATGAGATCGCGCAGGCGGTGGCGAATCCGACCCCCGGCACGCCGATCGGTCAGGGCCTTGGCGGCCAGACGCGACAAACCGGTGCGTGCATCAATCTGTCGCAACAGCATCAGCCCGCCATCGGAACTGAGGTCTCCACCCTGGAAATTGGCCTGCAAATGACGGCGTCCAAGGCGCCCAAAGTTCAGCTCTTCAGTGGTACGATTTGGCATCGGCGCTACCTTCCCAAAATCTTGTTTCGCACCTCGATTTTATGCGGGCTTAAAGGTATGCGCCGATTCCTTTTGGTGAAATTTCCGGGCTAGCGGTTCTGGCCGCGGAACGCCCATCCGGTAAAGCGCTTTTCAACCAGTGCGGTAATGGCATACAGCACAATGCCCAGGAAGGCCAGTACCAGCAGCCCGGCAAATACGATTTGCACCTGGAACGCGGCCTGTGCGTCAAGCATCAGTTTGCCGATACCCTTGTTGGCACCGACGGTTTCTGAAACTACCGCACCCACAAACGCCAGGGTGATGGCGACCTTCAGCGAGCCGAAAAAGTAGGGCAGGGCGCCGGGAATGCCTACCTTGCGCATGATATCGAGCTTCGAGGCCCCCAACGCCCGCAACACGTCTTCAAGCTCGGGGTTGGTCGTGGCCAGACCGGTTGCCACGTTGACCACAATCGGGAAGAAGGAGATCAGGAATGCGGTAATGATGGCCGGTACCTCGCCCAGGCCAAACCAGAGGATGAGGATGGGCACGACAGCGACTTTGGGTACCGAGTTGAAGCCGACCAGCACCGGGTAGATGGCTGAATAAATATTCTTGTGCCAGCCCACGGCAATACCCAGAAACAGGCCGCCGATGGTGGCCAGAAAAACCGGCCAAGGCCGTCCAGAGTGTTACCCAGGAGTTTTCTGCAATCGGTACCCGATATTGCCACAAGGCACCGAATACGTCAGTGGGTGCGGGCAAAATCGTTAGCGGCAGCGCGAATACCTGGCAGACCAGTTCCCACACCACGAAAAGAATGACGGTGAAGGCCAGAGGGGGCAGAACGTTTTGAAGAATCTCGTTGCGTTGCATTTAGTGTTTCCCCCGATCATTGAACGAAGCTCGTGAACGATGTCCTGGAACTCTTGGGTGTAAGTGACATCAAGGTTGCGTGGACGGGGGATGTCGACTTCGCATTTCTTGACCACTTTGCCGGGGCGGTCGGACATGACATAGACGGTGTCGGCCAGGAAAACGGCCTCACGCAAATCGTGGGTAACCAGCATGACGGTAACCTTGCGTTCGGCCTGGATGTCGCGCAGGGTGCACCACAGCTCTTCACGCGTGAACGCGTCGAGTGCACCAAAAGGTTCGTCGAGCATGAGGATTTCAGGCTCGTGGATAAGCGCCCGGCAAATCGAGGCGCGTTGTTGCATGCCACCTGACAGCTGCCAGGGAAATTTCTCGGTGAACCCCTTGAGCCCGACGGAATGCAGCAAGGTCTCGGCTTTTTGCTTGTACTCGGCCCGGTTGGACGAGATCTTGCTGCGGTACGGTCGAACGATTTCAAGCGGCAGCAAAATGTTGTCGACGCAGGTGCGCCAGGGCAACAGATTGCTGGCCTGAAATGCCATGCCGACTGATTTGAGAGGGCCGTTGACCGGCTTCCCCTCGACGGCCAGTTTGCCGGTTAATGGGGCATGCAAGCCGGAGATCAGTTTCATGAGCGAACTTTTGCCGCAGCCCGAAGGGCCGACGACGGCAATGAATTCGCCTTTGCGGATGGATAAGGTGACATCTTGTATGGCCAGAACGGCAGCATCTCCTTTGCCGTAGGCCATTGACACATTATCGAGTTCAACCAGCATTTCCGTCATGGGGGCTCCTTGTAGGGTTACTTGACCATGCGCTGGTCGGCAGGGGGCAGGAACTCGGCCGTGAACACGTCGTCTGCTTTGGGTTTGTTGGTGAACTTGAAGGTCAGGCCAATCTGGTCAATGGCTTTTTCAAAGCGGGCCTTGTCGACATTGCCCAAGCCGTTCTTGAGGACATCAGGCGAGACAAAGTTGCGCTCGAGAGACATCTTGAGGCGCTGCAGTTCGACATCGCGGTTGGCGATGGCATTGCGCTTCATCAGGGAGTCGATAGCGGCTTCGGGATCTTTGAGGGTCTCTTGAATGCCTTTGATGGTGGCCTTGACGAAACCTTTGACGGCCTCAGGGTTGTTCTTGGCAAAGTCGGGGTTGACCATCAGGGCGTTGCCGTACAGATCGACGCCGTAATCACGCATGAGCAGCACGACGATATCTTCGTCTTTGACGCCGTTGGCCTTCAGGTTCATGTAGGACGAGAACCAGAAACCGGTGATGGCATCGACCTTGCCCTGGGCCAGCATCGGTTCGCGTACGGGGAAACCGACGTTCTCGACTTTGACTTTTGAGGCGTCAATGCCGTTGGCGGCAACAAAAATGGGCCATTGGGCGTATGCCCCATCGGGGGCCGGCGCACCCAGGATTTTCCCCTCGAGATCTTTGGGCTTGCTGATTCCTTTGTCTTTAAGCGTGACAATGGAGAAGGCCGGTGTGTCATAGACCATCATGACGGCTTTGACGGGCGGGTTTTGCGGGTTGTCGCGGTATTTGACCAGCGAGTTGATATCGGCAAAGCCCATTTGGTAGGTGCCGGTGGCGACGCGATTGATCGGTTCGACGGAGCTGGCGCCCGGATCAATGGTGACATCAAGCCCTTCAGCCTTGTAGTACCCCTTGTCCAGCGCGACAAAGTAGGGTGCTGCCGGTCCTTCAAAGCGCCAGTCAAGGGCAAAACGTACGGCAGTTTGTGCCATTGCGGCACTCGAGCTCAGTGCAATCAGGGCTGAAACAACAAGTTTTGAAATGCGCATACTTCCTCCGATAATTAAGTGCCGGCGTTACGACCGGCCCATGGAACAGAACGTAGAACGGGTGCGTAGCAGATGGCTATAGAGTTGATGACACTTGGCCCGCTTCTGGTTTCTTGGAGCCTTGATGCATAGTATTCAAAGACGGCCCCCGAGCACCCTTGGTACTTTCCCGATAAAACACATGTTTTAGGTTTAAAGTGTCAGACAATACCGGGAATTAAAGCGATTATTCTCGTTGCTGCCGTCCGGTCCGCTAATGCCGCACGGGTTGGTAATCACGCGTGTACCGTGTTTTTCGTCGCTCAGAGTCAGCCTCGTTTGCGCGGCGTCAGCTATTCGTCGTTGTGGAGTTGAGGTTCGCCGTTGTCGCGTTGTGGTTTGCTGCTGTTACGGTGAGGACTGTGCTTGTTTCGCTGCGTTTTCTGCCTGTACGTGATCAGGTATGACGCGCTGGCGCAATTGCAGCGCGGCGTTGCGCAACAGGGCCGTATCGGCGCCCAGCGCCAGAAAGCTGGCGCCGCTGTTGTGCCAGCCACCGGCGTGTTCCGGTTGGGCGCAAAAATCCCGGCTGCTTTGCCGCTGGCGCGGATGCGTTTCAGTGTTGAGTGGATGGTATCGATAACGGTCGGGTGACGCACCTGACCCAGGTAACCCATTGCAGCGGCGAGGTCATTGGGGCCGATGAACACACCGTCAACACCGGGGACGGCACAAATGGCGTCAAGGTTGCTCAGACCTTCGAGGGATTCGATTTGCACGACCAGACACAAACGTTCGGCAACCTGGTCGAAGTAGTTGTCAGCGGCATTCCAGCGTGCACCGCGCTCAAGCCCGGTGCCGACCCCGCGTGAACCACGTGGCGGGTAGTGCATGGCATCGACCAGCGCATGTGCCTGGGCCGCCGTATTGACCATCGGGACCAGCAGGCTTTGTACGCCGATACCCAATAACTGTCGGATCAGGGCTGGGTCGTGGCTGACCGGGCGCACCAGGCCGTGGACCGGGTAGGCGGCCACGGCCTGCAATTGGGCCTGTAGTGTGGGCAGGTCGTACAGGCCGTGTTCAGCATCGATCAGCAGGAAATCAAAGCCGCAAGTGGCCAGAATTTCGGCGCTGACTGGCGAGTTCATGCCCATGAACAGACCTGTTTGATGGTGGTGTTTCAGCAGACTGGATTTGAAGGTGTTGGGTGGCAGTTGCATGGCAAAAGTAGTGGCAGAGGTGGCCGAAGGGTTTGATGGTGCGCATGGGGTATTCATTTCAGGTGGCAACCAGCGAGGCAAACGCGGAATCGTTTGTAATGGCGCACAACAAAAACCCGTGTTCTGCTCGAGGCAGTACACCGGTACATTACCGTAGTTTTTGGCCAGTGTGTTACGGCGTTTTTGGGGAGGATTGGCCAGTAGTGTGCGGCTGACCGGAAACAGTGTCCAGCCCCAGCGTGTCTGGGCATAGCCCCACAACCCCTGTTTGAAGAAAATGGTGATGACGATGGCCAGAGCACCCAGCCCAAGCAGGTACCAGGTGCCGTAGTCGCTGAAAAACTTGTTGAGCCCCCAGAACACCAGCGCGCCAACCAGCGGGCCTTCGATACGGCCGATGCCGCCGATAATCACCATGAAGATGGCAAACGCCGTCCAGTTGACGCTGAAGGCGGCATCGGGGCTGATGCGCAGGTTGCCGACAAAGTACAGCGCACCGGCAATACCGGCACCAAAGGCCGCTACGGCATAGACCGCCAGTTTGACTTTGCCGACATTGATCCCCTGGGACTTTGCCGCTGTTTCGTTATCGCGTATTGCCAGCAAGGCCAATCCCTGCTTGCTGCGCAGAAAAAATACACCAATGCAATGGCGGCCACAACGCAGGCCAGCGCCATCCAGTAGGTGACCGATTCACGCGTGGCGCGGTTGATACCTCGCAGTGCTGTCAGTGTGGTGCCAGAGCCTCCGCCGACGGCAGGGATGTTGGCGAAGGTCAGTCGGAACACTTCGGCAATCACCCAGGTACCAATGGCAAAGTAGCCGCCTTGCAGGCGAAAGGCGATACGCGATACGGGCAATGCAATCAGACCGGCGGCCAATCCGCCGATGACGACCGCCACAAACGGGTTGACGCCCCAGAAATTGCCCAGGATCAGCATCACATAACCACCAAAGCCGAAAAGGCTTGCTGCCCGATGGACACCATGCCGCCGTAGCCGGCCATCAGGTTCCACATCATGGCAAAAATCAGGTAGCACGAAATTTCGACGAATTCGCGCATCCAGCTGGATTCGCCCCACCAGGGGACGCTGATGGCGAAGGCGATCAATAATACAGAGGCCAGAAACAGGTTGCGATTGGCCCGGCTGTTACGCTCGACAGTAAAACGTGGGCCGTGGGCCGATGACAATGAGGTTGCTTGCATGGGGTTATCCGCGTGTTTTGGGGAAAAGACCTTCGGGCCGGACCATGAGGATCAGCAGGAACATGATGTGCCCGCCCCAGATCCCCCAGCCTGGATCAATGCGAAAGACCACTTGCTGGGTGATGCCCAGCAGTATGGCGCCCAGCAGCGTGCCCCAGAAACTGCCCATGCCTCCGATGATGACCGCTTCGAAGGCGAACAGCAGCAGCATCGGGCCATCCGTAGGGGCGATGGTGGTGCGCATTCCTTGCAGGGCGCCGGCCAGACCGATCAGGGCAAAGGCCGGGGCCGTTGCTTGGGCAAAAACCTTGCGTGCGTTCAGCCCCATCAGCTCAGCAATTTCCCGATCGTCGGAGACGGCCCTGAACGAGCGTCCCAAAGCGGTAGTGCGGAACAGCCATTGCAGGCCGGCCGTGGCCGCAATGGCGATGCCAAAGATCAGCAAGGGCAGAATACCAATGGCCAGGTGATCGGTGATGGCCCAGCTCAAGGTGTTGAATCCATGGGTTGGAATCGAACGCGGATCGGCCGAGTTCAGTTCCAGCAGCAGGTTCTGGATCACAATGGACAGGCCGAAAGTGACGACCAGCGAGGGCAGGGGTCTTTGCCTAAAGTGCCGTTCAGTACAACGGTCTGTACCGCATAGCCGATCAGCCAGGTGATGGGTAGCGTGACCAAAAGGGCAAACCAGGGAGATATCCCCAGAGCGGTCAGGGCGAAGGCAATGAAGGCACCCATGATGATGAAGTCGCCATGGGCGGTGTTTGTCAATCGCATCACGCCAAAGATAAGGGCCTGGCCGAGGGCGAACAAGCCATACAGGCCGCCCAGCAGGAGGCCTTGCAAAAGGGTTTCCATAGGGTTCAAACTCCGAAGTAGGCCTGGCTGATCTGTTCGTGGCTCAGGGTATCCGAGGCGCCGCTGAGTGAGACCTGCCCTTCCTGAAAGCAATACAGACGTTTCGAGACCGAGCGGGCCATCGATACGTCCTGTTCCACGATGACGATGGTCATGCCTTCGGCCACAATGGCGGGCAACGAGGCGTAGATTTCACGGATGATGACCGGGGCCAGGCCCAGCGACAGCTCATCGCACAGCAGGATTTCCGGGTTGCTCATGAGCGCCCGGCCAATCGCCACCATTTGCTGCTGGCCGCCCGACAGGGCGGTTCCGGGCGAATGGCGCCGTTCGTGCAAGACCGGGAACAGTTCGTAAATACGCGACAGGCTCCAGGGGCCGGAGCGCTTTACGGCGGCGCCCATCATCAGGTTTTCCTCAACCGTTAATGACGGGAAAAGGCGGCGGCCTTCGGGCACCATGGTCAAGCCGCGCTGGACAATCGCCGATGGGTGTTGGCCGCCAGTGGGCTGACCCTTGAGCAGGATCTGGTCTGCAGGGGTTTTGACCAGACCGGTCAGGCACTTCAGGAACGTGGACTTGCCTGCGCCGTTGGCACCGATGATGGCGACCATTTCGCCGGCGTACAGGTCGAAATCAATGCCGAACAGTGCCTGGGCGTCGCCATAGAAGGCTGTAAGCCCGCGTGTTTGCAACAGTGGAGGGCTGCTCATGCCTCGATTCCCATATAAACGCGCTGAACGTCGGGGTCTTTCATGACATCGTTGGGCGCACCTTCGGCCAGCTTTTGACCAAAGTTGATGACGTAAAGACGGTCGGCAACCGACAGCAGGGCGTGCACCACGTGCTCGATCCAGATCATGGTGACGCCGCGCTGTTTGATCTTTTTGAGTTCCTCGACCAGTTCATGGGCTTCGTGCTCGGTCAGGCCGCCGGCAATTTCATCCAGCAACAGCAGTTGGGGGCGGGTGGCCAAAGCACGAGCCAGTTCAAGACGTTTGCGGTTGAGCAAGGTCATTGAGCCGGCGGGTGTGTTGGCGTGGGCCAGCAACCCCGTTTGTTCCAGCACTTCCCAGGCCACCGTCCAGGCTTCGCGCTCGGGCAGCCCGCCACCAAAACAGGCTGCGGTCACCAGGTTTTCGAAGACACTCATGTTGCCAAAGGGCTGGGGCACCTGGTAGCTGCGCCCGATGCCCATATGGCAACGCTGGTGTGACGGTCGCGTCGTGATGTCGCGGCCGTCGAATTCGACCCGACCACTGTCAACCCTGACATCACCCGAAATCAGGTTGAACAAGGTGGTTTTTCCGGCACCGTTTGGGCCGAGAATCCCCAGTGTCTGGCCTGCTTCGACAGTCATGGTGATGTTGTCAGTCACCTGAAGGGCGCCGTAGCGCTTGCTGACGGCGTGTAGGGCGAGTAAAGGCATGCGGGCTCCGCTTACATCGGCTTGAGTGCGCCACCCACGGGAATCTCGGGGGCGGACTCGTTGTTGACGATGGTCAGGTCGTAGCGCTTGCCGTCTTTCTTGCTCCATTGACCCAGCACCAGGGAGTCTTGCTGACGTTTTTGAAGGGGCCTTCGCCACCCCAGGCGACGTTGCCAACCACGGTCGGCAGTCTGGTAGCGGCGATGGCGTTTTTGATGTCGTCGGGCTCCAGCGACCGGCTGCGTTTCAGGCTGTCGGTAGCCACTTCAAACAAGGCATGGGCGAATGCCAGCGGCTGCGTCCATTGTTTTCCGGTGCTGCTTTCGTAGCTGTCGGCCAGGGCTCTGGAGCTTTGACCTGTCAGGCTGGAGCTGAAAGGGTGCTGCGGGCTCCACCACATTTCGGTCGTCAGGCCTTCACCCAGATCGCCCAGGGCTTCGATAGCCAGCGGGTGCATTAATGCCTTGCCCAGCGAAACCGCCTTTGGCTTGAAGCCTTGCTGACGGGCTTGCGTCAGGAACGTCTTGGCATCGGGCGGAATGATGACGCCCGTGACGATTTCGACATTGGCGTTCTTGAAGGCCGAAATCTGGGCGCTGAAATCCTGGGTGCCGCTCTGGAATCGACCCGGGTCGGTCAAGCCGAATCCCATGGAGGCCAGCGGTTTGGGGAAGCCCAGTTCTTTGTCGCCCCAGGCATTGCCGTCGCCGTCGTTCGGGAAAAGTGCGCCAACCTGTTTGTTGGTGTCGATGGTTTTCCAGCCATTGGTGAAGGTGGCAATGACGTCTTCCAGCCCCCAGAAGAAATGGTATGTCCAGTCAAAACCTGTTTTGGGGTTGCCTTGACGACCGAAGAACCAGGGTTGCCATGGTACGACACTGGAAATGGCAGGCACTTCGTTCAGCTCGGCGGCATCACTGACCGGGTTGGCCGTTTCCGGCGTGCCTGCGGTCAGGATCAGATTGACCTTGTCCTTGAGAATCAGGTCATTGGCGACTTCGCCGGCGCGGTTGGGGTTGGACTGACTGTCTTTCAGGATGATTTCGACGGCGTACTTTTTGCCGTTGACCACAATGCCGTCTTTCAGTTCGGACTGCATGTGTTCAATAACTCATTTGTCGGTTTCACCAAACGACGCAAGGGCGCCGGTTTGGGGTGAGACATAACCGATTTTGATGGTGTCGGCGGCCAGTACGGCAGTGCTGCCACCCAGCAGGGCGATCGCGGTCAGGCTCTTTATCAGGGTTGTGCGGGTCAGTGTCATGGTGTCTCCGGTGTTTTTTATGGTTCGAGTGCGCGAGGCCGGGTCGGCCCCGCCTGAGGGTGGGGCGTCAGGCCGCGGCGGCTACGCGTTCAGTCAAATGCAACTGGTTCAGGACGAAATCAATGCGTTCCTGGAAAGTCGCGGCATCCGGGGCCGACAGGGCCACGTAGAAGTCGGGGCGAAGCAGGACATACTTCGCATTGATGGTGCTGAACCAGTTGGCGTATGTGCCGTTGACGTCGATGACGGCACCGTTGCTGCCGGGAGCGTCGATCGTGACGAACAGGGCATCAAGGCGCTCAAGCTGTTCACGCTGGGTCTGGCTGATAGCCTGGGCCGGGTCGCTGCCCAGACCGATGACAACCCATCCCTGGCCGACGGCCTGGTCAAAGCGGTCTTGCTTGCCATTGGCCTGCACGACCCCTGGACGGACAGCTCGCCGGCACCCGCCGATTCCGGATGCCAGATACCGTGACCCAGCTGGCAGATGTCCGTTGGAACCGGTGTGTTGTTGCGGGCAGCCAGTTCCGCTTTCATGCGTGCATCGCGTTCGGCCGCCTCTTGTTCATCGGCGATACAGATGATGCTGCCCAGTTCCTGGCTGAAGTTAATGTAGTGCTTGGCGTGCTCGATACGCTCGGTGGTGTAGCTTTCCAGAATATCCAAGTCGAAACGGCCTTCCAGAATGCCGTTCAGGCGCCAGCCCAGTGCGACGGCGTCACGTACCCCGGCACACATGCCTTCGCCGGCAAACGGGGGCATCAGGTGGGCGGCATCGCCGGCGACAGCGCAACGGCCTTTGTGCCAGACCTTGGCCCAGCGGGCCTGGAAGCGATAGACCGCGCTGCGCTCAAGTTCTGCGTTTTCAGGCGTCAGGCCCCAGGGCTTGAGCAGTTCCCATGCACGTTCGGGTTTCTGCATTTCTTCGGGGGACTCACCGGGCAACACCATGTATTCCCAGCGACGGCGACCGGGACCGCCAGGCACGATGGTGGTCGGGCGCTTTGGGTCGCACAGTTGCCATTGGGCCGGAGACAGGTTCAGTTCGGTCTTGGGAATCATGTCCAGAATCAGCCAGTCGAAGAAATAACCTTTGTCTTCGTTTTCGATGCCGAGGCTTTCGCGCACAAAGCTGTTGGCCCCGTCTGCACCGACCACAAATTTGCCGGTCAGGACACGGCTTTCGCCATTAAGGCCTGCCTCTTCAGGGTTGCGTTTGATGGTCAGGGTTGCATTTTCAAGGGTTTGCGACAGGGCCACCGCTTGCCAGCCACGGTACTGGGTAATGTTGCTGAATGTGTTGACGATATTGCCCAGGCGAACTTCAAGGTCAGGCTGGTTGAACCAGTAGCGGACGCGCCAGCCCGAGGCCGATGTGCTTTGCCAGTCGACGATCTGGATGTTTTCGCCATCCCGGTTTTTCCAGTAATAGAGCTCGTCGTGGTAGCTGATGGCGGGGTCGTTTTCAGAGTCGATGTCGAGTGTGGCCAGGATACGGGCAATTTCGTGGTCATACGTCACGGCACGCGGGCGGCCATACGCTTCGCTCCACCGTTCGACAAGCGTGACGTGCTTGTTGCGTTTGGCCAGCAAAATTGCCAGGAGGAGCCCGACCGGGCCGCCACCCACGATGATGACATCGGCGTCAAAGGAAGTAGTTTGGGATGTGGTCGGATTGACCATGAATGTCTCCTGTTGCAGGGCTGTGCCACCTGGCACAATCTTTGAATTTAAACCGGATGTGAATTTAAACCGAAAATGAATGACGTTCATTTCGTGTTTTCCCTAGGCGTTCAGTGATATGTCCTGGATCGCCAGAGGGTGAGGACAATGGCGCAGGTCGTGGGGCCACTGGTCTGCTGGTGTGCTGACTGGCTTAAAATGGCGGCCGTCTCGATAAATCAAGGGCGTTTGAATGACCCAGAAAATTGAAGCCCGGCAGGGGCGTGTCGCCCGGCGTCAAGAGCGCAATCGCGAAGCGCTGATACAAGCGGCCAGTGCCGTGATGTCCGAAAAAGGCATTGATGCCGCAACCATGCATGAAATTGCCGAAAAGGCGGATGTCGGTGCGGGGACGGTTTACAACTACTTCAAGTCCAAAGATGATCTGGCCGTCGCTGTGCTGGAAAACATGATGCACAATCTGGCATTGCGCATCGAGGCGGTCACCGATACCTTTGATGACCCGGCACAGGTTTATGCCTACGGTGTGCGAACCGTGGTTGAGACTGCGATCAACGACGTGCGCTGGCGGCAGTTGCTGTATCGTTCCGAGGTCATTGCGAATGCGCTGTATCAGCGCATGGGCCCGTTTGCCATTCGTGATTTGCGCCGTGCTGCAGATGCGGGGCGTTTCCGTCTTTCAAACCCGGAGCTGATCTGGCGTTTGACCTGCCATGCGATTGTCGGCATCGGTCTGGCGGTCACGACCGATGAAGTGTCGCCCGATACGCTGGATCAGGTCATTGTTCGTTTGCTGTGCATGACGGGCATCAGCCTTGATGCTGCGCTTGAGCTGGCGGGTCGTCCGCGGCCGGCATTGGCCCCGGTTTAGCGGCCGGGGTCGATTTTTTGAGCCCCATGTTGCTGGTCCAGCGACGTTCATAATTGTTGGCGGCAAACTCGGCCACCATGAACTCAATAAATGCCCGCGTTTTGGCCGGCAAATGCTCGCGCGTTCGGTAAGCCATATTGATATGCAACTGGGGCAGCTGCCAATCGGTCAGCAAGGGCAACAGGCGCCCCGATACCAGGTCGTTGTAGACAATGTAGTTGGGCTGGACCAGAATGCCCAGACCATCCAGTGCCGCCGCCCGCAAGACTTGTCCTTCATTGGACTCAAGCACGGCGCGTAGTTTGACGGTTTCATGATAGCCGTGTTGTGACAGCCAAAGCTCATGGGCCCGGTTGGCGTGGGTGTAGACCAGAAAATCATGTGTCAGCAGATCGTCGGGTGTTTTGGGTGTGCCGCGTTGGGCAACATAGGCCGGTGAGGCGCACAGAACCCGGTTTGTGGTTGCCAGTCGACGTATGGTCAGGCTGCTGTCAGGCTCGAACTCGCGTGTTCGTATGGCAATGTCCAGATGGTCGTCGGGGCCGCTGCCATAACGATTCTGCGTTTCCAGCAAAACGTCAAGTCGCGGGTAAAGTGTTCGGAATTTTCGAAGGCGCGGGGCGATCTGGTGCATCGCAAACGAAAGCGATGAGCCCACCCGAAGCGTGCCCGACGGGTCAAGTGTCTTGCGCGTCAGGCTAAGCTCGGCGTCTTGCAGTTCGTGCAGGATGTGGCGGGCGCGCTCAACAAAAGTCTGTCCGGCATCGGTAATGAAAACCCGCCGGGTATTGCGTTCAACAAGACGGGTGCCCAGTCTTTTTTCAAGGGCTGCCAGCATCCGTGATGCGGCCGGCCGTGACAGGTCGAGGGCTTCGGCAGCACGCCCGATATGGCCTGATTCTGCAATTTTGACCAGCAGCTCCAGTTCGCTGAGACGGTCCATTGTTTCTTTTTCCGGAAAAGTGTTTTTCGCTTTTAATGGTTTGCGTTTAAAAAAGCAATTGTACAGTGACGTGCTGTTTGAAATTTCACCCATTAACGGAGACGATGAGATGATCAATCTGAATCAGGACACCATTACCCAGGCTGTTGTCAAAAGCTTTGAGGGTACCCCCGATGCGCGACTTAAAGAAATCATGACCAGTCTGGTCCAGCACCTGCACGCGTTTGCCCGCGAAGTGAAACTGACCGAAGAAGAGTGGTTCAAAGGTATTGATTTCATTACCCGTTGTGGCCACATCACAGATGACCGTCGTCAGGAATTCATCCTCTTGTCTGATGTGCTGGGTCTGTCGATGCTGACTGTAGCCATGAACAACGAAAAGCCAGCGGCCTGTACCGAGGCAACGGTCTTCGGGCCGTTCCACGTTGATGGTGCCCCTGAGTATGATCTCGGTACAGACATTTCCAATGGCGCAACCGGTACGCCCTGCACGGTACGCGGTACGGTGCGTGGTATCGATGGCAAGCCGGTGGCCAATGCCATGCTTGATGTCTGGCAGTCTGACGAGAACGGGTTGTATGACGTCCAGAAGCCCGAAGTGTCAGGAGCGCAGGCTCGCGGCATCGTGCATACCGATGCCGAAGGTCGTTACTCTTTTGATTCGATTCTGGCGGTGCCGTACCCGATCCCGCACGATGGCCCTGTGGGCCAGATGCTTGAAGCGACAGGTCGTCACCCTGGCGTCCTGCTCACCTGCATTTTCTGATCAAGGCCGATGGCTACGAAACCCTGATCACCCATATTTTCCGCAACAACAGTGACTATATCGATTCAGATGCCGTATTTGCCGTGCGTTCGTCGTTGGTTTGCGACTGGGTTGAGCAACCGGATGGTCGTTACCTGGTTGAATATGACTTCGTGCTGAACCCCAAAGCCTGAGGGGTGTTCCACAGTGCACCTGGGTTGAACTGACCTTCAGAAGTTGGACGCTGATCCAGTTTCTGAAGGGGAGTTCATAACGGGCGCACCAAAGAAAAAAGGCTTGTGCGCAGGGCACAAGCCTTTTTTTGTAAGGTGGTCGGGGCGAAAGGATTCGAACCTTCGACCCTCTGGTCCCAAACCAGATGCGCTACCAGGCTGCGCTACGCCCCGACAAGACCGCAATTATGGCACATTTATAAACTCTTGTCTTAACGTTTGAAAAATAAAGGTGTGTGTCGTAATCTGCAAAAGCGCAGATGATAATTTATGATAGATTCACGTCGCATCGTCCCCCTTTTTTCACTCGACCGAGTCCGCGATGTCCGAAACGCAAACGCCAGCCCAAGGGGCGGCAGCCGACAGCCAGGAATATGATTTCTCCCAGCAGGTCGGCCATCTGCTGCGCCGCGCCTATCAGCGTCATACGGCGCTGTTTCAGCAAATCATCCCCGACACCCAACTTACGGCGGCACAGTTTGTTGTGCTTTGTGCTGTGCGCGACAGCGGTGCCTGTTCGCTCAGCGAGATCGTCAAGCGAACAGCCATTGATCAGGCGACCGTGCGGGGGTGATCGACCGGCTCAAGGTGCGCAAACTGATCGGCGTGCGTCATGATGAAGCCGACCGGCGCAAGGTGCTGGTCAGCCTGATGCCGGCCGGGCTTGCGCTGGTGCAGTCAATGGTGCCGTTCGCATTCGAGATTACCGAGAAAACGTTTGCGAGTTTCAACCCTGCCGAACGCTTGGCTTTGGTCTATCTGTTGCAGAAAATGTGTCAGGCGGATGAGCTCGAGGGTTCGTAAATATGTAATGTATACGCTTTAAATAGTTGTTTTTCCAGAGGCGTTGGAAAACTTCGTTTTATTTCAGCGCCTTGGTTTTAAATGCGGACTTGATGTCCGCATTTTGTTTTTGGTTGGCTTTGAAAATCAAGGGTTTATCCCTAGGTTTTACTGTCTTGTGGCGCAAAAGTTACGTGTGTACACTTGATTGGTGCTTTACTTTTAGCAATAGCGTTTTTGCCGGTGCCGTCTGGGTAAAGGCGCATCTCTTAGGAAACTGACATGAAAGGCATGAAATTTTATTCATCGCTGCTGGGCCTTGCGCTCGGCGCCGCAGTAAGCACTTCCGCAGTCGCACAAGATGTTTTGAAAATTGGTGAGCTGAACAGTTACAAGACCCAGCCTGCGTTTTTGGGGCCTTATAAAAACGGCATGGAACTGGCCGTTGAGCAAATCAATGCGGCAGGCGGCTTGCTGGGCAAAAAGGTCGAACTGATCATTCGCGATGACAATTCCAATACCGGCGACGCCGTACGTGCTGCCGAAGAACTGATTTCACGCGACAAAGTCGATGTCCTGACCGGCACATTCCTTTCACATATCGGTTTGGCTGTCACTGACTTTGCCAAGCAAAAGAAACGTTTCTTCCTGGCCAGTGAACCCCTTACTGACAAGATCGTCTGGGCGGATGGCAACCGGTACACCTTCCGTCTGCGTACCTCCACCTATATGCAGGTCGCAATGCTGGTTCCCGAAGCCGCCAAGCTCAATAAAAAGCGCTGGGCGGTGGTGTACCCCAACTACGAATATGGCCAGTCGGCTGTAGCCACCTTCAAGGCGCTCCTGAAAGAAGCGCAGCCCGATGTCGAGTTCGTGGCCGAACAGGCTTCGCCGCTGGGCAAGGTTGATGCCGGCAGCGTGATCCAGGCCTTGTCGGATGCCAAGCCCGATGCCGTATTCAACGTGTTGTTCGCCGCCGATCTTGCCAAGCTGGTACGGGCAGGTTCACAACGTAACTTCTTCGACAATATTCCTGTGGTCAGCTTGTTGACGGGCGAGCCCGAGTACCTTGACCCGCTGGGCAATGAAACCCCTGAAGGCTGGATCGTGACGGGCTACCCCTGGTACGCCATCAACACGCCCGAGCACAAGGCTTTCCTCGAGGCCTACCAGGCCAAGTTCAATGACTATCCGCGCTTGGGCACGGTGATCGGGTATTCCGCCATTATTTCGCTGGCCGAAGGGATCAAGAAAGCCGGTTCCACTGACACTGAAGCCCTTATCAAGGCATTCCGTGGTCTTGAGCTGATGTCTCCGTTTGGCCCCATTACCTACCGTCCGCAAGATCACCAGTCGACCATGGGTATCTATGTTGGCAAGCTGGCCAAGAAAGATGGCAAGGGCATCATGGGTGAGTTTGTCTATGTCGATGGCAAAGATGTGCAGCCCACCGACGAGCAGGTCAAGCAGTGGCGTAAAGCAGAAGACTAAGGCAACACAACAAACCTCTGTCACCGTTGCCGGTGGCAGAGGTTTTTAATTGGTAGGTAGCGTCAAATGGACTTGTCAGGTTTCATTGTTCAGATTCTGAACGGGTTGGCCGAGGCGTCATCGCTGTTTCTGGTGGCTGCGGGGCTCTCGCTCATTTTCGGTGTCACGCGCATCGTCAACTTTGCGCACGGTTCGTTGTACATGCTGGGTATCTATGTGGCCTATTCGGTCGTCCAGCAGTTTGGCCAAAGTCCATTTGGGTTCTGGTTCAGTCTGGTCGCGGCTGCCTTGCTGGTCGGTGCATTCGGGGCCTTGATCGAAATTGTATTGCTGCGGCGCATTTACAGGGCGCCCGAACTGTTCCAGTTGCTGGCGACTTTTGCGCTGGTGCTGGTCATCAATGATGCCACTTTGTTCATCTGGGGGCCGGAAGATTTGCTGGGGCCGATTGCCCCGGGCCTGAATGGGTCGATCCAGATTCTTGGGCATTATTTTCCCAAATATGACGTGGTTTTGATTTTTGTCGGTCCGGTGGTGCTGGGCCTGCTTTGGTTGTTGCTGACGCGTACCCGCTGGGGGACGCTGGTTCGTGCCGCCACGCAAGATCGTGAAATGCTGGGTGCACTGGGTGTCAATCAGGCCTGGTTGTTCACGGCGGTGTTTGCACTGGGTGCGTTTCTGGCAGCGCTGGGCGGGGCGGTTCAGATTCCGCGCTTGCCCGCCAACCTTACGCTTGACCTGAGCGTGATCGGTGATGCGTTCGTTATCGTTGTGGTCGGCGGTATGGGGTCGATTCCGGGGGCGTATGTGGCCGCTCTGATCATCGCTGAACTGAAAGCCATGTGTATCGCTCTGGGTACGGTGTCTTTGTTTGGCATGACGTTTGAATTCCCCAAGCTGACACTGGTGGTCGAGTTCATTTTCATGGCGTTGGTGCTGGTGTTCCGTCCATGGGGGCTGTTTGGCACCGTTTCTGCCGCCAGTCGCAATTCGGCGCCGATTGAGGCTCCGATCCGGCCTGCCTCCATGCCGTTCAAGGTGTTCATGCTGGTGGTGGTGGCGGTGGTGGCGGCGTTGCCGTTGTTGTCCGACCTTATGCCGTATGCGCCAGTGCTGGCACTGGACATCATGGTCGCCGCCCTGTTTGCGCTTAGCCTGCACTTCATGATGGGCCCCGGCGGCATGCACTCGTTCGGTCATGCGGCTTACTACGGTCTGGGGGCTTATGCGGCAGCGTTGCTGCTCAAGACCGCTGCCTTTTCCATGGGCTGGTCGATGGCACTCGCCCCGATCATTGCCGGTATCGGTGCGGTGGTGTTTGGCTGGTTCTGCGTGCGTTTGTCCGGCGTCTATCTGGCGATGCTGACGCTGGCGTTCGGGCAGATTGTCTGGTCCGTCATATACCAGTGGGACAGTTTCACGGGGGGTCCAACGGCATGATCGGGATCTGGCCCGATGACTGGCTCTCGGGCGATGCCTATTATTACTTCGCATTCGCGGTCGTGCTGGTTTCGGCTATCGTCCTGCGCAAATTGCTGTTTTCACCGTTTGGCTACGCCCTGCGCGCGACACGTGACTCCACTTTGCGTGCCGGTGCGCTGGGCATAGATGTCATGCGTGTGCAATGGGTGGCGTTTGTGATTGCCGGTGTATTTGCCGGTCTGGCCGGCGTGCTGTATGTGTTTTCCAAGGGTAGCGCCTCACCGGAAATCATCTGGGTGGGCAAGTCGGTTGACGGTCTCGTCATGGTCTTGCTGGGGGCGTTCAAACGCTTATTGGCCCTGTCGTCGGTGCCGCAACCTTCAAGTTCCTGCAAGATTACTTCATGGGTCTGACCGAGTACTGGCTTGCGATGTTTGGTGGTGTGATTCTGCTGATTGTTCTGGCGTTTCCGCAGGGTATCGCGGGTTATTTCAAAGAACTGTTTGATTACTGGGGGCTCGTCGGGCCGCCCGCCAGGAGCAGCCACAATGAGTTTGTTGCAAGTTCGTGATCTTCGAAAAGCCTTTGGCGGCAATATTGCTGTCGACGGTGTCAGTTTTGATTTGCAGGCGGGTGAGCTGCTGGCCCTTATCGGCCCGAACGGGGCCGGCAAGACCACGACGTTCAATATGGTGAACGGTCAGTTGCGTGCCACCGCCGGGTCAATCACGCTTGACGGGGTTGAACTGACCCGTCTGCCCCCGCGTGAAATTGCTTACCTGGGGTTGGGCGTACATTCCAGATTGCGGCGACGTTTGCGTCGCTGACGGTCGTCGAGAACGTGCAAATGGCCTTGCTGGCACACAAACGAAAAATTTATTCGTTCTGGAAACCGGCCGCTTCGTATTACCGTGATCAGGCCATGGCCTTGCTCGATCAGGTGGGCATGGCCGCACAGGCTGGCCGGGCCTGCAGCGAGCTGGCCTATGGCGATGTGAAGCGTGTTGAGCTGGCCATGGGGCTGGCCAACGACCCCAAACTGTTGCTGATGGATGAGCCGACTGCAGGTATGGCACCCAAAGAACGCAACGAATTGATGGCCCTGACCAAGCAGCTGGTCATTGACCGGAAAATGGCCGTGCTGTTCACCGAGCACAGCATGGATGTGGTGTTTGCGTACGCTGATCGCATGATTGTGCTGGCACGCGGTCAGCTGATTGCGGAAGGCAGTGCTGAAGACATTCGTAATCACCCGAAGGTACAGGAAGTCTATTTTGGTTCGGGCAAGACATTCGAGAAAAAGAAAGCAGAGGCATCGGCATGAGCAAGACCCCTTTTAATACCCATGAACCGTTGCTGAATGTCAGCAAGCTCAATGCCTGGTACGGTGCCGCGCATATTCTGTTCGATGTTGATCTGAATATCCGCCGCGGTGAGGTGGTGGCTTTGATGGGCCGTAATGGCGCGGGCAAGTCGACTACCCTGAAATCAATTATGGGTTTGCTCGAAAAGTCGCGTGGCGACATCCAGTTCATGGGGCGCAAGATCAGTGGTCGCCAGCCTTTTGAAATTTCGCGTGCAGGTATTGGTTTTGTGCCTGAAGACCGTCGCGTGTTCTCTGATCTGACGGTTACCGAGAACCTCGAGGTGGGTCGCCAGCCGCCACGGGTCTGGCCCGACGGTACGCCGGCGTACACCTGGACGCCCGAGGCGCTGTATACCTTGTTTCCCAATCTGGGGGCCATGCAAGATCGTCCGGGTGGGCAAATGAGTGGCGGTGAGCAGCAGATGTTGACCGTTGCACGTACCCTGATGGGTAATCCGTTTCTGGTGTTGCTGGATGAGCCCTCTGAAGGGGTGGCGCCCCTGATTGTCGAGCAAATGGCCAATACCATTATTGCGCTGAAAGAGCATGGGGTCAGTGTCTTGCTGTCCGAGCAAAATGTGCATTTTGCCGAACTGGTGTCCGACCGGGTCTATGTGCTTGAAAAGGGTCAGATCCGTTATTCAGCCACCATGGATGAATTGGCCGAAAATGAAGAAATTCGCAGGGCTTATCTGACGGTGTGACAGGTCAAGCCATGAAAGTGGAGGGGCGTGAAGCCCCTTTTTTTACCGTGGTGATTAACGATTGGGGTTTGGCGTTTTCCGGCTGTCCGCTGTGCCTTGGTTTGTTGGGCTGCATGTGCCGTCGGCCTGCCTCCCGTATCTGGGCATCAGGGCTCGTGCGACAGGTTGCGTAACGCGGCAATTTTTTTGTCCAAGCCATTCCATGCAGGTTTTCCGGGTGCGAAGCGCTGACGCATGTAGTCGACCAGATCACGGATCTGCTGATCGTTCAGGCTGTCTTTGAAGCCAGGCATGTGGCCCAGCCCTGACCGGTAGGGTCATTGATGCCGTGCAGGATGACTTGAATGACGTTGTCGGGGTGGTCGCTGTGCAGGTTGGTGTTCAGTGCCAATGACGGGCGCGCACCAAACAAAGGAGGGCCTTCGCGTGCGTCGTGACATACCGCACAGGCACCTTCAAACAGACGCTCTCCGGGCAGCGTCATGACGTGGGCATTGCTGCGGCTGGCGTCTTCCAGGCGGGCCGCAGTCAGTGCAGTGGGTTCAGTGGGCGGGGGTGCCGGGTTAAGGCTGGCCAGATAATGCGCCATGGCGCGCACGTCAGATTCGGGCAGCTGCGCCAGGTTTTCGACGACCGGGCCCATTGGCCCCGAGGCCACGCCATGCAATGACGAGAACCCGGTGCGTAAATAGTCGAACAGGGTGTCTTCAGTCCAGGCGATGGGTGCTTTGGACAAGGCATTCAGCGCAGGCGCCTCCCAGCCGTCAGCGAAGCCCCCGGCGAGAAGTTTTCGGCACCGGATTTTTCAGCGCCCAGGCTGTTGCGCGGCGAATGGCAGGCCGCGCAGTGACCGGCCCCTGAACCAGGTAGGCCCCGCGGTTCCAGAGTGTGGTTTGGGTCGGATCGGGCTGGTAGACCTCATTGGTATGGAACAAGGCGTTCCAGCCGGCCATCAAGGGCCGGGCACTGTACGGGAAGGCCAGCCTGGTTTCTGGCGGCGTGTAGGAAACAGGGTCCTGCGTCATCAGCCATGCATAAAGCGATTGCATATCGGCATCGGACAGCTTCGCAAACGCGGTGTAGGGGAAAACGGGGTACAGGTGACGGCCATCCTGGTGGATCCCTTCACGCATGGCCCGCTCGAATGCGGCGTATGACCAGCTGCCAATACCGGTTTTACGGTCGGGCGTGATGTTGGTGCTGTAGACGGTTCCAAAGGGTGTTTCCAGTGGCCGGCCACCGGCGTTGGGAGTGCCATCGTCAGCGGTATGGCATACCATGCAGTCACCCGCCAGGGCCACCAGTCGACCCCGTTCAATGGCGGCAGCCGAGTAGATGCTGGTGTCAATCGCCGGTATGGGGGAAGCGCAGAACGCCAGGGCAAGGCAGCAACAATCAGCCCGGCCGCACCGGCGGCAATACCGCCCAGCAGACCCTTGGCCCATCGCCGGTCAGACTGGCGTGAGTTAGCGGATTGGCCGGTCAGTTCGAGTGCCGCCAGATTAAAGGGGCCTCGCGAAGGCGCACGCCCGACGCATCGTAAATGGCGTTGGCAATGGCGGCGGCCGCGGGGAGCCCAGCGTTGGGGTGCCAGGAAAGGCCTGTGGTTAACGCGCCGTTTTGGGCGACCACCGAGACGTCGGGAGCCGCCACGACTGTGTTTGCCGGCTGTTGCGTTGCGTGCTGTCCCCAGGTATCGAAGTGTTCGGGTGTTTTCAGGTAGCCCAGTGCCGTTTGGCGGATCGTGCTTTCAATGTGGTCGGCAGGCCCTGATGGCGGCAGCGTTGTGGCGCTGTGACCTACCGTGACGCGGGTGAGATCAAGCTGACCGTTCTTGTCGAAGGTGACTTCGGCGACCCATGCGGCCCATAGCCGTTGCGGCGGATCCTGGGTGTTGTCGACGACCAGTGTGCTGGCAAAGCCCCGGCCGGTGCCGGGTTGACGGGCATCGTTCCAGCCCGCTTGTCGGGCCACTGATTCGATCAGGGAGCGCCCTTCAGGGTCGGTGAGTGAAGCCAGCCGGGCTTGCACCGGGTCGAGTTGTTGCGCCTGGCACTGCTCGTCAAAGAACGATTCGCGTGCAAAAACCTGTGCCGCAGTAACGGGTGCGTTGATTGGCACCCGTGTGTGGCCGGTGGCTTCAGGGGTTGTTACAGTCGTTGTCTGGATGGCTTGCCCATACAGGTGCTCAGGCAGTGTGCAGGTTTGATGGTAGGTGTGCGTCGCACCGCAAAGCAGAGCGGCGATCGACGGCCGCACGGTAACCGCCGTTGTCAACGTTTCTGTAATCGGGGCGATGGCGCGGTTTGCGCCGGCGGGTGTGCTGTCGGCCTGCAGGGTAACGCCAATGGGGTGGGCGCAAAGGGCGCGTCATCGACGACTTTTACTGCGCGTTTGCATTCTGCCGCCATCAGTGCAGCGTCTACGGCAGCGTCGTAGGCCTCTGCCCCTGTTGTGCCGGTCGGCAAGAGTCGTATGGCGTCCAGGGGCAGGGCGCACAGGGCCGCGATTTCGGCGCGTAAACGGTCAGGGTAGCGCGTGTCGGCCCAAACCGTGAGGCCGGAGGACTCGTGTCGTGCAATGGCCCACGCCGCAGATGAGCAGGCGGAGGGTGACCATTGATAGGTCTGCGCTACGGCGTTTGCGCCCGGTTTGTCGGCGATCAGGGCTTTGCCGTTCATCGTGGTGTCTTGCGGCGCTGCGGGAGTTTCCCATTGCACCGTCAGCTGCGCGCTGGCATGCCGGGCCTGCGTCAGCTGCGAGGCGATGATGCCGATGAAGTTGCCCCTGACAACGACGAGGGTTACCCCGGGCACCTGTAGCGCGGCGGTGGTGTCAATGTGGTGCAACTGGGCGCTGCGCCAGTCAATGCCATCGTAGTGCAGGGCAGGAGGGCGTACAGTAACCCCATGCAGAATGGTTCCGGCAAGCGGAGGTGACAGGTCATGGTGCCCGGTTGTGTGTAGACCCGACGCTACAGGACTGACGGCAGAGTGATCAGTCATGGCCGGACGATTCCACCTGCTGTTGCCGGCGGGCGGCCTCGAGTGCCGCTTCGATGATTTCAAGGTGCGTGCCGCAGCGGCACAGGTTGTATTTCAGTTCGTTGCGGATCTGCTGCTCGGTGGGGTTGGGGTTACGGTTCAGCAAGGCCTGTACCGTCATGATCATGCCGTTCAGGCAATACCCGCATTGTGCCGCCTGTTTGTCGATGAAGGCTTGCTGGACAGGGCCGGGAGCGTCAAGGGTGCCCAGGCCTTCAAGCGTGACGATCTGGTGGCCGGCAACGCTTTTGACAGGCAGAACGCACGAACGGGCTGCAACGCCGTCAACCAATACCGTGCATGCGCCACATTCGCCTAGCCCGCATCCGAATTTTGGGCCGTTCAGTTCGAACCCGTTGCGCAACACATACAACAACGGGGTGTCGGCCTCGGTGGTAATGTCAACGCTGTTGCCGTTAATGATCAGGGGAAAGTCTGTTCAGGTTTTTTCATGGTACATACTCATTCGCTATGAGTGTATGCGCTTTATTTTTCGAGGTAAACATCGGCGGCGGCAACATTCGGGGCAATCCCCTCAAGGTTTTCCCTAATTACAGAGCGGGTCGTGTTTTGTCAGGTTTATTTATTTGTTCGCCCGGTGTAATGTTTTGCTTGTATTTTTCAATGTGTACACTGCATGTGTGCCGGAGTCTCTCCCATGGAATTTCTCAGCCCCGCCTCTGATCGCCAGATGCTGTTCGATCGTGCCGGCACCTTGCTGGTAACACGGCCCGCCGCTTTGCCCCCTCAGCCCTCACCCGGCCAGCCGGGAATTCCATCCTGCTATCTGCAGAGTCATCCGGATATCTTTGTGGCGGTACTTGATGACGGGCAGGTGCTGGCATTCAATGGGCATGTGGATCTGGGTACGGGTATTCGCACCGCTTTGGCTCAGGTCGTTGCCGATGAACTTTGCGTCGGGTTTGGGCGCGTCCGCATGATTCTGGGGCATACCGAAGCGACGCCCAACCAGGGGCCGACCATTGCCAGTGCGTCATTGCAGATTTCGGCCGTTCCCCTGCGTCAGGCCGTGGCTCAGGCCAGGCAGTATTTTCTTGATGCGGCGGCGCGTGCCCTGGAGGTCAGCCCCGATTGTCTGTCGGTCAATGACGGTGATATTCGCAGCCCGGACGGGCGTTGCCTGTCGTACTGGCAGTTGTTGGCCGGTCGTCAGGTTCGTCTTGAGTTTTCAACGGATGTCACCCTCAAGGACAGTTGTCAGTTTTCGGTGATCGGCAAGCCAGTGCCGCGTGTCGATATTCCGGCCAAGGCGACTGGAACGCTGACCTTTGTGCATGATGTCCGAGTCCCTGGCATGTGGCACGCGCGTGTCGTTCGTCCGCCCTACACAGGCCGGGATGGCGGTGATTTTGTGGGCAACAGTCTTTTGCATGTTGACAGGGCTTCGGTGGCTACCGTGGCGGATGATGTGCGTGTGGTGGTCATCGGTGACTTTGTTGCCGTGGCGGCACGTCATGAGCATCACGCCATCAAGGCCGCACGGTTGCTCAAGGTTCAGTGGCGTGAGCCGCCGCCTCTGGAGCCCTTGGCTGATCTTGAGTCGGCGTTACGGCGTCAACCTTTTACAGAGCGGGTTTTGCTGGAATCACTGGATGCGCCTGACCGCCAGGCGGCCACCACATTGCGCCGAACTTATGTATGGCCTTATCAGATGCATGCCTCGGTCGGGCCGTCGTGTGCCGTTGCCCAGTATGGCGAGCATCAATTGACGGTATGGGCAGGGACGCAAAATCCGCATATGTTGCGCGCGGAACTGTCCCGTCTGCTGGCACGGCCGGAAGGCGAAATCAATATTGTGCGCTACGAGGCGTCCGGTTGCTACGGGCGTAATTGTGCTGATGATGTGTGTGCGGATGCGGCCCTGATTTCCAGGAAATTGGTTATCCGGTCCGCGTGCAATTGAGTCGCGAGCAAGAGCACGGCTGGGAGCCCAAGGGGCGGCTCAGGTCATTGATGTGGCCGGTTCGCTGGATGAGCAGCAACGCTTGCTGTCATATGACTTTGTTACCCGTTATCCGTCAAATGATGCGCCCTCTCTGGCGTTGTTATTGACGGGTGTCACCAGCAATGTGCCGCGTGTTCTGGAAATGGGAGATCGTACGGCGGTACCGCCGTACGCCTACCCCAACCGGCGCATCAGCTGTCTCGACATGGCGCCGATTGTGCGTGCCGGGTGGTTGCGCGGGGTGTCGGCCATGCCCAACTCGTTTGCACACGACGTGTTTATTGATGAACTGGCGTTTGAAGCGGGGCAGGATCCGGTGGCGTTCCGTTTACGTTATTTGCCTGATGATCGTGCCGCCGATCTGCTTCGCGAGACATCGGTGCGCGCCGGCTGGATTGCCGGGCAGACGGGGTCGCGCGGTGTGCCCGATGCGCAGGGCGAGTTGCACGGTCGAGGGGTTGCCTACGCACGTTACGTGCACAGCAAATTCCTGGCTTCGGTGCCGCCTGGAGTGTCTGGGTCATCGATGTCGCCGTTAATCCCACAACCGGACAAATCCGTATCAAGCGCGTGGTCGTGGGCCAGGATACCGGCATGGTGGTCAATCCTGACGGGGTCCGTCACCAGATTGAGGGTAACGTCATTCAGTCGCTCAGTCGGGTGCTCAAAGAGCAGGTCGTGTTCAACGGTCAGGGCGTGGTTGACCACGAGTGGGGCGCTTACCCGATTCTGTCCTTCACTGAAGTGCCGCCCATTGATGTTTTTTGCTGTTGCGCCAGGATCAGCCGCCGATGGGGTCTGGAGAGTCTGCGTCCGTACCCAGCGCTGCTGCGGTGTCAAATGCCCTGTTCGACGCCACTGCAACGCGTTTTCGTGAAGTGCCGTTCACGCCAGAACGCATCCGTACTGCGTGCGCAGGCCTTACCTTATCGGGTTGATGCCTGGGTATTCACGGCCGCAGCCGGACAGGCATCAGCTATAATGCCGGCCCGGGGTGTTCACCCCGTTGCGTCGTTAGCTCAGCTGGATAGAGCACGGGCCTTCTAAGCCTGAGGTCGGGGGTTCGAGACCCTCACGACGCGCCACTGCCCATATTCCCGAATGTGCCTTCAACCCGGTTTCTGCCGTTGTTTTTGGCTTCATACAGTGTTTTGTCAGCGATTTGAAGCCATGTGCTTGCCAGGCTTGACTTGTCGGGTATGCCGGCATGAAAACCAATGCTCACTGTCAGCCTGATAATGTGCGATTCGAACGGGATGTCCATCATTTCAATGCCCTCGCGCAGTGATTCAAGCATCTGTCGGACGTCGGTGTCAGGGTCAATTGGCGCAAAGACCACAAATTCTTCACCGCCAAACCGGATCACCTGATCGGTTGTGCGTTGAAAATGCCCCCGCATGGCATCGGCCAACGCTTCAAGGCATTTGTCGCCACCGGCATGACCATAGGTGTCGTTGACGTCTTTGAAATGGTCAGCATCGACCATGGCGACCATGAACGGTACGCCCGAGCGCTGGCAGTGCTGGAAGCTTTGCTGAAAAGTTTGTTCAAAGCGTGCCCGGTTGCCCAGCCCGGTCAGGGGTCGGTCGTGCTCATGCGGGCCAGTTGGGCGTTTGCCGCCGCCAGTTTTCGATTCAGGTAGCTGAGCTTGCGGTTCCAGATCAGGAATATGCCCAGCATGACGACAGTCCCCAGAATGATTTGCCAGACCAGCGTGTAGTCGATGCGTTCTTTCAGTTCAACAGTACGCCATTGCGTTTCGATTTCGTTGAACTCGGCGGGTGTGATGCTGTTTACGGCTTTTTGCATCACGCTGGCCAGTGCCGGCTCGGCCTTGAGGGTTGCGATGGCCAGCGTGGTGTCGACCGGTACGCGTCCGATGACGCGGATATTGGCCAGACGCAAGTCTTGCAACTGCTGGCTGGTACTGGCCAACGTGCCGATGTAACCGTAAAGCTCGCCCCGCTGCACCTTTTGCAGCCCTTCCGATTCGCTTGAGACCGGAATCAGGTTCAGGTTGGGGTGGCGTAGCCGCAGATCGTGGTATTGGCCAAAGTCAAGGGTGATACCAACAGGCTGGTTGGCCAGTTCGGCCATGGTCGTGATGAAGGGGATTCGATCCGGCTCAGCACTACCGTGGGGACAGCGTAATACGGCGTCGTGTATTCAAGCTCCGACTGGTTGTGCAGACCGCTTCCCGCCGCTGCGGTCGACAGTACGTCGCATTTGCGGGCGACCAGAGCGTCAAGTGCGCCTTTCCATGAAGCGGTCGGGTACAGCACTGTTTCGATACCCAGGCGTTTTTCCAGGGTCTGCATGATGCCAGCCCCGATGCCCCGGTGTTCGCCTCTGGGGCCAACCGACTCAAGCGGGTGCCAGTTCTGATGCGCGCACAGCGTCAGTACGCCGCTGCGTTTGTCGAGCGATGCTTTTTCAGTTGCGGTTAGTTCAAGGGGGATGGGGCCGGGGTACGGGTAGCGATCTGGGCGCCCAGCCAGCGGTTTTCGATAACACGTCGCTCGGTTGGGGTGATGCCGTCAAGGGCCAGATTCAATATGGGTACCAGTGCTTCCAGTTCGGGCCGGATGGCAAAGCGCAGGTCTTCACGGATGACATCGTCGAGCGTCAGTTCGCCGGCAATGTGAACGTCTCGCTGACCCTGTTCACGCAACCAGTGGTTGCCGTTGTCCAGCGCGGCCAGGACAAGGTCGATCTGCCCGTTTGCCAGTGCGATGAACATGGAGGCCTGGTCACTGAACGCAATGGCGTTATCACCAATTTCGCGGCGCAGGGCATCGGCATAGAAAATACCTTCACCATAGCCGACACGCAGACCTTTGAGGCTTTCCTTCGAGGTCAGCCGGTAATCAGCCGACTTGGTAAACCCTACGACGGACACGAAGTGGTACGGTTGGGTGAACCGGCTGTATTCGCGCCGTGATGGCAAGTCGGAAATATTGGCCATGATGTCGATCTCGCCGCGCTGGAAGAGTTCGATCAACTGGTGCCACTGCCCGACGACGGGCATGGCCCGCAGGCCCGTTGTGTCCATGATGCGTGCCAGAATGTCGACAGTCAGACCCTGAATTTGTCCGCCATCTTCAAAGCTGAGAGGGGCATAGTCGCGCATCAGTCCGACTCGCAAAGGCCCTTGTTGTCTGAGCATGGCTTGCTGGGCGGGTGTCAAACGCACCTGACGCGCCTGCAAGGAACGCCCGCCATATTCCTGCCAGCGTTCCTGGGTTTCGCGCAGCCAGTTCGGGTCAATCCGTGCGAGGGCGTCATCCAGTTGCCGGTGCAGCGTCGGCGCATCTTTCTGGACGGCGATACGGAAATCTTCGCTCTCCTGCCCGTTCAAGGGGCGGTTCCCAACAGCTCCAGGCTCAGTTGACCGAGCTGTCGTACGAAGTAGGACAGGGTGACTTCCGAGCCGACAATCGCATCGACCCAGCCGAATGACAGGGCGTGAATCATTTCCGGTTGAAGACTGTACTCGATCAGCTCTAGCCCGGCGTTGCGTAATGATTCCAGGTAATAGACATCGCGTAATACACCGATACGGTACCCTTTCAGGTCTGACAGTTGCCTGATTTCGGGCAGAGGACGGTTGGCGTCATGCAAAATGACGGTTTGACGAATGTGGTATGGACGTGTGAACAGCATGCTGTTCACACGGTCTTCCCGCCACGATACCTCGTCGATGGCGTCGAGCTCTTTGCGCAGAAATGCCGAATAAATGTCCGTCCAGCTGCCAACCCGGTATTCAAAACGGATGCCGGTCAGTTCGCTGATTTTGTTCAGAACGTCAACCGAGAAGCCTTCAGGGCCGTTACGCCCATAGCCGGAATAGGGTTCGTTGTCGGCCACGATGCCGACACTGATGCTGTCTGGAATTTGTGCGCGTACGGGTTGCCCAAGTTCTGAGACAACCAGCAAACAGCACAGCAACAGATAGCGCAACCAGACGGGCATAGGTGACCAATGCAAAACGACAGTGACAGACCTGGCCAACTGTGCCCGAAAATGTACCGGTATGCCAGTCTCGGTTGTCTCAAAAGTCTCGGTGTGGTGAAACGGTTACGCGGCAGACGAGACCAGCACCAACCCCTTGCCGAAAATCGAGCGGACAGGCAGACGCACGCCCAGTTGACGTGCCTTGTTCCTAACCCGATTCAGGACGACGTCGATGCGATGGGTATCGGGAGCTTCGGCATAGCCAAAGAGCAGGTCATGCAGCATTTCCTTGCTGCAAACTTCATTGCTGTACCGATGCAGCATTTCGATGAGTTTGTATTCCTGGCTGGTCAGGGGCAGGGTAATACCATCAGGGCTGACCAGTTCCTGGCGGTTATTGTCAAGCTGCCACAGTAGGGGGTGTCAACGCCGGACAGTTCGGGCGTGGCGTTCAGTTGCATCCGGGCCCATAGCGCACTGATCTGTTCGGCGAGGTCGGCAAAATTGACAGGTTTGACCAGGTACTGGTCGGCCCCAAGGTTCAGGCCCCGCAGCTTGTCATGCATCCCGCCGCGAGCCGTCAGGACAACAAGTCCATAGCGTCCCAGGCTTTTCAGATATTCGACAACGCTGAAACCGTCCTCGCCGGGCAGTCCGATATCGATCAGGACAATGTCTGCGGGGTGGCGATGCAAATGTTTCCAGAACGCCTCTGCACTGCGCTTCCCCCAGACCGGGTAACCTCTTGATTGCAGAAAAAACATCAGTTCTTCCAGCAGATCTTCGTTGTCTTCAATGATGGCAATGCGGGCAGTTGATGTCATGGCAGTTTCAGAGTCCGGGGGAGTGGGTACGCTCAGTTCAAAGCAGCAGCCGTGAGGCTGGTTGGGGCGCAAGGTCAGGCTGCCGCCGTGGGCCACTGGCGATTTCGCGGGCAATATACAGCCCGAGGCCTGTGCCGGGCTGGCGGCGCCCCGGGCGTTCAACGCGCCGGTAACGTTCGAAGATTGTGGTCGCCTCACCTGGCGGAATGCCGGGGCCATGGTCACACACACTGAGAGTGACTCGTTCTGGCGAAACAGCCAGGTCAACGGTGATGGCGCTTGCCGGAGCGTACTTCAGCGCATTGTCGATCAGATTTGAAAGGGCGATACGTATCAGGGCGGCATCGATGTCCATGATACGGGGACGAGGCCAGTCGTTTACCGGTCGGCCATTGATGGTGACTACCACAGTATTTTCCGTGCTGTTGTCAACAGGCTCAAGGGTGGATCGGATCAGTTCGATCAGGTCGGCAGGTTGACGTTCGATCCGCAGGTGGGTTGCTGACAGTCGCGAGTCGGCCAGGCAGTTATCGGTCAGCTGCGTAAGACGTTGAGCGGCACGCTGGATTTTTTCATAGCGTTCATCGCGTTGCGTTTCGGAAAGCCCCTGCGTTTGCAGGTTTTGCAAAGCGCTGGATATGACCGCCAGTGGTGTGCGGAATTCATGCGCGACAAGCCCGATGAACTGACGTTGGTGAAAGCTGGCCTCACGTTCGGTGCGCAGTTCGTGGGCCAGCAGGCGCCGGCTTTGATTTTCGCGGTTTGCATCGCGTACCCGCTTTACGGCCAGCGCCAGCACTACCAGGATATTGAGAATCAGCAGATATTGCCAGACGATGTAAAGCTGCTGGTAGTACGCAATGGCGCCCGAGAGCGCAAGTTGAGCCCCAACGCCCGATGCAACATAGGCCAGTGGCACCAGGCCAAGTGCCAGGCCGGTACCCGACAGCTTTCGGCGAAACCACAACAGTACAGAGCCACCCGTCAGCATCAGGGTGCCAATGGCAAACAGTCCGGTTCTGAGGCTCACGGCTGTTCCGTAACGGTTTAACGGGATCAGCAGCACCAAAGAAGCAATCAGCACAGCGCAGCCCAGGGTCAGCCGGTACAGCAGAGGCCAGCGCAAAGCCAGATTCAGGGCCTCAGCCCATAGCCATAGCAGTGCCGCAAAACTGATCAGACTGAAAATGCTGGTCAGGTAGTGCTGAAGGTTGGGCAGCCAGGGGCCATCATCCATGAAACGAAGCCTTCGATGCAGGCAACCAGCACATAGGTCAGCGAAAATGCGCAAATGGCCCACAAAAACCGCTGGTTGATCGCGATGGCTAGCAAGATGGCCAGGCATAACGAAATTGCGGCCAGCCCAAAGTAGAAACTCCAGAAGCCTGTGCTGCGTGTCGTGTGTTCCAGCAGCCCCAGGTCATCAAGCACACTTGCCCGGATCAGCAAGGCGCTGGAACTCTCCGCCCGTATGATCAGGTCGAGTCCGGCGCTGCCCGGCTCCAGGTCAGGAAGCGCAAACGTGGGTATCCGGTAATCGAGCTCACTGCGTGAGCCGGGCCATAAGTCACCCGAGTCTTTTCGCTGCCAATCGCCTTCAGTCCCGTGAGGGCGGACATAAAGAGTAATGTCGTCAATGAAGGCGGGCCCGACCGACAACCAGTTGCCTGTTGTCGCGAGCCGGGTAGACGGGATGAAGGTCTTGATCCAGAGCGCCGACCGGGTATAGCCCAGTGATACCGGACGTTCTGCCCAGGTTAATGCCTCGGGCGGCAGTTTCAGGAAAGCATCCAGATCGGCCGCAGCCGTGTGATCCTCATACCATTGAAAAGGGAGGTCGGGGCCGAGCTGCTGCTGGGCCCGGGCAGATGTCGCCAGCAGCAGTGTCAGTCCAATCGCCGTCGAACAGAGCAGGGCCATTCGAAGTGCGGCAATGGTTTGAGCCAGAAATAGATGCATGGTAGTGAGGTTGCCAACGTTATCACGGGTGGTGCCACGGTCTGTCGAGGCCGGGTTGGTGCGGCGTTCGGCGCAGACCTGCATGCTAGAATCTTCGACGTTCATACCACCAGCGGAGACTCCAAAAAATGCCCAGTTTCAATGGCCTGTCGAAGGGTCGTGTCATCTGTCCCGAGGCGCTCAGCGAAAAAGGTTACAACCTGCGTGCGGCGTTCCCCGATTTTCCGGAAGTCGCCAAAGGTTGGCAAGATAAAAGTGCAACGCTGATGGCCCGCCTGCAGCCGGAACGCGACATTGCCTATGGCGATCAGCCGTTGCAGAACCTTGATTTTTACAAGGCAGACCGGGCTATTGCGCCGCTCCTGGTGTTCGTGCATGGCGGCTATTGGCAAAGCGGTGACAAAAGTGATGTCGGATTTATCGCTGAACCGTATGTGACGGCGGGCATTCATGTGGCGGTAATCAATTATTCGCTGGCGCCGCAGGCACGCATGGAAGACATGGTAGTTGAGGTGCGTAATGCGATCAAATGGCTGCACGCCAATGCCGTGCGTTTTGGCGTCGATACGCAGCAAATTTCCATCATGGGGCATTCTGCCGGCGGCCATCTGGTTTCATCGATGGTCACCGACACGCCTGAAAATCAGGGTATGCCGCCTATCCGTTTTGTGTTTGCGATCAGTGGTGTTTTTGACCTGCCTCCGCTGGTGCCCTCCAGTGTCAATAACGCGTTGTCGCTTGATGTTGCTCGTGCTCAGGCGCTAAGTCCAGCGGGTTACAGGCCCGGAGCCGGTGCGTGCGTGCATACCATTATTGGTGAGCATGAAACCTTGCAATTTCATCTGCAGTCGGCAGCCATCGCCCAGCAATGGGGTGATGTCGTCACCGACCATCATGTGGTGCCCGACACGCACCACTTTACCGTGCTTGATGTGCTGGCAGATATCGCTTCACCCTACAGTCGTGTCATTGCCGATACGATCAATGGCAAATAAACAGGGGCTGCAGTATGTCGCACAAATCTGCGGACGCTGACTGGGTTGCGCGCAGTCTGGCCAGTGTCTGGCATCCGTGCACACAGATGCAGCACCACGAGGCTGTACCGCTTGTTCCCGTGGCGCGCGGACAGGGTCCGTGGCTGTTCGACCACGATGGGCGTCGTTTTCTGGACGCCATCAGTTCATGGTGGGTCAATCTGTTCGGGCATGCCAACCCCCGTATCAACGGGGCGATCAAAGATCAGCTTGACCATCTTGAACATGCCATGCTTGCGGGCTTCACCCACGAGCCGGTAGTGCAATTGTCCGAGCGATTGGCCGCCCTCACAGGCGAGCGTCTGGGACATTGTTTCTACGCCTCTGACGGCGCTTCTGCGGTTGAAATCGCCCTGAAAATGAGTTTTCATTACTGGCGCAACACCGGTCAGCCAGAGAAAAAGACGTTTGTCTGTCTGAAGGGCAGTTATCACGGTGAAACCATCGGTGCGCTGGGTGTAACCGACGTCGCCATTTTTCGTGATGCCTACGGGCCGTTGCTGGGTAGCGCCCATGTGGTCGCTTCACCCGATGCGCGCGATGCCCGGCCTGGTGAAGATGCCGCGGCAGTGGCGGCGCGTGCGCTGGATCAGGTTCGTATTTTGTTTGAAAACCAGGCCAGCCAGATTGCCGCCATCATTATCGAGCCTCTGGTTCAGTGTGCCACGGGTATGGCGATGCACGATGCCAGCTATCTGGTCGGTTTGCGGCAGTTGTGCGACCAATTCGGGGTGCACCTGATTGCCGATGAAATAGCGGTGGGCTGTGGCCGTACAGGTACATTCTTTGCCTGCGAGCAGGCGAATATCTGGCCCGATTTCCTGACCTTGTCCAAAGGGATCAGCGGGGGTATTTACCTTTGTCGCTGGTGATGACCACCGATGAGGTCTTCCAGGCGTTTTACAGCGCGGAAACGGCGCGTGGTTTTTTGCATTCGCATTCGTATACGGGTAATCCGCTGGCGTGTCGGGCGGCCCTGGCCACGCTGGATATCTTCGAGCAAGATGATGTTCTGGCCGCTAACAAAACCAAGGCGGCCCAGCTGTCACAGGCACTGGCGCTCGTGGCGGCGCATCCGCGTGTTCGTCATTTCAGGCAGTGCGGCATGATCTGGGCGTTCGATGTGCATTTCGATGATCCTCACTACGCCAGGGAATTCTCAAAAACGTTTTTCACAGTCGGGTTGTCGTACGGTGTGTTGATGCGCCCGATCGGCACAACGGTTTATCTCATGCCCCCGTATATTCTTGATGACGCCCATATCCGGTTTCTGGGTGACGCGGTTTTTGCGGTTTTGAGTCAAGTTCTGGCGACGTTGCGATGAAATGGCTTGAGCAGGTTGCGAAAGGGCTTGAACACATCGATACGGCTGGGCTGCGTCGTCACCTGAAGGTGGTTGAATCGCCTTGGGGGCGCCGGGTACGGGTCAATGATCGCGAATTGCTGGCCTTTTGCAGCAATGATTATCTGGGGCTGGCCGCTCATCCTGCCGTCGTACAGGCCTTGCAAGACGGTGCGCTGCGGTATGGGGCAGGCAGTGGCGCCTCGCACCTGATCAGTGGCCACACCCGTGCACATGCCGAGCTTGAAGACAGGCTGGCCGGGTTGTACGCGCCTTGGGTGCCCGGGGCACGGGCGCTGTACTTCAGCACAGGTTATATGGCCAATGTGTCATTGCTGACGGCACTGGCCCAGTTGGACGATGAGGTCGAATTTTTTCTGAACGTCTGAATCATGCGTCGTTGATTGACGGCATGCGCATGGCCAGGGCTCGCGTCAGCGTCTACCCGCATAACGATGTTCAGCACCTGGAAACCTTGCTTGCGGCCAGCACGGCGCCTACACGGATTATTGTGACCGACAGCGTGTTCAGCATGGACGGCAACCTTGCGCCTCTGGCTGAGCTTGACCGGCTGGCACAGCAGTACGATGCCGCGCTCGTGATCGATGATGCGCATGGCTTTGGTGTGCTGGGCGAGCGCGGTTTGGGGGCGCTCGAGCACCTTGCGTTAGGTTCGCCACGCATTATTTACATGGGTACGCTGGGCAAGGCCGCCGGTGTGTCCGGGGCATTTGTCGTCGCGCATGACCAGGTTATTGAGTGGCTGGTGCAACGGGCGCGTGCCTACATCTATACGACGGCTTCGTCACCCGCACTGGCCCATGCGCTACTGGCCAGTCTCGATATCATCACCGGTGATGAGGGTGCTGATCGACGGGAACGCCTGCGGACGAATTGCCGGCATCTGGCCGAGTCCATTTATCTGCAAAAGTGGGGGTGCCCGACTCTGATACGGCCATACAGCCTGTCATCATCGGGTCCAACAACGATGTGACCAAGGTGGCGGGTTTCTTGATGCACCAGGGGTTGTGGGTGCCAGCCATTCGTCCTCCTACTGTTCCCCCCGATACCGCTCGTCTGCGCATTACGGTCAGCGCGGCCCACACGCCAGACGATGTGTTCCGCCTGGGCCGAGCCATTAACCGTGCTGAACGCGAGATTGATGATGACGCCTATCTCTGACGCACAAGCACCTTTTGCCTGTTTTGTGACAGGTACCGATACCGAAATTGGAAAAACCCTGGTCGCCGCAGCGCTGGTGCATGGGCTGGCGAAGCAGGGGTGCGTGTTGCTGCCATGAAACCGGTGGCTGCCGGTACGCAGCAGATCGACGGGCGTCGTTGCAACGAGGATGTTGAAATCCTGTTGTCGCAGGTGAATACAAGCCTTGATCGTAACCGGGTTGTGCCGTATCTGTTCGATGAGCCTGTTGCGCCGCATATCGCTGCGCGTAACGCCGGTATCACCATGACTTCCCGCGTCATTCTTGAGGCGTTTGCGCAGATCCAGTTGCAGGCCCAGGCTGTTGTGGTCGAAGGGGCAGGTGGCTTTTGCGTGCCGATTTCAGAAACCGAGGATCTGGCCGATGTGGCGCAAGCGCTGGCGTTGCCGGTCGTGCTGGTGGTGGGCATGCGGCTGGGGTGTATCAGTCATGCGGTTCTGACGGCCCAGGCCGTCCAGGCCCGTGGCTTGCGTCTGGCGGGCTGGGTGGCCAATACCGTTGACCCAGACATGCCCTGTTTCAATGAAAACATTCAGGCGCTGAACGGGCGTTTGCCGGCTCCGTATCTGGGTTGCATCCCCCGGCTGGTGGATCCTGACCCTGCCATTGCCGCCAACCATCTTGATTTCAGCCGTCTCGAAGGCTGGCCTGGCGCCATGCCCGCGTCAGAATGAAGGCGTTGGTATGCCGGCAGTTCGGGCCACTTGACGACTTGCAACTGGCAGAGTCGTGTGTGGTCGATGCCTGGCGCTTGGCACCCGTCATCAGCGAGCGTATCCGTCTTGAAGATGCTGTTCAGGGCTTGCAGCGCCTGGCACGTCGTGAAGTACGGGGCAAGGTGGTTGTCACGTTCAAAGATACGGGCTTGCCAGCCAGATAACCTTGTTACGCAGTCGTTTCATGAAGGGAATGCCTGACAGTTGTTCAAGTGTCAGGGCCTTGCTGGTATTGATTTCTGAATCGACCATGGCTGAAAGCCGTTTGGCTATGTCATGGCTATAGATTTCGACATCAAACTCAAAGTTAAGACGCAAGCTTCGAGGGTCGAGATTCGATGACCCGATATAGGACCAGGCATTATCAATGGTGATCAGCTTCGAGTGATTGAATGTGCCCTGGCACACCCAGACGCGACAGCCGCTGCGGATCACCTGGTCAATCTGGGCCATCATGGCGTAGTTGACCAGCTTAAGGTTGTTTTTGCCCGGGATCACGATATCAACTCTGATGCCCCGGCGAGCTGCGGTGTTGATTGCTCCGAGCAACGCGGCATCCGGCAAGAAATATGGCGACTGGATACGGATATGCTGCTGGGCGACGGCAAACGCCCCCAGCAGCATGCTGTGGTTGCTGCCCACGCTGCGGTCCGGGCCCGAACGAATGCCGCGTGCAGGCACCGAGTTCGGGGGATGGCAGACCAGTCTTGCGAGCACCAGATGTCGTAGGGCAGGGTTTCGCGGGTGGTGAATTTCCAGTCATGTGCAAAGACGGACATCAGCTGCTGCACAACCGGTCCTTCAAAACGGAAGTGAGTGTCACGGTCGGGATCTGTCTCAGGTGACTTGCGGACAAACTCTTCCCGGATATTCATGCCGCCGGTAAAGCCGACCTTGCCGTCCACCACCAGAATTTTCCGGTGGCTGCGCAAGTTGGCATACGGCATGCGCAGCCCCAGCGGGTTCGTCATGAACAAGGCCGTGCGGATACCCCGCTTGCGCAGCTGACGGGTAATGGGCGGGCGTGAATATTTGACGCCAACCGCATCGATCAGCACCCGGATCTGGACACCCCGCTCCTGGGCACGCGCAAGCGCCTCTGCCACTTTCAGACCCTCGGTATCATTATCGAAAATATACGATTGCAGCGCGATGGAACGGCTCGCGGCGTCGATGGCTGCAATCATGGCGGGGTAGGTCTCGTCGCCACCACTCAGGATGTCAATCTGGTTGCCCTGGTGCAATGCAAAATGGCTGACGCAGTCACCCAGTGTGTGCAATGAGGCAAACTGCGGCGCCGACCAGGGCACCACGTCCGTCAAGGCGGGCAGGTCAACATCGGCGTAGTCGCGCAATGAGGCATCCCGCTGTTGTGAGACCTGGTCCTTGCGAATGCGGTTGATCCCGGCAATGATGTAGATCAAGGCGCCGAAGAATGGGGAAAGCATGATTACGCCAACCCAGCCAATGGCGGCACGGACATCGGTTTTGGTCATGGCCGCGTGAACTGCGGCAATGGCGCCAATCAGCAGGCTCAGCGCAAATGCAATGTGCGGCCAGTAGTCTGCGAATATCGTTTCAAATGAATTCATGGCGTTTCTTGAACGGTGTTGACGGTGGGTAAGTGCCCTAAGGGCAACCCGTTTCAACGTAGAGTATATAGAAACTTCTCGGGTTCACTTGCTTGGGTCGAAAATCTTATGCTAAACTAATGCTCTTTAGTGGTGACCGTAGCTCAGTTGGTAGAGTCCCGGATTGTGATTCCGGTTGTCGTGGGTTCGAGCCCCATCGGTCACCCCAATATTCATGTGGCTTTCCGGCATTTCAGGAAACCATCAAATGGTGACATGTCCCAAACTTGGTGACATGCACTACCTCAAAGGCGATATTTTTCCTTACTCGCCGCCGGTCGTAAACTCTCCGGGTCGTTGCCGGATTCGAGTGCGTTTCCGGGTCTTTTTTCCCTTCCATTATGTGCGTCATGTCATTGGCCCTTAGGTCAGGAAACGTGAAGCGTTCGCGAGTTTCGCCTTCGCTCAGCCAGTCAGTCATGACCTTCGCCCACATGCACTGGAAGCCAGGCGCGGTGTAAGGCTGTCCACGACGATTGGCAAATACGAACACTGAAATTGGCGTTGGCTTTTTGCCGGCATGCTTGAGGGCCGCGATATCGTGCAGCAAACCCCGCTACCCGCTCCCCCGATCACTGCCGAACATTGCCACTTTCTTTAACCGTAGCTAAACTACCCCCAATCTCGAGGCCCGCGGCTACTCTCGTAGCGGATGTGCGGTACCTTGATCGCTGTAGCTTATAAAACCAAGACGGAAGGGGCGCAAATGGGTAGGGGCTCTCGCGGCGCGAGTTCATCAAGTTGGGAACGGTCGGAGGCATCACCCTGATGTTTGCCCGCCTTCCCGCCGCCCAGGCGGTCCAGTGCATTCAGGGGCACATTCCAAAAACTGGCTGAACACCGACGGATCGCCCCGCTACCGATGGGATGCGCTGCGCAAGGTGACAGGCGAGAAGGTCTTTGCCTACGACTATCGCGCCCGCGACCTGCCGGGCTGGCCCGAACAACAGGCGCACGTCTTCTTCATCAAGGCCACGCAGGCAGATCGACGTTTCGAAGGGGTGGACCTTTCTCTATTGGGAAGCCATCTGCAACCTGATCGCTTGGTGCTGCACGAAGACCTGGAGCGCGATGGCATACACGCGCCTGATCCGCCCGATTTGGGTCCCGACTTCTACGGTCGCCACCTGCTTACGCCAAAAGGAGAAACGCCTTCCATGTTTGGCCACCCCGTGGCCATGCTGGTGTACCAGGATTTCGAACGTTTCCAGGTCGCCCGGAGACGATTGCAGTTCGCACCCGAAGCCGTCCTCTACGGCGAGCAAACAGGCCCCGTGCCGCCGCCACCTTACGGGGCGGCGCGCTATGTGCGCATCGGCGGCGCAACGCCCACCGACCCGCCACTGTACTCGCCCATGCAAGACGCCGTCATCTGGGGGCCTTCGAAGGCGATAAACCTGCGTGGCCCAAGCCGGACGACGACAACCCATTCATTCCTCACGTGGTGGCGCTCAAGCACAGGGGCGGTGGCGTAACACTTGATTCCGAACAAGTGGCCCGCGAGAGCGGCGATGCCATGCGTCGTGGGATGGATGCCGCACAAGCCATAGAACAACGCCTCGAAGAGGCTCGCGCAGACCCTCGCAAATTCGTGCTGCGGCGGCAAGGCTATTCACAGTCCATCGACCCTTGCGCCATGGAGCCGGACAATGGCAACGCATGGTACGACCCGCATACGCGCACGCTTTGTCTGATCACCGCCACGCAGTCGCCCTACGAGGTGGCCCGGGTGGCGGCCCTGATGGTCAAGGACAACCCGCGTTTCCCGGTAGAGAAAATCGAGTTGCTTACGGGCTCGACGGTGGGCTATGGCTCGAAAGACCACTCCATTTTTCCTTATTACGCCATCGCCGCCTGTTTCTATGGCGCCGGCCGGCCCGTGCGCCTCGCGAACACACGCTACGATCAATTCCAGATGGGCATGAAGCGCCACGCCATCGACATGGACGTGACCATCGCCGTGGACCGCAGCAGCGGTCTTTTCGATGTTTTGAAAGGCGAGTACACCTGCAATGGCGGAGGTCGCGCGAACTTCTCGTTTTCGGTGGCCCAGGTGGCGGCCACCGCGGCCCAGTCCATTTACTACTTCCCGCAATCCGACCTGGCCGGCGTAGCGCTGTCTTCGCCGGCCGTGGAAGCGGGCTCAATGCGCGGCTACGGTGCTTTACAGGCAATGACCATGACAGAAGTCATGGTGGATGAAATCGCCGCCGAACTGGGTTTGGACGCCATCGAGCTGCGCCGACGCAATGCACAACGGCCCGGCTATCCCAACACCCAGGGTGCTGTGCCCGAGGGCGATCCGCGCAACCTCGAAATGCTCGATCGGGCCGCCGCGCATCCGCTTTGGCGCAACCGCGAAACGGACAAAGCCTCCTACGAAGCCGCACACCCGGGGCATCGCTATGGCCTGGGGTTTGCGCAAGCACAGAAAGATTACGGCTCGGGTGCCGATACGGGCGCGCTGGTGCTTGAGTTTGACGCGCAGGGCGTGCTTGCCATGCGCCATTGCACGCAGGAAATCGGCACCGGCGCCACCACGGCACAGCAGATCATGGTCCAGCGCATACTGGGCAAGGTCCCCGACGTTGCCGTTTTTGGCATCACCGCGTTCGAACAGCTTCCTTTGGTAAGCAACGAAATTCCCTTTACCCTGACACAACAGCAGCAAGACGAACTGGCGCGCGATCCCTATTGGGTGCCCAGCCTGTTACCGCCCATGAGCGCATCCAATAGCGCGTACTTCATTGGTTTCAGCACGCGCCAGGCGGCCCGTTTTCTACTCGAAAACACGATATGGCCGGCCGCCCAAGCCATCTGGGGCGGCGGCCCGGCCGGCGGCCAGTTGGCAAGCGGCGATATGCGCATGCAAGACCTGCGCTTAGTGAATGGCGGCATCGGTGGCGGCGGCATGTCGCCCATTCCATTTGAGGATATCGCCCGCAAGGCGCATGAACTTGGATTGATCACCGGCGTGGCGGTGCATTGTTTCAGCCGATGGCAGTGGGCCAGCGCAGAGTTCGACATACCCGGCGCGGGCCTGCGGACACTGCCTGTCGATGCGTTGGCGGTACGCTACGGCGATGGCGCGCCCGACGAATACAAGCGTCTCATGACCACAGGCGGCTACCACTTCATAAAGCGCACCACAGTGCAGTTTCCCTCCACGGACCGCAACAGGGCCGGGGTCACGCAGTATACGGCGGCGGCGTGCCTGGTGGCGGTCGACGTCAACACTCACACCGGCGAAGTGCGCGTATTGAAGCACCATAGCGTGCTGGATACCGGCATGGTCATCGTGCCCGAACTGGTTTCGGGCCAGCAGCAAGGTGGCCTGGCCATGGGCATTGGCCATGCCCTGATGGAAGACCTGCCGCTATACGGCGATGGCCCTGGCAACGGAACCTGGAACTTCAACCGCTACACAGTGCCGCGCGCCTCCGACGTGGCAGTGTGGCGGCAGACCGCCGAGTATCTGCCTCCGCAGTCCGACTCTTCACCCCCAAGGGCCTGGCCGAAGTGGTGATGATCCCGGTCATCCCGGCTATTTCCAACGCCGTGGCGCACGCCATCGGCGCACGATTTCATCACTTTCCCATTACACCGGGCAAGATCAGAAAGGCTCTGTCATGACTCTTGAAAAGCGGCCGCTAGCCCTGACTATCAACGGCCAGGACATCGGTCCGATCGATGTGCCCGCCGGCATGCCGATGATCCACTTCCTGCACGAATACCTTAACCTCACGGGCACCCACTTCGGTTGCGGGCAAGGGATATGCCATGCCTGTGCCGTCATGGAAAAGCGCCCGGACGGCACGCTGGCTGAAACCCGCACCTGCATCTTCGATGCGCACTACTTCAACGGCAAGTCCATTGTCACCATTGAGGGGCATGCCACGCACGATGCCCAAGGTCGCCTCGAATCGTTGACACCGGTGCAGCAGGCATTCGTCGAGCACTTTGCTTTCCAGTGCGGCTATTGCACCGCCGGTTTCGTGGCGGGCGCCACCGTTTTCATCGATGAGCTCAAACGCGCGCCTATTCGACGCGAGCACTTGGAGGCGGCCATAGAAACGGCGCTGGACGCGCATATCTGCCGCTGCACGGGCTATGTGCGTTACCACGAAGCCGTCCGGCAAGTTGCCCTGGCCACTCCGGGCTGTGTTACCGACTAAGGAGGACGAGTGCCATGACATCGCACCGAATGCGCCGCGCGCTCTGGGCCGTGCTCTTGCTGCTTGCCCTGCTGATGCTGGCTGTGTACCTGGGGTTCTTCCGCAGCTCCAGCGTGGGCGCGGATGTCGAGCAGCCGCTCAGCGTCGACGACATGCGGCAGTTGCTGCCGCGCGGGCGCGAGATGGCCGCCGCGGCCGATTGCTTCGGCTGCCACTCCACCCCGCAAGGGCCGCTGGCGGCCGGCGGCGTCGCCATCGGGACGCCATTCGGCACGCTGCATTCCACCAACATTACGCCGGACCCTGTGCATGGCATCGGCCGCTACACTCGGGCCGATTTCCACCGCGCCCTGCGCGACGGCGTGGCGCGGGACGGGCGTAACCTGTACCCGGCCATGCCTTATGTATTCCTGCACCGCATCACGCCCGGGGACGCCGACGCGCTGTACGCCTACCTCCAGACCATTCCGCCCCTGGCAGTGCCCAACCAGCCCAACACCGGCGTCTATGTGCTGCCGGTGCGCGGCGCCATGAACTTCTGGAATCTCCTGAACTTTCCCAAGCGAGAAGGCATCGAGGGCCTGGCCGCGCCGCCTGCCGGCGGCCACTGGCGATGATGTCGGCGAACAATCGGCCCTATGGACCCGCGGCGCCTACCTAGTGGAAGGAGCGGGCCACTGCGCGGCCTGCCATACGCCCATGAACTTCATGATGGGCACGAACTTCTCGCGCCATTTCGAGGGCGCCGTCATCGACGGCCTGCAGGCCCCGGACATACGCGCCGCCACCCTGGCCCGACAAGGCTATACAGTCGACACGCTCACGCGCTTCCTGCGTACCGGCGTGTCGCCGCAAGGTACTTCATTTGGCGGCATGTACACCGTTACCCATGCCTCCACCAGCGAACTGAAAGCGCAGGACGTGCAGGCGATGGCGACCTACCTGCTTACCGGGGCCGACGGCCGGGCGGCAACCGCGGCCGCAGCGCCGATATCGGCCGCAGTCGACGCCCACGCACGCGCGAAGGAGGGCGGCGCCCATACCGACACGCCAACCGCGCCTGGCCCGGCCACGGGCCGGCTGCAATATATATCCGCATGCGCAGGCTGCCACGGCATGGCCGGCGAGGGCATCCCCACCTTGCCCCCGCCATGCAGGGCAACGCTGCCCTGAGCAACAGCGATGCGTTCAACTTCATCAAGGTCGTGCTGGAAGGCATACCCACGCAAGCTTTTGCGGGCAATGAACGCATGTACGCCATGCCCGGATTCGCCGAGCAGCTCAGCGACGAGCAGATCGCGCAATTGTCCAACTGGGCTCGCGGACAATGGGGCGGACAGCCGGCCGACATATCCGCCAAGACGGTAGGCAGGCTGCGGAAAAAATAAGGGCGGATACCTCCCCTATCCATAACGCTTTTGTCCCATTGCTATTGGAAAGCCGTGGTAAATCGGTAACCATCGGTCTTCTTTTGAGAAATCAAGCAATAAGAATCTGCCGGAGCCATGGCCTTCGACAGTTTCCTCAGGGACATCGACATGCAAGCTCCATCTATTTCACGCAGGAATTTCATCAAGCTGGCCGGCGCTTCGGGCATGCTGGCCGGGCTTCCAGCCACCGCGTTCGCCGAGCAGAAAACCTTCTCCGACGGCTTTTTATGGGGCGTGGCCTCGTCGGCTTCGCAGGTGGAAAGCCGCCAGGGCCGGGGCCGCAGCAACTGGGATGACTTCGCCGACCAAAAAGGGCACATTCTCGATGGCTCGACAAACGCCGTCAATACGGCCTTCGAAACCCACTACGCCGAGGATTTCGCCATGCTGGCCGCCGCCGGTGTGAATGCATTCCGATTCTCCTTCGCATGGCCGCGCATCCAGCCGGACGGGCCCGGCAAACCCAACGAAGCGGGGATGGCGCTGTACGACCGCATCATCGACGAAATGCTGAGTCGAGGCATGAAGCCGGCAGCCACCATGTGCCATTGGGACATGCCCACCTGGGTGGGCGACCTGCGCGACCGCGACATCACCCATCGTCTGGCCGACTATGCCGACATATTGACACGCCGCTTCGGCGACCGCATTGGACTGTGGCTGGCGCTGAATGAACCGAACACCGTGGCGGCCGCCGGCTATGCCCTGGGCATTCATGCGCCGGGCCTGGCGTCGATGCAAGCAACGGGCGCGGCGGTGCATCACCAGAATCTGGCCCAGGGCCTGATGATAGCGGCGGCCCGCGCCAACCTGCCCAAGGACGCTCGGGTTTCCACCACCATCAACTGTCAATCGGCACGTCCTGCGACCGACTCGCCCGAGGACGCGCAAGCCGCCGAAATGGCCGAAGCTTTCTGGAACGGCGCATGGCTGGACCCCTTGTTCGGCCGCGATTATCCCGAAAAAGTGCGCACGCTGGTCGAACCATTTGTCAAAGCCGGCGACATGGAGAACATCGCGGCGCGGCCCGACTGCCTCGGAGTCAATTACTACGCGCGCGTCTATGCTCAGGCGGCGGCCGGGTCGCCCCTCGGCTTCATGCCGCTAGTCGATCATTTCCCCAATAAACTCATCCCCACGCAGATGCTGCCGGTCGAGCCCGACGGCCTTACCGAGATACTGCTTCGCATTCACACCGAATACGGCGCCCCCGACATCTACGTCACTGAGACGGGCTTCCCACTGGAAGATCCCCAGCCCGTGGACTGGGTTGTGCAGGACCCCAAGCGCAGCACTTATCTGCGGTCTTATTTACAGGCGGCGCATCAGGCCGTCGATCAGGGCGTCAAGCTGCGCGGCGTTTTCTACTGGGCCGCCACGGACAATTGGGAGTGGGCCATGGGCTTCACCAAAACCTTCGGGCTGATCCAGGTGGATCGCGCCACACAGAAGCGCACACCCAAGGCCAGCCTGGCCTATTACGCGAAGTGCATCAAGATGAACGGCGTGGCATGAAGCAGCGCGTCAAGCAAAAATCGTGGTTAGCCGCGCTGGCCTTCAGCGCGGCACTGTCGCTGACGGGCACGCAAGCCCTCGCCTCGGAAAACGGCAGCAGCTTCTATCTGCTGGGGTCCAAGGGCCCGATGGCCGGCGTCGTGCCCGCGCCCGGCTTGTATCTGCAGAACGACGTCTACTACTACACGGCGCGGGCGGACGCATCGCAATCCCTGCCCACCGGCGGCCAGGTGGCCGTCGGCCTCAAAGCACAGGCTCTGATCAATCTGCCGACCCTGGTCTGGTCCACACCGTACAAGTTGCTGGACGGCCGGCTGGCACTGGGGCTGACCCTGCCTTACGGCCATCAGTACATCGATGCCGATCTGGTGCTCGGCCCTTACGCCGGCGACACCACCAGCCGCGTGACGGCCCTGGGCGATCCGGTCGTCACCGGCACATTGGGGTGGCAAAACGGATCCTATCACTGGAGCCTTGTCGGCATGGTCAACGTGCCCGCCGGACATTATCGAGGGAACTCCATGTCGAACATCGCCTTTCATCGCTGGGGCGCCGACGTGTACATGGCCGGGACTGGTACGACCCCGCCGTAGGCTGGGACATATCCGGCGTGGTCGGCGTGACTTTCAACGGCAACAACCCGAAGACGAATTACCGAACCGGCACAGAGTGGCACCTGGAGCCGCGGTCTCCCGCGACATCGCCGGCCCTGGCACCACCCTGGGCGCCATCGGCTATTATCATCAGCAGATCAGCGATGACAGCGGAGACGGCGCGGTGCTTGGCGGATTTCGCGGACGCACGGCCGCCCTTGGGCTCACGGCCAGCCATGCATTCAAGTGGGAAAACACACCCATCCAGGCGCGCTTGAAGGTTTTGCGTGAGTTCAATACCCGGAACCGTGTCGAAGGCACCGCCGTCTACCTGACGCTATCGCTGCCCTTTCATGATTGAATCATGCAGCTTAACGCGTCGTTCAACCGTTTGATTCGCTGCCGGAGAAAACATGATGGAAGGTGGTTTCTACATCTCGACCGACATGGTCGAGGAATCGATACGTGACGATTTCTGGCGCGAGACGTCATCCCTGCTGTATGAAATCACGCCCGCGGGCGACGAAGGCATATCGGGATCGGTGCGCTCGCGCCTGTTCGGCAACATGGTGCTGGGCAACACGACGTTCAACCTAATCACTCAGACGGATCTGGATTTCTACTTGCTGCAACTGATTCTCGCCGGAGAATACCGGGGTGATTTCGCCGGCAAAGATCTGCTCGCCCAGCCCGGCGACATGTTCATCCTGGACCTTGCGCGTCCATTGATCAGCCTGAAGGAAGCCGGCGCCAGGATTACTCTCGTCATCCCTCGCAAAGACATCGGCCAAAACTGGACAACACGGAACCTGCACGGCGTGGTGCTGCGGGGCAATGTACCCACCAACCGGCTGCTGTTCGATTTCATCGTGTCGCTCGATGGGCTGCTCGACGACATGGAGGCCCACGCCATGCCGGGCGTGGGTGAATCGCTGATGATGCTCGTAAAAGCGGCGCTTAGCGGAGCCACCTTGACACACGAGCAATGCATGGCGATCAACCTCTCGATGCGGCAGCGCATCCTCGAATACATCGACCGCCATCTTTCGGACCCCTCACTCGGGCCCGAGTCCATCATGCATCACTTCAGGCTGTCGCACTCGCATCTATACCGCACGTTCCAGTCTGACAAGGGCGTGGCGCGGCTGATCAGGGACAAACGTCTGGATCTGGCGTATCGCATGATCCTGCACAAGGACGGCCAGAGGCTGTCTCTGAAGGAGCTTGCCTATAAATGTGGCTTCTCGAGCCGATCGCATTTTTCGCGTTTCTTTCACGATAGGTTCGGCGTTGCCCCAAAAGAATTGCGCGGCCTGCAAAAGGCCATGCCGCGCGACACGGGCTCTTCCTCCATCCTGTTTCATCGCTACATCGCTACGTGCATCCCGCCTGCCGACGACTAGCGCATTGTTTAGCCGGTTCGCGCATCCGGATGTATGGACGTCCCAAACAGGATGCAAGCCGGATGATGCTGCCGTCAAAAAGGCTCTTGGGAGAAAAGCGCTCCAGATTAGAGATGAATCCGACCCATGACGCCCTCCACGAAAGCCGGGGCGCTTCATTTCGTATGCATCTCATGGAGCTCCGGCTTCCTCACCTTCCTACGACGAGCGAATGATGTCTGTACTTCCGATCTCCCGCCGCGCCTTCCTCAAAGGAATGGGCGCTACGACCGCGGCCACGATACTGCCGCGTTTTGCCTGGGCCAAAGAGCCGACCTTTGGCCAAGACTTCTTGTGGGGCGTGGCAACCTCGGCGCCCGAATCGGAAAGCCGCGCCAATCGCGGACGTAGCAATTGGGACGTCTTCATCGACAACATCGGCGGCTCTGCGGACGGCACGAACAACGTGCGCAATACCGAATTCGACTCCCGCTATCTGGACGAATTCAAACTGCTGCAGGCTTCCGGCGTAAAGGCGTTTCGGTTTTCTTTTGCCTGGTCGCGAGTGCAGCCCGAATCCCCGGACGCTCCCAATATGCGGGGCCTGGATCACTACGATCGCATGATCGACGCCATGCTGGAGCATGGCCTGGAGCCTGTTCCGACCTTGTTCCATTGGGACATCCCGTTATGGGCCGGCGATTTTCTGGATCGCGACATCAGCCGCAGAATGGGGGACTACGCCGAAATCATGGCGCGCCTGGTGGGCGACCGGGCCAAGACCTGGCTGCTGTTCAACGAGCCCGGCATCATTCCCATCTTTGGCTATGGTCAAGGCATTTTCGCTCCGGGCTACCGATCCCGGCGCTACTTGGGGGCGGCCCTCCATCATGTCAACCTTGCACACGGCAGGGCGCTGACGGCCGTCCGGGCAAACACGTCCTCTGGCACACGGGTTTCATCCGCCTTCAACATCATGCCGTTCGAAGCCCCCTCTGGCAGCGCCGAAGACGTGGCAGCCGCACGCTTCATGGATGTTCTATGGAACGAGGCGGTTCCCGCGCCGGCTTATGGTCGCGGGTATCCTTCTTTGGTCCTGCCGCTGGTGGAACCCTATATTCAGAACGGCGATATGGAGGCCATTGCGGTCAAGCCCGATTTCTTCGGCTTGAACTTCTACTCCCGGTCGTTCGTCAAGGCCGACCCTGATTCTCCGGTGGGTATCGCGCTGGTTGAGCCGCCCGCCGAGCTCGAACGAACCGATGAACTGCCCTATGACCCCGACACGTATACCAAGGTGCTGCTAAAAGCTCACAAAGACTACGATGCACCCGACATCATCGCCACGGAGTTCGGCTTTCCCGTGGCCGAAGAAGCTCCCAAGGATGGATGGGTGAACGACCCCTTGCGCATCAAGTACATGCAAGGATATATCCGGGCCGCCCACGACGCCTACCAGCAAGGCGTCAAGCTGAAGGGGATGTTCTATTGGTCTTCGACGGACAATTGGGAATGGGTGCTGGGCCTGCGCAAGCACTTCGGCCTGATACACATCGACCAGCCCTCACTGAAACGCATCCCCAAGCGCAGCCTCGAGTACTATGCCAAGTGCATCCGGCTCAACGGACCGGCTTAAGGGTGGTAATCCATTGACCAAATCTTGACCGAAGTAGGCCAAAATAGGCACTAAAACGCAGCTATATAAAGGGTGGCTACCGCTGCAAGTCATTGATTTAGCTGCGTTTCAGTTTCTGTCTATTTATGGGAAGCAAGATTGTGATTCCGGTTGTCGTGGGTTCGAGCCCCATCGGTCACCCCAGATTTTGAACGGGTTTCGTGTAATTTGCCGAAACCCGTTTTTGTTATATAAAGCCAACCCTGCAAGCAGGTCAGGTGGCGTTGGTAGGTTCGGCTTGAGGTAACGGCGCAAGTGGCAGCGGTCGTTTAGAATGCCGCCCCATGGCAACACGTAGAACGTCCAAACGCAGCACCCGCAGAAAACCACACGGTCGATTGTCCCTGCGAACACTTCTGTTTTCAACGGCGGCATCTTTCATTTTTTTCAGCGCTTTTTTCAATCCGAAGCTGGCTGAACTGGCCCGGCTGGCAAGTTTTGACCTGACCCGGTTCGAGCATTTTGACCTGACCCTGTTTGCGGACTCTTTCCTGTCAGGTGTTGCATCAGCGCCGGAGTCGGTGCCAAAGCCCGGGGATGCGCAGTGGATCCAGACCTCATTCAAAGACTGCCCGGAGTTTTTCCCGGGCAAGCCGCCAGCGGTACCCGCAGCACCGGGGTTGCGCGAACTGTGTTTTTCCTCATTCGCCATCTTGCACAGCGGCCAGGCCAAGGCGCCGGTGTTTGTTGCCCAGCGCCTTAATCGTCGGATGCTGGAGCAGGCGAAGACCCTTGAGCGAAAAGACCGCTTTTATCCGGAAGCGCGATTGCCAGTATCAGAGCGAGCGGACCTGGATGACTATCGGGGTTCGGGTTATTCACGCGGTCATATGGCGCCGGCAGCCGACATGCATACCCCTGAGGCCATGGCGCAAAGCTTCAGCCTGGCTAATATGGTTCCGCAGGATCAGCGTCACAATTCGGGGGCCTGGTCAAAAATCGAGCAGGACACCCGCAAGTACATCATGCGTGCCAAGGGCGATGTGTATGTCTTTACCGGACCGGTGTATGGCAATCGGCCGAAACGTATCGGAGAGGGCCGGGTGGCTGTGCCAACACACTTGTTCAAGGTTGTCTACGATGCGACGACCGGCCGGTCATGGGTGCATTTCCAGGAGAACAGCCCGACAGCGAAGGCCGGTCCGCCGATCAGCTATGAAAGCTTTGTGGCCAGGTCTGGCGTGCGGGTTTTACCGGAGCGGTAGGAGTAACATGAAGGTCTGACGCAGGGTATTCAGCCTGTTGAACGTCTTCTTCCGGAGCCGCTTGCTGTGGCTTTGCGCCAAGGGGTGTCAGCCCTTACACTTTGGGCTGGCAGGCGCCAATCGCTTACTATGTGTGCCTAAACCTTTATGCGTAACGTCCATGGCCCAATTATTCACTGTTCACCCGCAAAATCCTCAACCCCGCTTGCTCAAGCAAGCCAGTCAGCTGATCGAAAAAGGGGGTTGGTCGCCCTGCCGACAGACTCCAGCTATGCCGTTGTGGCGCATCTGGATGACAAGTCGGCGGCCGACGCCCTACGGCGTATCCGGGGCTTGATGAACGTCATCATCTGACGTTGTTGTGCCGTGATCTGGCTGAAATCGGCCAGTTTGCCCGGGTCGACAATCGCCAGTACCGTTTCCTGAAAATGGCAACGCCAGGTCCCTGGACGTTCATCCTTGAGGCCACGCGTGAAGTGCCGCGACGGGTCTCGCATCCGTCGCGTAAAACCATCGGTATCCGGGTGCCCGATAACCCCGTTGCCCTTGAACTGCTGGCTCAGGCCGGCGCGCCGCTCATCTCCACCACGCTTATTCCGGAGGGCGAAGAGCTGCCCCTGAACGACGCTGAAGAAATCCTTGAACGTTATGGACACGCTCTGGCTGCCGTCATCGATGGCGGTGCATGCCCTCTCGAGCCCACGACGGTTATTGACCTGACCGGTTCTGAGCCTGTTGTTTTGCGCCGGGGGCAGGGTAACCTGGCCAGCCTCGGTCTTGATTAACCCCAGCGGACTATTTTCATGGGTTTTGACTCCCTTATTCAGACCATCACAGTTTATGCTTTGCCGGTGCTGTTCGGCATCACCTTGCATGAAGCGGCGCACGGGTATGTCGCCCGCATGTTTGGCGACCCGACCGCCTGGCAATTGGGGCGCGTCACCCTGAACCCCATTAAACACATTGATCCCATCGGTACGATTGCCGTACCGCTGTTCCTGCTGTTCACGACCAAAATGATGGGGGCCGGCATGTTGTTCGGCTGGGCCAAACCGGTTCCCGTCGACTGGGGGCGGTTGCGTCATCCCAAGCGTGACATGCTTTGGGTGGCGCTGGCTGGCCCGGGGTCAAATCTTGTCATGGCTATCTTGTGGACACTGTCGTTGAAGCTGTTCATTTCGTCGGGTATGAGCCCGACTGATTTCTGGGTGCAAATGGCCTTCGCCGGCATTAATGTCAATCTGGTGCTGATGGCGCTGAACCTGCTGCCTTTGCCACCGCTTGATGGCGGTCGCGTTGTCTTCAGTCTGTTGCCCGACCGCATGGCGTGGCAATACCAGCGAATCGAGCCCTATGGCATGCTGATTCTTATTGTTTTGATGCTGACGGGTGCGCTTTGGGTGTTGTTGCAGCCGCTGCTGTTGTTCGGGCAAGGCATTGTGCGTTTGTTTCTTTAAAAAACCGGCAGCGGGCAATATCTGTTTTACGGCTAATCCGTTAAACTTTAGCGTTATCTTGAATTCTCGGAGTCTATTCTCATTATGGTCAGTACCGAAACGGCGATGCCCGCGTTTCAGGGCAGCATGGTGGCTCTGGCCACCCCGATGCTTCCTGATGGCAGTCTCGATCTGCCGGCGTATCGCAAACTTATCGATTGGCACGTGCAAGAGGGTACCGATGCGCTGGTCGTCGTGGGTACCTCCGGGGAATCACCCACCGTCAGTATGGAAGAGCACGCCGAACTTATCCGTGTCGCGGTAACGCATGCGGCAGGGCGCATTCCGGTCATTGCCGGTGTGGGCGGCAACTCTACGGCAGAAGCCATTGAGTTGTCCGAGTACGCTCTCAAGGCGGGTGCCCAGGCGGGTTTGTCGGTGGTGCCGTATTACAACAGGCCCACTCAGGAAGGCATGTACCGTCACTTTCGTACGATTGCCGAAGCGGTTGATTTACCGTCCATTTTGTATAACGTGCCGGGCCGTACGGTTGCGGACATGAGCAACGATACTGTGTTGCGTCTGGCACAGGTGCCCGGCATCATTGGTATCAAAGACGCTACGGGTGACATTGCTCGTGGCGGCTGGCTGCTGCATCACAAACCCGAGGCCTTTCAGGTCTTCAGTGGCGACGACGCCACTGCAGCTGCGCTTATCTTGCTGGGTGCGCGTGGCAACATCTCGGTCACCGCCAATGTGGCGCCACGTCTCATGCATGATTTGTGCAGCGCGGCGCTTGGTGGTGACGTTGCCCGTGTCCGCGAGCTCAACGGGCGCCTGGCCCAGCTCAACAAGGTATTGTTCGTCGAAGCCAATCCAATTCCCGTAAAGTGGGCCATGGCCGAAATGGGTCTGGTTCAATCGGGGTGTCGTCTACCTTTAACTCCCTTAAACGAGCAGTACCATGTCGTGGTGCGTAACGCTTTAAAAGACGTGGGCTTAATTTAATGATCAAGATGCGCTTAAATAAACGCTTTTCCGCCCTTACCCTTGGTGTGGGCGTGGTTTTGCTCTCGGGCTGTTCCCAGTTGAATCAAATCATGGGCACCGAAGATTCTGTCAAGTACCGCAGTACGGTTGCCGGTGATCCGCTCAGTATTCCCCCGACCTTACCCAGGCCAACCAGGACGCCCGTTATCGCGCGCCGGAAGGAACCACCACATTCAGCCAGTACGCCGCAGCGCAGCAAGACCGTGGGTCCAGCACGGGGTGCAAAACATTTTGCCGTCCGTTGATGACGTCAATGTTGTGCGTGACGGTGAAATGCGCTGGTTGGTGGTCAATCGTCCCGCCGAACAGGTTTACCCGCAAATCATCGAGTTCTGGGGTGAACAAGGTTTCACGATCCAGACTCAAGACCCCAAGGCCGGCATGATCGTTACCGATTGGGCTGAAAACCGCGCCAAGATTCCCGAAGGCTGGATCAAAACGGCGCTGGGTGCCATTTTTGACCAGGTTTTCGACAGCGGCGAGCGTGAACGTTTCCGTACCCGTATCGAGCGCGTCAATGGTAAAACCGAGGTCTATATCAGTCACCAGCAAATGGTTGAAACCGGTACGGCCGACAACTCGGGCTGGAAATGGGTGGCTGGCAAAGAAGATCCCAACCTGAATGCGGCCATGCTGGCCCGTCTGATGGTCTTCCTGGGTACCGATATCCAGACGGCTCAGGCTAAAGTCACTGCAGCACAGAAACAGCCCGGCTCTCCGGTGATCGAACCGGCGGTTTCCGGCCAGGCTGTGCTTGCGCTGGCCGAGCCCTTCGATCGTGCGTGGCGTCGTGTTGGCGTGGCTATCGATTCGGCCGGCTTCTATGTCGAAGACCGCGATCGTTCGGCGGGCGATTATTACGTCCGTTACCTCGATACCGACACGGGTCAGAAAATCGAGCAGCCCAACGTGTTCCAGCGGATGTTTGGTGGCAAGGGTACGTCCGAACCCCGCACATTCCGTATCCGTGTGGCCGACCAGGGTAGCAGCTCGGTCGTGACCGTGCTCGATGCCAACGGCCAGCAAGACAACTCCGATACGGCCAAACGCATCATCAACGTGTTGTCCAGCAATATGTAAACCGTGCCCTGTGTGCCGGCCGACAAGGCCGGCACACAGGTGGTGCAGGGTCAGTCGGGCAGATACTGAAGCCAGCCGTCATCCAGCCAGGCCGTCAGCATGTCCAGTGCTTCGTCCGCAGGTTGGGCACGGTTCACTTCAGAAGCGGTCAGCCCGCGTTCGTCGGCCAGGCGTTTCAACCAGTCTTCGGCCTGCAGCGGGGCCACTTCCCCATTGATGAACAGGCTGGTGCCCCGGTACATCATGCGGGTACAGCGATCAAGCACGAAACGCCCTTGCGATGGCACGCCGTCGACCAAGTCCAGGCTGTGATCGCCGGGCTCAAACCAGGCCGCCCGTGATGGCTCGGTGAGCCATTGGCCCAGAAAACGCTCGGCCAATTCGGGCGTGAACGCCACGCGCTGCACTGCTGCCAGGGCCGCATCAATCAGGCCGTCTGGCAACTGCGCCGGGTGTGTTGTAGCTATAGCCCCCGGTCTTTGTAGGCATCCGCAAGCACAGGGCCTGGCAGTGGCGGGTTGGCGTACAGGCCGCTGTCATCACCCAGACGAGCCATGATCTGGTCGCCGGCCGCATCCAGCAGGCCGCGTGCCAGAGCGCCCGTTGTGGGTGCCCGGAACCCGATCGAAATCGTCATGCAGTCGCCCTGTGCTACGCCGTCGTGGGCCACATGCGGCGGCAGGTAAAGCATATCGCCCGGCTCCAGCACAAACTCTTGTTCAGCCTGGAAGTTGGCCAGGATTTTGAGCGGCAACCCGGGCACGAGTGAAAGGTCGTCTTGTGTGCTGATACGCCAGCGACGCTGTCCTGCGGCTTGCAGAAGGAATACATCGTAGCTGTCAAAGTGCGGGCCGACACCACCACCTTCGGTGGCGATACTGATCATGGCGTCATCAAGGCGGGCATCGCTGATGAACCGGAACTGGTGCATCAGGGCGGCCATGTTGTCATCGTGCGCATCAACGTTCTGGGCCAGGATTGTCCAGTCGGGTTTGCGCGCGCCGGGCAAGCGGTTGAACGGGCCGGTCTTCATGTGCCAGCCTTCATCATCGTGCCAGATCAGGCGTGACTCAACTTCCTCGCGCTTGACCAGGTCCTTGATGTCGGCAATGGATAGCGAGGGCTTGAAACCGGGGATGGCTTGCCGGATCAGCAAGGGCTTGCGCTGCCAGTAGTCGCGCATGAAATCGGCGGGGCTGATGTTGCCCAGCAAGGCAAGGGGAAGGTCAATGTTCATGGAGTCGGGATCGCAAGGTATAGATCAGCTCGAGGGCTTCGCGGGGTGTCAGTGTATCCGGGTTGACCTGCTCAAGGGTGTCGCGCAGTTGTTCCAGAGCAGGGGCGTTGGCCGGTACCGGATTCGAGGGCACATTGGGTAAAGGGTCAGCCTCAGCCAGGTTGGAAAACAGGTCGAGCTGTGGTGTTGCCCCGCCGGCGGCTTCCAGTCGCGCCAGTTCTTTACCGGCATGCCGGATGACTGCAGCAGGGATCCCGGCGCGTTGGGCCACTTGAATACCGTAGCTGCGGCTGGCTGGCCCGGGTTGGACTTCATGCAGAAACACAATGCCTGACGGCGATTCTGCTGCGGCCAGATGGACATTCAGGGCGTGCGGAACTTCGTTGGGCAAGCGGGTGATTTCGAAGTAGTGGGTGGCAAACAGCGTCAGGGCCTGGTTGTAGGTCAGCAGACGGTAGGCGATGGCCCAGGCCAGTGCCAGGCCGTCATAGGTCGAGGTACCCCGGCCAATTTCGTCCATGAGCACCAGGCTGTACGGTGTGCTGGCGGCCAGGATGGCGGCGGCCTCTGTCATTTCCATCATGAAGGTCGAGCGCCCGCCAGCCAGGTCATCGGCGGCGCCAATGCGCGTGAAGATGCGATCAATCTGGCCAATGGTGGCTGCGGTAGCCGGCACAAAGCTGCCGATACGAGCCAGCAGCACAATCAGCGCCACCTGGCGCATGTAGGTTGATTTTCCGCCCATGTTCGGGCCTGTAATCAGCAGCATGCGCCGGGTAGTATCAAGGAGCAGTCATTGGGAATGAAGCGTTCGATGCTGTGCTCGACAACCGGATGACGCCCCTGTTCGATGTGAATCTCGGCTGTGTCGGACAGGGTGGGGGCTACCCATTGGCTGGATTGCGCATGCTCGGCCAACGCGGCAAGTGCATCAATCTGTGCAAGGGCACTGGCACAGGCCGACAAGAGGGGCACACTGCCTGCCAGGGTATCGAGCAGCTGTTCGAACAGGTATTTTTCGCGGGCCAGGCTGCGATCTTTGGCCGACAGCACCTTGTCTTCCCAGGTTTTCAGTTCAGGTGTGATGTAGCGCTCGACATTTTTCAGCGTTTGCCGACGCCGGTAGTCGTCGGGCACTTTGTCCGTTTGTCCCTTGCTCACTTCAATGAAAAACCCATGCACGCGATTGAATTCAACGCGCAGATTGGCGATACCGGTGCGTTCGCGTTCCTGGGCTTCCAGCGTCAGCAGGAAGTCGCCATTGTCGGCAGCCAGACGCCGCAGCTCGTCGAGCTCGTCGTCGTAGCCAGTGGCAATCACACCGCCGTCACGCACCATGACGGCAGGCTCCTGGGCGATTGCCGTATCAAGCGTGCGGGCAAGATCAGGCGGTAAATGCAGCTGTTCCGCTTGTTGCGACAGCGCAGGGTCAGGGTGAATGCACCCAGAAGATGGCGGGCCAGTTCCGGCAACAGGTGCAGGGCATCGCGCAGGCTGGCCAGTTCACGTGGGCGAACCGATCGCAAGGCGATACGGGTGGCAATACGCTCGACGTCGGGAAAATTTCGCAGCACTTGTCGCAGGGCAAACAGCGGGTTGACGCTGAAGGCGTCTTGCGTGACCGCAGTCGACAGCAGGCACGTAATGATGCCCTGGCGTTCAAGGACCGGCGCATTGTCGCGCAACGGGTGGTGCAGCCAGTGGCGCAGCAGCCGGCTGCCCATCGGGGTCTGGCAATGGTCCAGCGTTGAAAACAGGGTAGGGCCGGCTTCGCCCGACAAGGTTTCAGTCAGTTCCAGGTTTTTCCGCGTTACCGGGTCGAGCACCACATACTGGCCGGGGCGGTCGACCCGTATGCCTTGGATGTGGCTGAGTGCCTGGCTTTGCGTCTGGCGCACGTAGTACAGCAGGGCACCGGCAGCGCCGATGCACGGGCTGGTCTCGGCCAGGTCAAATCCGGCCAGCGAGTCGGTACCGAAATGGCTCAGCAACGTACTGCGGGCGCTGTCTTTTTCGAAATGCCAGTCGGGCAGGTGTCGAACGGGGGTACCGTCGTTCAATGACAGGTTCTGACCTTCAGGGCAGATCAGTTCGGCGGGTGCGACCCGGTGCAATTCGGTGTCCAGCAGTTCGGGTGTGCATTCCGAAACGGCGAACTGACCGTTCGCCAGATTCATCCATGCCAGCGCCGCAGTGTGTGTTTTGCCCTGTTTCGTCACCCATGCGGCGGCGATAAGGCGGTCGGCTTTGGCAGGCAGCAAGGCCTCGTCAGTCAGCGTGCCGGGCGTGACGATACGGACAATCTGGCGCTCGACCGGCCCCTTGCTGGTGGCCGGGTCGCCCACTTGCTCGCAGATAGCGATGGATTCCCCCAGCGCGACCAATCGTGCCAGATACCCTTCCATGGCGTGAAAGGGTACACCCGCCATGGGGATGGGGGCGCCGTTCGATGTGCCGCGTTTGGTCAGCGTCAGATTCAGCAGCCGGGCCGCGCGTTCGGCGTCGTCGTAGAACATTTCATAGAAATCGCCCATCCGGTAGAACAGCAGATGCGCGCCAGCCTGCGCTTTCAGGCGAAGGTACTGCTGCATCATGGGGGTGTGGCCGGAGTTTGCAATCTCGGTTTTGGACATCAGCAGATTCGATAATAATGTTGTGCAGCGCAAGAGGCTGCAAGATTCGGAAAGAGGGCAGGGTGGTGTCGCAATCCGCAGGGTTATGAATCAGGCCGATCATCGTGGCGATCGATCCAACAGACCATGGCGTGTCGCGGCGATACCGATTTTATCCTGCCCTGCACCCTTATCACGCCAACAGACACTGAGGTGCGGCGTGTCTACTTGGTATGATGCTGGTTTGCTTGTACCACCCTCAACCTTTTGCAGATTTGCGCATGAACCAGCCCAGCCTTGAGCCGCATTCCGACAGTCAGCCCACCGATTTGTATATTCAGCCGGGCCACTTGTTGCGTCGTGCCCATCAAATTGCAGCGTCAATTTTTCATGACGAAATGGGGCAATTGGTAACGCCGGTTCAATATGCCATTTTGCGTACCCTGCGCGAGCATCCTGGAATTGATCAGGTATCGCTGGCGGGCCTGGTGGCCATGGATACATCTACGGCAGCCAGTGTGGCAACGCGGCTCGAGGAAAAAGGTTTGTTGACGCGCCATGTCGATGCGCGTAACCGGCGTCAGCGTGCCTTGCATCTTACTGACGAAGGGCGCACCTTGCTTCATCAGGTCGAGTCGGGCATTGATCGCCTGCATCATCGTCTTTTCGCCGGCTTCTCCGAGGCCGAGGAAACCCAGTTCATGGTGCTGCTCAAGAAGCTGGTGCACGTCAACAATCTCCAGAGCCGCGCGCCCTTTGCACCGCCGAAAGATCGTTGATTGTTCTGCTTTCCCCTTTGGTTGATTTTCTGGATTTAGGGTAAACCCTTGTTGTATGAATTTTGCCAAGGAGTAAAATTTACACAACATTCAGTGTACTGAATCTGTGTCATTCCGGTGCAATACAGTGCGCATTCTTTACTCCGCAAGAGGTCATCATGTTCCTGAAAAATACCTGGTACGTTGCTGCCACCCCTGATGAAATCGACACCAAGCCGCTGGGTCGCCAGATCTGCGGCGAGCGCATCGCGTTTTATCGTGGTCCTGAAGGCAAGGCCTGTGCGGTTGAGGACTTCTGTCCACACCGGGGTGCTGCGTTGTCATTGGGTTACGTCGAAAACGGCAATCTCGTGTGCGGTTATCACGGCTTGGCCATGGGCAGCGATGGCAAGACCGTTTCCATGCCTATGCAGCGTGTGGGCGGTTTTCCGTGTGTTAAAAGTTTCCCGGTCATTGAAAAATACGGCTTCATCTGGGTTTGGCCAGGCGATCCGGCCAAGGCCGACGAATCCTTGTTGCCTGTGCTGGAATGGGCCGAAAGCAAAGAATGGGCCTATGGTGGCGGTCTGTATCACATCAACTGTGACTACCGCCTCATGATTGACAACCTGATGGATCTGACTCACGAGACCTACGTCCATTCCGACAGTATCGGCCAGGACGAAATCGACGAAACGCCGGTGGAAACTTCGGTTGAGGGCAACGAGGTCATTACCAGCCGGTATATGGACAACATCAAGGCACCCCCGTTCTGGGCTGCCGCCATGCGTGAAAATGGCCTGGATGAAAATGCCCATGTCGATCGCTGGCAAATTTCCCGATTCACGCCGCCCAGCCACATTCTTATCGATGTGGGCGTGGCGTTGTCCGGTACCGGAGGCAAAGACGCCGACCCATCCAACCGGGTTCGATCCGTCGTAGTTGACTTCATCACCCCCGAAACGGAAAGTTCACACTGGTATTTCTGGGGTATGGCGCGCAACTTCAAGGCCGACGATGCTGAACTGACCAAGCGCATTCGCGAAGGTCAGGGTCGCATTTTTGGTCAAGATCTTGACGTTCTGGAAGCCCAGCAACGCAACCTCGAATCGTGGCCTGAACGCCGTTTGCTGATGCTGAATATCGATGCAGGTGGCGTACAATCCAGACGTGTTCTCGACCGCCTGGTCAAGGCCGAAAAAGAAGAAAACTCAGCTGCCGTCAACACCTGATTGCGTGCCCGCAAGCGGTGTGCTGGCGGCCTTAACCGTCGCTCACCGCGCGTGGGTAAACCAACTGTGTACACAAAATGACTCAATTATCCGTAAAAGTTGTCAGTAAAGTTGTTGAAGCCATCGATATCGTCAGCCTCGAGCTGGCCAGTGCCGATGGCAAACACTTGCCGTCATTCAGCGCCGGCGCACACATCGACGTTAATTTGCCCGGTGGTATCACGCGTCAGTATTCTTTGCTCAACGACGCCGCCGAGCAGCACCGTTACGTCATTGGCGTACTGAAAGACCCTGAGTCACGCGGTGGCTCAGTGGCCATTCACGACAAGGTCAATGTGGGTGATGTGCTGCAAATCAGCACGCCCAAGAATCACTTCGAGCTGGTTCCTGCACAGCGAAGCCTGCTTCTGGCGGGCGGTATCGGCGTCACTCCTATTTTGTGCATGGCGCGCCGCCTGGCGCAAACCAGCGCCGACTTCGAAATGCATTACTGCACGCGTTCACCCGAGCGTACCGCATTCCAGAAAGACATCCAGGCCTCCAGCTTTGTTGATCGTGTCCATTTCCACTACGACAGTGGCGACGATGCCCAGAAATTGAACCTCAAGGCGCTGGTTGCAGGCCCATCCGACAGTACCCATCTTTATGTCTGCGGCCCCACTGGTTTTATTGATTTCGTTGTCAATACGGCCAAAGAAGCCGGTTGGTCCAGCAGTCATATCCACTTCGAATACTTCGGCGCTGCCGAAATCGATACCAGTGGTGATCAGTCGTTCCAGGTCAAGATCGCCAGCACCGGTGCCATGCTTGACGTCCCTGCCGATAAAAGCATTACCCAGGTTCTGGAAGAAAACGGCGTTTTCGTGCCGGTTTCCTGCGAAGAAGGGGTGTGTGGCACGTGCCTTACCCGTGTTCTCGAGGGTGTTCCCGAGCACCGCGATATGTACCTGACTGAAGACGAGCAGGCGGCCAACGATCAGATGCTGCCGTGCTGTTCACGCGCCAAGACACCGGTTCTGGTGCTCGACCTGTAAGTCTGGTTTTTCTCTTCGGCCCCGGTTCTACCCGGGGCAAAAATTTCAAAATCAAAGATCAACCCGAGGAGCTCTTTTATGCGTCATGTCCCGCAGGGTGACCCCGTGTCATCACCCGCCTCGCCGTTCCGGAGGCCGCCATGTTAAGCAATCTGGTCGGTGTCCTTTTCGATGGTATTGCTTTCGGCGCATTGCTGTTTCTTATCAGTGTTGGTCTTTCCATCACCATGGGTCTGATGAATTTCGTCAATCTGGCCCATGGCGCGTTTGCCATGCTTGGGGGTTACGTTTGCGTAGAGCTCATGAACCGCATGGGCGTGCCGTTTTTGGCGACGCTGCCCATTGCATTCATTGCCGCTGCCGTTGCGGGGTTTGTGCTTGAACGCACGCTGTATCAGCGCCTGTATCGTGCCAGTGCGCTTGACCAGGTGCTGTTTTCGATTGGTCTGGTGTTCATGGTCATTGCCGCCGCGACCTTTGTCTGGGGTCCTACGCAGCAGCCCGTATTCTTGCCTGACTTCCTCAAGGGGCAAGTGTCCGTCTTCGGTATCGGTCTGGGTGTCTATCGCCTGTTTCTGATTGGTGTAGTGGTCCTGGTCACGATCGCATTGGGCCTGATCATCGAGCAAACCCGTTTTGGGGCCATGATCCGCGCTTCGGTCGATAATCAGCAGGCGTCGGCGGGCATGGGTATCAATGTAAACCGTGTGTTCAGTCTCACGTTTGCGCTGGGCTCCGGCATGGCCGGGCTGGGTGGCGGTCTGGGTATCGACGTGCTGGGGCTCGACCCTACATTCCCGCTCAAGTACATGGTGTACTTCCTTATCGTGGTGGCGGTTGGCGGTGCAGGCACCATCAAGGGGCCGTTGCTGGCTGCGATCTTGCTGGGTATTTTTGATGTCGCCGGTAAATACTATGTGCCGCAAGTAGGGGCGTTTGTCATCTACGGCATGATGGTGGTCCTGCTGCTGTTGTTCCCATCCGGGCTTATCTCGAGGCGCACATGAATCTGAAGTCACTTTCAATTATCGACAACCTGCCCGCGCCGCGGGTGCCGAACGATCGCTGGCACAAGCTGGAATACCTGTTCTGGGTGTTGCCGTTCGTCGCTTATTTCCTGTTCCCGAATCATCTCGTGCTGGTCAGTCAAATCATGATTTTGGCGCTGTTTGCACTGTCGCTCGACCTGATCGTGGGATACGCCGGCATCGTGTCGCTGGGTCATGCCGCCTTCTTTGGTCTGGGGGCCTATACCTCTGGCTTGCTGTCGGCTCGCTACGGCTGGGGCGAACCTGTCAGCGCCTTGTTGATCTCGGCAGCGCTGGCGGCATTGCTGGGCTATATCACCAGTTTCCTGGTGGTGCGAGGCCACGAATTGACCCAGTTGATGGTCACCCTGGGTATCGGTTTGATGCTCTACGAAATTGCCAACAAGGCAACCGATTTCACTGGTGGTGCCGATGGGTTGTGGGGTATCGAAACCTGGCCGGTTCTGGGTCTTTTCGAAATTGACTTGTATGGAAAAACCGGTTTTTTCTATAGTTTTGTCGTACTGTTTCTCATGTTCCTGCTGGCACGGCGTATCGTCAGCTCAACCTTCGGGTTAAGTCTGATTGGCATTCGGGAAGGGGCCAAACGCATGCCGGCCATCGGCGTCAATGTTGATCGTCGTCTTGTTGCCATTTATACCGTCAGTGCCGCCATGGCCGGTGTTGCGGGTGCGTTGCTGGCTCAAACCACGCAGTTCGTCAGCCTGGATGCCCTCGGGTTTGTGCGTTCGGCCGATCTGATGATCGTGCTGGTACTGGGGGAACGGGGCGCCTGTATGGTGCGCTTATCGGTGCTGCCGTGTTCATGTTTGCTCACCACTATATTTCTGACATTAATCCGGTGTACTGGCAGTTCTGGCTGGGTCTGCTGTTGATCGTTATCGTTATGGTGGGTCGTGGCGGTATTCTGGGGTCTATTGAAAACATGCTTGAGCGCCGTCGCGAGCGTCTGGCAGGGGGCGTTCATGAGCACATCACAAAACACAACGCTGCGAACGGAAGGCCTGACCAAGATCTGGGGCACGTTCAAGGCCAACAGCGATGTCACGCTTGAATTCAAGCCTGGGGCACGCCATGCCCTTATCGGCCCCAACGGTGCCGGTAAAACCACGTATATCAACATGCTGACCGGCGCGCTCAAGTCAACCAGTGGCAAGGTGTTTTTCGGTGATCGCGACATTACTGATTTGCCCCAGCACGAGCGCGTCAAACTGGGTATGACGCGCACGTTCCAGATCAATACCCTTTTCGCCGGTCTGACGGTTCTTGAATCTGTCGTGCTGGCCATCAGTGAGCGCGAGGGGTTGTCGGGTCAATGGTACAAAACCGTTGAAAAACAAACGGCACTGATTGACGAGGCCATGCAACTGTTGCAAACCTTGCGTCTGGGTCAGGAGGCCAACACCCGTACACGTAATCTGCCGTACGGCAAACAACGTCTGGTTGAAATTGCGCTGGCGCTGGCTACCAGGCCTAAAGTCTTGCTGCTCGACGAGCCGGCCGCCGGCATTCCACAGGCGGAAAGTCAGGAATTGTTCGAAGTGATCTCACAGTTGCCGCGCGACGTCACGATTGTGTTCATCGAGCACGACATGAGCCTGGTATTCCGGTTCGCCGAGCGCATCACTGTACTGGTCGGTGGCAAGGTGTTTACCGAAGGCACCCCCGAAGAAATCGCTAATGACCGTCGTGTCAAGGAAGTCTATCTCGGAGAGGCTGAGCATGAGTAATTCTGGTGGCAAAGAACTGCTGGCCCTTGATAACGTCAGGGCGGGCTATGGTGAATCGGTCATTCTCGAGAACATTTCCCTCACGCTGAATGAAGGTGAGACTCTGGCCTTGCTGGGACGCAATGGCGTGGGCAAGTCGACCCTGCTGCTGACCATGCTGGGTTTGACACAGATGCATGCCGGCTCGGTTCGCTGGAAAGGGGCTGACGTCACACGCGTGCCCACCTACAAGCGTGCGCAAGACGGCATGGGCTGGGTACCGCAAGAGCGCCATATGTATCCGTCGCTAACGGTGGAAGAGCACCTCACTGTAGTAGCCCGATCCGGTGAGTGGGATGTCAAAAAGGTCTACGATCTGTTTCCTCGCCTCGAAGAGCGCCGTGGCAACATGGGCAATCAATTGTCGGGTGGCGAGCAGCAAATGGTGGCCATTGCCCGGGCTCTTATGCTGAACCCCACGATGCTGCTGCTTGATGAACCCATGGAAGGGCTGGCCCCCATCATTGTTCAGGAATTACTCGGGGTGATTCGCCGGCTTGTGGAAGAAAGCGGCATGACTGTCATTATTGTCGAGCAGCATGCCCGTATGGCCTTGGGCCTGGCTGGCCGGGCCATCGTGCTCGACCGAGGCCAGATTGTGCATCAGTCACCCAGCCAGGAGTTGTTGGCCAACCCCGAGTTGCTCGATCGGCTGGTGGCGGTGGCTTGATGACCTGAGTACCGAAGGGTGCTGCCCCATGGGCGGCGCCATTGGGTTCCAGATTTAACAAGATCCGGTTTATACCTGTGTCGCGTGAATGCGCGTCACAGGTTTTTTATCCCGGCTGGTCAATTTTGACACCTGGATTGCAGATCGTTGTTGTGTAATGATATTTTGCTGTAATCAAAAGCTTGTCCATGGAGTTGTCCACATTTTTCGTGGATAACTGCTTGTTAATATGGTCGAAAATCATGCGCCAAGGCTAGTGCCTTGATCCATTTCATGTATTTTCACTAACTACCAGGTTATCAATGAACTTGTCCACAATTGCCGTGGATAACCCTGCCTTTGTGCGCTCTGTATGTAACTCTGAAGGAAACCATGACCGAAACCGGAATCAATACATTTCTTGAGTGGGCCGTAACGGGCTTTGGCGCGATCGCGTTTGATCTCGTCATTGCGCTGGTATTGCTTATTGTTGGCTGGACAATTTCAAACTGGTTGGGGCGCCTGGTGCGTCGTGTGGCCAACGCGTCGCCGCGTATCGATCCGACCATTGTCCCCATGGCGCGCTCGGTTGCCGTGTGGGCGGTGCGTGTGGTCGTTCTTATTGCCGTTCTGGCTCGTCTGGGCGTACAGACGGCCAGTATCATCGCGGTTCTGGGTGCTGCCGGGCTGGCCATTGGTCTGGCGTTGCAGGGTACGTTGCAGAACATCGCTGCCGGTATTATGTTGCTGGCCTTGCGCCCGTTGCGGGCCGGCGAGTCGGTATCCATTGTCGGCAAGGCCGATGGCACGGTCGATGAAGTCGGTCTTTTCCTGACGCGGCTCAAACAGTTTGACGGTACCTACATTACCTTGCCCAACAGCCTGATCTGGGGTAACGCCATTCTGAATCTCAGTCGTCATCAAATCCGTCGTGCCGAGGCGCAGGTGCTTGTACCGTACGGTCAGGATATCGACCGTGCCCTGGCGGTCCTGAACGACATGGTTCAAGGTCACGAGCTGGCATTGGCCGACCCCGCACCCGCTGTCATGGTCTCTTCCCAGCGCGATTACGCCATGGTCATCACGGTTCGGGCCTGGGCAGAAGCCGGCAATTGGTTCGACTTGCAAAATGATATGAATCGCCGTGCGCAGCAAGTCCTTGTGCAGGCAGGTATCGAATTGCCTGCGGTGCCACCGGTGCTTGCAACAGGCTGATCCTGCCGAGGCCGGGCGGTGTCGGCACGACATCCTGATGCCGCTTTTTAACGACGACACAGCGTGCGGTTATTCCAGCTCACCAAGGCGTCAAATCAGCTCGTTTAATCAAGAGGGCCGCAGTTGCCCTTTGGCGGCCTTGATCATGGCGGTACACACGCCCCGCATCATGTCCACTTCGTCGTTGGTCAGGTCGGCCCGGGAAAATAGATGTTGCATGCGGGGTATCAGCTTTTTCGGGTAGGCCAGGTTCAGAAACTGGATCTCGATCAGGGCTTCTTGCCAGTGAGCCAGAAACGCCTGTATTTTTTCATTCGAGGCCCGTTCGGCACCTTCGTCTTTTTTAAGTTCGGCACTCTCGGCTGTTTTAGCGGAAACAGTGTTGAACGTACCCAGTGCATAGCGTAATTCCCAGGCGGCCAGTTGCAGCGCCTGGGCCACGTTCAGCGAACTGTACTCGGGGTTGGCCGGAATGTGGCAAATGCGCTGGCACTGCGCAATGTCTTCGTTGGTCAGGCCCGAACGCTCGGTACCCAGCACAATGGCCACACGGCCTTCGCTGTGGTCGATCAGGTGCTGGTGGCTGAGTGTCGCTGCGTCGCGAATATCGCAGGTGGGAGGCCCCAGTACCCGTTCGCGTGCCGTCATGGCAAAGGCCAGGGTGACGGGTGCCAGTGCCTGTGCCAGGGTGTCGACAATCTGCACCGAGGCCAGCACGTCGGTGGCCCCGCTGGCCAACGCCTGTGCTTCGGGCATGTCGGTGACGTTGTCAAAACGCGGTGCGACCAGACAAAGTTCACGAAAGCCCATGGTCTTGATGGCCCGTGCGGCGGCACCGACATTACCAGGGTGGCTGGGGTGCACCATGATGAAGCGGGCGCGGTTGAATAAATCTGTCATTTCAGGGAATGGCTTCTATCAACTAAAATAGGCGGTTAACTATAATCAAGCCTGTTTCAGTTTTTGTTATTTACGGATCTCTATGCACCCCATGCTCAATACCGCCATCAAGGCGGCACGTCGCGCCGGCTCCATGATCAACCGGGCAAGTCTCGACCTCGAACGGTTGCAGGTGGCGCGCAAGGGGCCCAAAGATTATGTCACGGAAGTCGACCAAAGCGTCGAAGCCGCCATTATCGACATGCTTAAAACGGCTTACCCTGATCACGCGTTTCTGGGTGAAGAGTCCGGCGAGCACGCCGGAGCCGAAACCCAGGGCAAGGTGCCCGAGTACCAATGGATCATCGACCCCCTCGATGGCACCAGTAACTTTATTCACGGCTTTCCCGTTTATGCCGTGTCAATTGCCCTGGCGCATCGCGGGCAGGTGTCGCACGCGGTCATCTACGACCCGTCGCGCAACGAATTGTTCACGGCCAGCCGTGGCGGCGGCGCCTTCCTGAATGACCGCCGTGTGCGCGTTTCGGGTCTGTCGCGCTATCACGATGCCATGCTCAGTGCTTACGTTCCCGACTCGGGCGGTGGTGTCTCGCCCAATTCGCGTTTCTCGAACATGCTGTCCGGTTGCGCCAGTGTGCGTCGCATGGGGGCGTCAGTTCTTGATCTGGCCTATGTGGCTTGTGGGCGTCTTGACGGTTTTTGCGGTGTCAATCTCAAGCGCTGGGATCTTGCTGCCGGTGGTCTGCTGGTACTCGAGGCCGGTGGCTTGATTGGCGATTTTCAGGGTGAGCAAACCTGGTATGAAACCGGCAGTGTGCTGGCCGCCAGCCCTAAAATATTCACACAAATGCTGGCCCAATTGCAGGCCTGATTTTCCCCTTCAGTCTCTCGTATCATGACCTCAGACATAGACGGTAGTACCAGCGGGTCCGCCCGCACCTTTATCTTCAAAGACGGCGCTGTCTGCCGCGCAAGGGGCTTCTGATGGAAGCCTTCTCCTTCGACTGGATGTTCGAGCCTGCGGCCTGGGTAGGCTTGCTGACGCTGATCGTTCTCGAGATTGTTCTCGGAATCGATAACCTCATTTTCATCGCAATCCTGGTTGAAAAACTGCCGCCCAAGCTGCGCGATCGTGCCCGGGTCATGGGGTTGTCACTGGCGCTGCTGATGCGCCTGGGCCTTTTGACGGTCATGTCATGGCTCATCAAACTGACCGAGCCGATAGTGCATCTGGGCCCGCTGGTTTTCTCGGGCCGCGATCTTATCCTGATTGTGGGCGGTTTCTTCCTGCTCTTCAAAGGCACGCTCGAGCTTCACGAACGTGTTGAAGGGCGTTCGCACCAGTCTTCCGGGGCCGGCATGCACGCCAGTTTCGGCCTGATTGTGACCCAGATCATTATTCTTGACGCGGTGTTTTCGCTGGATGCGGTCATTACGGCTGTGGGCATGGTTGAACAGCTATCGGTCATGATGCTGGCCGTTGTTATCGCCATGGGTGTCATGCTGTTTGCTTCCAAGCCATTGACCCGTTTCGTCAATGCGCATCCGACCGTTGTCGTGCTGTGTCTGGGTTTTCTGCTTACCATCGGTTTTTCGCTGGTGGCCGAAGGTTTCGGTTTTGCCGTGCCCAAAGGGTATTTGTATGCGGCCATCGGTTTTTCGGTCATTATTGAAAGCCTCAATCAGTTGGCGCGTCGCAACATGCAAAAAGTTGAATTGCGTCGCCCCATGCGTGAGCGTACGGCTGAAGGCATTATGCGCATGTTGGGCAAGCAGCCCATGGTCGGGCCTGAGCAGCCTGAAGCAGCCTCTGAACAGTCCACTGTCCATGCGTTCGGCGAAGAAGAACGCAACATGGTCAGTGGGGTGCTCACCTTGGGTGACCGCACCATTCACTCCATCATGACCCCTCGCAACGATGTCTCCTGGATCAATCTGAACGATTCGGCTGATACGATCCGTGAGCAGTTGCTCAAGACACCGCACAGCTTTTTTCCGGTGTGTCGCGGGTCGCTTGACGAAGTCATTGGCATCGGGCGGGCCAAAGAAATGCTGGCCGATGTCATTACGCACGGTCAGGTCAAGCTGTCGCGTCTGCGTGACCCGCTGATTGTCCACGAGTCCATTGGTGTGCTGCGCTTGATGGAAACGCTGAAGCGTTCCCGCGGGCAACTGGTTCTGGTGACCGACGAATTTGGAACCATTGAAGGTGTTGTCACCCCGATTGATGTCTTTGAGGCCATAGCCGGCGAATTCCCCGATGAAGACGAAACTCCCGATATCGTCCAGGAAGACGAGCATCGCTGGCGTGTTGATGGTGCCGCCGATGTGCATCACCTGGAGCAGGTGTTGAACACCGCCGGTCTGGTCAACGAAGAAGAAGGGTATTCCACCTTGGCAGGCTATTTGCTCGGTCGTTTCGGGCAGCTCCCGGCGCCCGGAGACATCTGCCAGATGGTGCAGCCACATGCCAGCTTTACATTCAAGGTGTTACGTCTTGAGGGTCGGCGTATTGCCGCGGTCGAAATTGAACGAACTCCGGTATCGGACGACGATAGTTCTGCAGAAGAAGGGCGGTGATGACAGAAGGTACGTTGTATTTGCTCAAGGCCTTTTTCCTTGGAGTTATTGAAGGTTTTACCGAGTTCATTCCTGTATCCAGTACCGCGCATTTATTGCTGTTCGGAGAATGGATCAATTTTGATTCCGGTAGCAATAAAGTCTATGAGGTCGTTATCCAGTTTGGTTCAATTCTGGCGGTCATCTGGATTTTCCGTCAGCGGTTGTGGCAACTGGTGCGAGGCACCCTCAGGCGCGAGCCTACCGAGGTGGCGTTTACACGTAACTTGCTGATTGCGTTCTTGCCAGCCGCAGTTATTGGCTTTTTCACCATCAAATACATCAAGATGATGTTTCATCATCCGGCCATTTTTGTGGTGACACTGGTGCTGGGCGGTTTGGTCATGCTGTGGGTCGAGCGCAAGCCGCATATGGCCAAGCATGGGCCGCACAATACCGTAACCGGTGCCGTCCCCCCGAAAAACCGGGCTTGGGGCAACCGGTGACGTTTGCTCTTGAAGACATTAGCTGGAAGCAGGCACTGGCCGTGGGGTTTGCCCAATGCCTGGCCATGGTGCCTGGTACGTCGCGCTCCGGAGCCACCATCATAGGCGCCATGCTGGCCGGAGTGCAGCGTAAAACCGCCACCGAGTTTTCATTCTTTCTGGCCATGCCGACGATGCTGGCAGCAACGGTTTACGACTTGTACAGGCATGGCAGTATTCTTACGGGCGAGCAAACCTGGGCTATTGTTGTCGGTTTTGTAGCGGCTTTTTTCAGTGCGCTGGTGCTGGTCAAGGCGGTGTTGCTTTGGGTGTCACGGCATACGTATCGACCGTTCGCCTGGTATCGCATCGCGTTAGGCTGCGTTGTCGGGCTGTGGCTATGGCTGGGCTAACGTCTTCATGTACCCGGCTACGGGTGGTCTTGGGCGGGCATAGCGATTTTGTACAGCCTGTCGTTAGTTAAACGGCAGCGGTTTGCAACCGGTAGCCAGTGGCGTCAATCTCCAGCCAGCCGCCTCTTGGAGGCGTAACGTCGTAATCCCAGTCGGGTAAAACGATTCGGGTCAGGGTGTTGCCGGCGGCATCGTTCAACTGGTGTGTTGCCGGCCTGTGGGTATGGCCGTGCACCATCATCTGCACATGCGCCTGCTTCAGTGCGGCACGTACCGCGTCATTATTGACATCCATGACATCGTAGTGCTTGTGCTGGTTGGCCTTCTGGCTGCGCGCCCGCGCATAGCCGGCCCATTTCAGACGCTGTGTCAGGCTGAACGATAAAAAATTCGCTGAACCCAGCGTTTGCGTACCCAATACCTGAAGCGCTGGTAGCGGTGGTCATCGGTGCAGTATTCGTCGCCGTGGCTGAACAGCAGGGCACCTGCATCGGTTTGCAGCAAGGTTTGCTCGTCCAGCAAGGTAGCGCCGATATGGTGGCACAAACGCGTGCCCATCAGGAAGTCGCGATTGCCGCGACACAGATACAGGGGATGGACCGGCTGGTGAGTTGCAGTGCCACCAACAGTTCGTCCAGCCATGCGGCAGGGGCGGCAATGATGTCATCGCCCACCCATACATTGAAAATATCGCCACCCAGAACAAGGGTGTCGGCGTGTTGCGCCGCCTGCGATAAAAAATCAAGGAATGCCCGGTTGGTATGCGGTGATTGAGGCCCCAGATGCGTATCAGAGGCCAACCACAGCGTACCGGGCAAATGGAGCTTATTCAACGATAGTGGCTTTCTCGATAATGACGTCTTCAACCGGAACGTCTTGGTGGAAGCCTTTGCTGCCTGTTTTTACGAGTTTGATCTTGTCGACAACGTCGGTGCCTTCAATGACTTCGCCGAAAACGGCATAACCCCAGCCATTGCTGGTTGGTGCCGTGTGGTTCAGGAAGTCGTTGTCGGCAACGTTGATGAAAAACTGTGCGGTTGCCGAGTGCGGGTCGCTGGTGCGCGCCATGGCCAGGGTGTAGCGGTTGTTGCGCAAGCCGTTATTGGCTTCGTTTTCAACCGGGTCGCGTGTATCTTTTTGCTTCATGCCGGGTTCGAATCCGCCGCCCTGGATCATGAAATTGTTGATGACGCGGTGGAAAATCGTACCGTCAAAAAACCGTCTTTCACGTAAGTGATGAAGTTTTCAACGGTTTTAGGGGCCTTTTCGGCGTTCAGTTCAACCAGCATTTCGCCGTGGTTGGTTTGAAGCTTGACTTTCGGGTTTGTGCTCATGGTTGTACCTTCTGAAGTAGAGGAAGAGGCGATTGCCTGACCGGGCAATGCGGCCGGGAGGGCCAGCAAGACGGCACAGGCCAGGCCCAGTGCACGTCGTTTCAATGACGGCCGGGCAAAAACGGGGCGTAGTGTAAAGCTCATCGGTTTGTTGGTGCAGACGGGTTTTCAAAAAAGATTGCAAGGTGTTGGCCTGGCGACCTGCGGCACGCAGACCGGCCTGTTCTGCCTGACGATACAGGTCGTAGGCCTTCAGCAGATGGACATTGGCAAGGTTGGCCTTGGCCTGGGCATAATTCGGGTCGGCGCGCAAGGCCATGGTCAGAGCGTCAAAGGCCTGGTCAAGATGGCCTTGGGCAAGATACAGTGAGGCCATGTTGTTCCAGGGCTCGGGTAGCTCGGGGTACCGGGTGGTCATGTCAAGGTAAGTGGCCTGGGCGGCCTCGACCTTGCCCGTTGCGGTCTGCGCCCGGGCTTTCAGGAACAGCAGCTGCACGTCCTGCCCCAGTTCACCGCTGGCCGTACGCTGGGCTTCGCGTTTCTCAATGACCTCAAGTGCTTCAGCGGCACGGCCCTCGTTGATCATCGCGGTAATGCGGTCGGTAATTTGCGATGCGGTCAGCGGAATCGATGTGTCGATGCCGGGTGTAAGGGCGTCGAGCACTTTGGCCAGCCCCTGCCAACCCTGGTCGACGCGAGGTGGGTCGTTGAACAGCGGGGCATTGCTTGCCGGGGCGGATTGCGCCAGAACGGCCGTTGAGCCGGCAAAACTGCAGGCCGCCAGCACAACGGCAGGCAGGAAGCGACGAAAATTTTGAAACACCGACGTTTACCTATTGGGATAGAGTTGGGCTTGAGTTGCTATACTTATCGACCGCCATTTTAGCCTTGCTTCACATCAAACAAGTTTCACTAGCGAATGCTGCACATTTATAACACCCTTTCCCGCGGCAAAGAGCCCTTCAAGCCCGTTGAACCGGGCCATGTTCGCATGTACGTTTGCGGCATGACGGTCTATGATTTTTGCCACCTTGGGCATGCCCGCATGCTGGTCAGCTTCGATGTGGTGCAGCGCTGGTTGCGCGCCACGGGTTACACCGTCACCTATGTGCGCAACATTACCGACATTGATGACAAAATCATTCGTCGTGCGGTAGAAACCAACCGACGGCTTGGCGAAGTTACCGATTTTTACATTGATGCCATGCATGCCGACGAGCAGGCCCTGGGTGTACAAACGCCCGATGCCGAGCCGCGTGCCACGGCGCATGTGGGCGACATGCTCGATATCATCGGTCGCCTGCAAGACAAAGGCCTGGCTTATCAGGCCGACAATGGCGATGTCAATTATGCGGTTCGCAGTTTTCCGGGGTACGGGAAACTGTCGGGAAAATCGCTGGATGACCTGCGTGCCGGCGAGCGTGTGGCGGTTGATTCCGGCAAGCGAGACCCGCTCGACTTCGTACTCTGGAAGTCTGCCAAGGCAGAAGAACCGCCCGAATCCAAATGGGAATCGTCCTATGGGTTGGGCCGTCCCGGCTGGCATATTGAATGCTCTGCCATGAGCAAGGCCCTGCTGGGTTTGCCACTCGATATTCACGGTGGCGGGCCCGATCTCAAATTCCCGCACCACGAAAATGAAATTGCCCAGACCGAAGGGGCGTTCGGGGGCCAATTGGCCAACACCTGGATGCACTGCGGCCCACTAATGGTTGATAGCGACAAAATGTCCAAGTCGCTGGGTAATTTCCGAACCATTCGTGAAACGGTAGGTGTGCCCGATTCGCTGTCTGCAGATTCGGCTTCATATCGCGTCAATGTGCGCGAGGCCGAAATGTTGCGTTTTTTCATTGTGCGTAACCACTATCGCAGCATCCAGAATTACACCCCCGACAATTTGCGCGACGCGCAAAGCGCCCTCGACCGGCTGTATCAAACCTTGCATAACGTCCGGCCTGAAGTCGTCGACATCGACTGGGCCCAGCCTTCCGCTGCAGCGTTTCGAGCGGCTATGGATGATGATTTCAATACGTCGGGTGCGGTTGCCGTGCTGTTCGAGCTGGCCAATGAAGCCAACCGCAGCGGTTCGGGTCAGGTCAGCGGTTTGTTGCGAGCGCTGGGGGGTGCTGGGTTTGCTGCAGGCCGATCCGGCTGTCTATGTGCAGTCATCCAGCCGGTTCACTGCGTCGGATGTGTCCCGTGATGCACTCGATGCCGATGCCATTGAGGTTCTGGTTCAGGCGCGTCTGCAAGCCAAAAAAGACAAACAGTTTGCCCAGGCCGATGCTATTCGCGAACAATTGCGTCAGGCGGGTGTCGAACTGGAAGACAAGCCGGGCGGCATCACTCAGTGGCGCCGGGTGTAAGGGGCAGGTATGACCATCGTTTCAACCGAGGTTCGTCCTGACTACTGGGAAGAGGCTTCCGCCCACTTGATGCGGCGTGACCGCATTCTTAAAAAGCTGATTCCCCAGCATCGTGATCAGTGTCTGCAAGCGCCTGCGCCTGCCTTCATGACGCTGGCGCGGGCCATTATTGGCCAGCAGGTGTCCACCAAATCTGCCGATGCAGTCTGGCAGCGCTTCACTGAAAAGTGCGGGCGTCGGCCGACACCTGCATCGGTTGTCGAGCTTGATCTCGACGCCCTGCGTGCACTGGGCTTGTCCAAGCGTAAATCTGAATACATCGCTGATCTGGCCGTTCACTTTGCTGAAAAGCGGGTAAAACCGTCAGCCTGGGCCAGCATGGACGACGAGGCGGTCATTGCCGATCTGTGCACGATCCGTGGCATTGGTCGCTGGACGGCTGAAATGTTCCTTATTTTCAATTTGCAGCGCCCCGATGTGCTTCCGCTGGATGATGCGGGCTTGCTTCGGGCGATTTCGTTACACTATTTCAGCGGTGAACCGGTATCGCGCTTCGAGGCGCGTGAAGTTGCCCAGGCGTGGGCCCCTGGCGAACCGTCGCGACCTGGTACTTGTGGCGCAGTCTTGCGTCTGTGGCCAAGTAAAACTAAAGTCGTATGATCCCTCTCTGGAACCCAAGCTCTTATGCGTAATACTTTCCTGGAATTTGAGCAGCCTCTGGCCGAGCTCGAACAGAAAATCGAGCAACTGCGTTACATGCAGTCCGATTCTGCCGTCGATATTTCCGACGAGGTCAGCCGTTTGCAGCAAAAAAGCCAGACACTGGCCAAGAACATTTACGCCAAGCTCACCCCGTGGCAAACCGCCCTGGTGGCGCGCCACCCGCAGCGTCCCTACACGTTTGATTATGTGCGCGAAATTTTTACCGATTTTCACGAGTTGCACGGTGATCGCATGTACGCCGATGATCAATCCATTGTGGGCGGGTTGGCGCGTTTCAATGGCACGCCCTGCATGGTTATAGGCCATCAAAAAGGGCGTGATACCAAAGAGCGCTCCAGGCGTAACTTTGGGATGCCCCGACCCGAGGGGTATCGCAAGGCCTTGCGCCTGATGCGTCTGGCTGAAAAATTCCGTTTACCCGTCTTCACTTTTGTGGATACGCCGGGGGCCTATCCGGGCATCGGCGCTGAAGAGCGGGGTCAGTCTGAAGCGATCGGGCATAACCTGTACGCCATGGCCGAGCTCAAGGTGCCCATCATTTCCACCATCATCGGTGAAGGCGGTTCTGGTGGGGCCCTGGCCATCGCGGTGGGTGATGTGGTCATGATGTTGCAGTACGCCACGTATGCAGTCATCTCGCCCGAAGGCTGTGCCTCTATCCTTTGGCGCAGCGCCGACAAGGCGTCCGTTGCGGCTGAAGCGCTAGCCATCACGGCACCTCGCCTCAAAGAACTGGGTCTTGTCGACCGGGTCGTCAACGAGCCTGTTGGCGGGGCTCATCGCGACCCTAAAACCATGGCCAACCAATTGGCACGCGCCCTGGCAGACGCTTACCGTCAGGTATCCAACATGTCCACCGAGCAAATGCTTGAACATCGTTTGCAGCGTCTGATGTCGTACGGGCGCTACCAGGAAGCCCGTGCCTGATTGCGTCACTAATGTCTGAATCGCATGTTTTCAGGCTCTGATGCGCTGGTTTTGAAGATTCATCGGTCACTCCAGACGCTGGCATCGATGCCCGTGCGTCTTGGCGTGGCGGTCAGCGGTGGCCCCGATTCGGCCATGCTGGCCGTGGCGGCCAGTGAATACGCCAAACGCCATGCCCTCGATCTGCATCTGCTTCACGTTCATCACGGGCTGCAACAGGCGGCTGATGAATGGCAGCACCGTGTGCATGATCTGGCCCATCAGTTGATGGTGCCGTGTCACAGTCGCCGGGTCAAGGTTGATACAGCGGGTGGCAAGGGGCTCGAGGCGGCTGCGCGTGATGCCCGTTACGCCGCATTGTGCGCCATGGCAACGCAGGTGGGGGCAGGGTGTGTATTGCTCGGCCATCATCAGCATGATCAGGCCGAAACGGTATTGCTGCGCTTGTTGCGCGGTGCCGGCCCGGAGGGTTTGGCCGCGATGCCGGCCGTTACCCGGCGCGATGCCGTTCTGTTTATCCGCCCCTGGCTGGATGTTGATCGTGCTGCCATCATGGCTGCCGCACAAGACTATGCGGCCCGTACCGGCTGGCATTACGTCACCGACCCCACCAATACCCAAGACCGTTACACGCGCGGCGCCTTGCGCGAACGCCTTGCGCCAGCCCTTGATGAACGCTGGCCTGGCTGGCGTGAACGCCTGGTCCGCCATGCCCGTCAGGCGGCGCAAACCCGGGAAGTGCTCGATGAGGTGGCGGCAGCCGATCTGGTCGCACTGGATTATCGGGATGACGATCATGGTTTTGACCTGAAAGCATGGCGAGCGTTGTCGCCGGCACGTCAGGCGCTGGTGTTGCGCTATTGGTTGGGTCTGCAGAATCTGCCCATGCCTACTGAAGCACGGCTGGATGACCTGATGCGCCAGTTGCGCCAGTTACATGCCTTGGGGTTTGACCGGGCTTTGCGTGTGCGCCACGCAGAGGTCGAAATTGCCTGCGTAAGAGGGCGGGTGGTGATTCACACATCAGAGTCATCGGGTACACCCTGATGGTGTTTTGGCCGGTGGTGGGGTGGCTTGAGAATTCGGCAAACTACCTTGTTAATGTTAAACTATTTCGCTTTTCTATCTGTAATGTGCAGGTAGTTGTCCTTTTTGCAGAGTAAAAGATGTCCCTGATTGTTCACAAATACGGTGGCACTTCAATGGGCTCGGTCGAGCGCATTCAAAATGTCGCACGTCGCGTCGCAAAATGGCACGCCGCAGGCCACCAGGTTGTGGTTGTTCCTTCCGCCATGTCGGGTGAAACCAACCGTCTTCTGGGTCTGGCCAAAGAAATTTCGCCGCGCGCCAACGAGCGCGAGCTTGATGCCCTGGCTGCAACCGGCGAACAGGCCAGTAGCGCCTTGCTGGCCATTGCCCTGATGGCGCAAGGTGTGCCCGCCCGCAGCTACACCGGTTGGCAGGTTCCCGTCAAAACCGATTCGGCCTTCACCAAGGCGCGTATCACGTCTATCGACGATGCCCGCATCAAGGCCGACCTTGCCGATGGCCGTGTCGTCGTGGTTACCGGTTTTCAGGGTGTTGACGAAGAAGGCCACATCACGACACTGGGTCGTGGTGGTTCCGACACGTCAGCGGTAGCCATTGCTGCAGCCATTGGCGCGCAAGAGTGCCTGATTTATACCGACGTCGATGGTGTTTACACTACTGATCCGCGTGTGGTTCCCGAAGCGCGCCGCCTGTCGGTCGTTTCTTTTGAAGAAATGCTTGAAATGGCCTCGCTCGGTTCCAAAGTGCTTCAAATTCGTTCTGTCGAATTCGCCGGCAAGTACCGCATTCCCATTCGCGTACTGTCGTCACTGACCGACCCCCTGATGCCGCTCGAAGAAGAAATGACTTCGGGCACTCTTATTACTTTCGAGGAAGACCAGAAAATGGAAGCAGCCGTTGTTTCGGGCATTGCCTTCAGCCGCGATGAAGCCAAACTTACCCTGCTGGCGGTTCCCGACAAGCCGGGCGTGGCCTATTCAATTCTGGGCCCCATTGCCGCCGCCAACATCAACGTTGACGTTATCCTTCAGAACCAGTCGGTTGAGGGCACCACAGACTTTTCGTTCACCGTCAATCGTTCCGAATTCCCCGTGCACTCGAAGTGCTCGAGCAGCAAGTTGGCCCGGCTGTTGGGGCGCGTGAAATTCGCACTGACGAAAAAGTCTGCAAGGTATCGGTTGTCGGTATCGGCATGCGCAGTCATGTGGGCGTCGCCAGCCTGATGTTCCGCACACTCAGCGAAGAGGGTATCAATATCCAGATGATTTCCACCAGCGAAATCAAGACGTCGGTTGTCATTAGCGACAAATACATGGAACTGGCTGTTCGTGCGCTGCACAAAGCGTTTGGTCTCGATCAGGAAGTGACTGTCAGCGAATAAAACTGGCGATCTGCGCCCCAAGCCCCGTTTTCTTGTGCTAGAATTCAGGGCTTAATTCGGAGATGTGGCCGAGTGGTTGAAGGTACTCCCCTGCTAAGGGAGCATACGGCTTATACCCGTATCGAGGGTTCGAATCCCTCCATCTCCGCCAAAGTTTTAAAGACAAAGCCCTGTTTTTACAGGGTTTTTCTTTTCTGGCGTATTCGTACTGCGGTTCTACTGCGGAATTCGCTAAAAGAACCCTGTCGATAGCTGCCAAATTTCGACCCTTATCGGCTCCTGGAATCCACTTTGCGTAATCGCGCATCATGACCTGAAGACTGTGGCCATGCTGTGCGGCAACCCATACGGGATCAGCCCCAGCCATCAGTGCCAGGGTGACGCTGGTATCTCGGCACTCCTTTGGTGGCCGATATCGGATGCCAGCAATCTTGAGCGCGGTTTCCCAACGCCGTCGCTGGATCTGTTCGTCATGCCAAGGCTTCTCGGTAAACGGATTTCTGAACACGTGTTCACCGGTCAACTGGGTGACGGCCCTTTGTCGTTCGATAACGGCGCGAGCTCGAGTGTTTAATTCAACCTCTCGCTGAACCGCTGTTTTGGTGCGCTCCTTATCGTTGGCCAGCACTCGAGCGCGTCGAACCAGCAGCGTGCCACTGCGTATGTCGACATCCTGCCAGAGCAGGGCGATCTGTTCGCTCGAGCGAAGCCCGGCAAAACAGGCGAACTCAAAATAGTCAGCCAGCTCTTTGCCGAATTTCTTTTCCACGACCTGCAGGGCGGCTTCAACCTCATCGAGCGTGAACGGATCTGGTGGTGATCGCTGAATTTTCAGATTGTCGATTCCCCCGGTCGGATCCGTAATCGTTTTGTCCGACTTGCAGATCAGGCCGTACACGGCCCGCAAAGGGATCATGATGTTGTTCTGCGTTTTACGCCCCAATCCTTTTACAAGCTTCCCGGTCCGTTCATCCAGGCGGTCACTGGCCAGTGTGGCCAGGTGCGCAAGTATGCGTTCGTGCGTGATCCTTGCCGGGTGCTCCAGCCCGAAAGCCGATAGCCAGTAGGCTTTCAAGTGACGAACATAGATATCCATGGTCGATTTTTCCAGACTACGCTTGGCCAAGCTTTGCCATAGTTCAGCCCAGTCTTTGAGTGTGCGTCCGTCGGTGTTGGTGTGATCATCCAAGTGGCGATAGTCTGGAAAATATTCGGCCAGCCGTAATGAGCCAAGTTTAATGTCCTCGAGTATGGCTTGCCGTATTCGTTGGGCATGCTTTAGATTCGCGGCGGTAGGTTTCAAATTGAGCGTAGGGCGCAGTTCTTTGCCTTTCCAATGAATGCGAACCTGAATCCGTTCGCCCATTGGGCTTACCCCGCCTGTCGTTGGTTTTCTACCCATTTGTAGTATCCCTCCAGGTCAACAAGAATATGGCCGTCAGGGGCGCGCATGTATTCCTTCCCTTCAAGCCAGATGCCATCGTCGATTTTTCGCCGTACAGCTTTTTCGGTATAGCCGGTTACGGTCTCGAACAAGGGCAAACGAATGTAGCGCGCGGGGGATATGCCGACAATGCCACGGAATGGCTGACGCGCGGTAGCTGCAGGCGTGATGCTCATGGTTTCTCCGTGTTTTGATTTGGCTGCTCATTCGGCTGTCGCTGCCTAAACCCAAATGCCCTGATAGCGTCATTCCATCCGGTAACGTAGTCGTCAGAATCAGGCCCGCCATACTTCAGGGGCTCAACCTTTTTCGTGGCGTCACGCAAATGGTTCTCTGCAAAATCAAGCACGCCATCAAGCGCTGATGTGATGGCTCTGGGCACGATACCTGCCTCGTCCATCGTTCGCTCATCTTCGCCAGTGCGCCATGCTTGGTACTTGCGTAGCGTTTGGATTTGAGTGTGTAGTAGGGCGGTCATGGCTTCACCTCTGGCGCGGCTTCGAGCATGGCTTTGTAGACAGTTTTGCGTAACCAGACCGTAGTGATAATGGCCTCTGATTCAATAGCGTGATAAGCCGCTCTAAGCATTCTGTCTGTCGGCTCAATCGGCACCAGCTTGTAGCCCTCGGGGATTTGTTGAGGTTGTGGTGGTCGAATCTCAATCTGCCTGATGCCTCTCTCAATTTCATTGAGGGAATGCTTCCTGTCAGGCCAATTGTCAGCAATGAAGTTTGCTATACCATCACGTACCCAATTCACATCAACCGGCTCACCCCTTGCCTGCCGGTCGGCTTCGATGGCGGCGGTAAGAATCTCAACCATACGTTCGCGGGCAATTGTTGCCCGTTCGACAGGGATGCTGTTGCCGCTGCGGAACTCGGGCGGTAGTTTGATATTGTCGGTCATGCTAAATCCTCCATCATCCATTCGGCAGTGCCAATCAGGACCATATGCTCGTGCTTCGCCCGGTAATAAGCGTCGCCGCCGCCGGGGATTCGGACATATCCTTGAGCGCCCCACGGCTTCGGCTCGGTAACAGTCATGAAGCAGGCGGCGAACATTTCATTGCCTGTATCAGGCGAAATTTGCACAACATCACCCACCGCAAGTTGATTAGTTGTCATTTCTGTTCCTCCATTGCAGCGTCGATAGCGGCGTCAAGATTTTCATTTTCCATGGGGTAGTCGCCAGAACTACACCAGACCGTTGCATCACCCGGCCTGATGAACCTGTAACGCTCAGCATCCTTGCGCAAAGCCTGTGCCTCTGGCGATGCAAGGGCGGCTTGGTAGTATTTCCAGGCTGTCGCTACGTAGTCAGCTTCCCAATTAAGCTCTACGTACTCAGGCATACCCAAATCTTTGCGCATTTCAGCCTCAAACGCGGCTCGTTGGTTGTCTGTCATGTTCCTTCCTTCTGAGTCAGGTCGCGGATAGCTCTGGCCACATCGCTCAGGTAGTCCATGTCGCAGCAGAACCCTGCGGCTTTCTCCAGCGCTTCACGCACACGAGCCTGGGCGTAGTTTTCGGCTTGTTCGGTTGTGATGAGGCCGTCAAATCCAACCGTTTGCGGACCCCAAGGCTGAACAGGTACGGAGTGTCTTTACTGCGAAAAGCCACTGGATTCGGCATCTTTACATTGCTCATAACACCTCCACTTTCATCGGCCGGCCACTTACTTCAGCGGCGCTGTTTGCTTCACGTTCAGTCAGCAGTCTTTCAACCTCGGCCTCCAACACCATGTTGACCGCTTCACGGAGCGTGGCCAGATGCAGCAACTTCAGGTAATCGGCATGCGTCACATAGGGGCCGTCTGGTTGCTCGACCAGCTCAGGGATGGAAACGCCACTGTCATAGAACTTGGGGCCCAGCCCGAGACGCCTCACTGATCGCGTTTGATCCAGTCCAATGAAAAACGTGTCTGGCCGTGGGGTTGCAGTCGTTGTCATGTATTTGTCCAAAAAGTTATTCACAGGAATTGGGGATAAGTCATGCCACCAATGCTTCGATGGCGTGCTTTTCGTTTGCTCCCCATGCCGCCATTTCTGGCACGTTGGCACCCACAAGTGCCGCAGCCAGAGGAGGGCATACTGAGTTGCCGCACATTCGAACCTGAGCGTGCTTCGGCAGTTGTTTGCCGTTGATGGTTGGGGCGATGATGTAGCTGCCGGGGAAGCCCTGTGCCGCGTAGAGTTCGTGAGGCTCCAGCATTCGCATGCCGATGTCAGCGATCTGGTATTCCTGCCCAGCGACGGTGACCAGGCCAAGACGATCTTTTGTCGGGATGGTATGCATCGGCTCCCGGCAATCCTGATCTTGACCGCCTTCGCTGTAATACTTCACCAGGAAGGCTCTGACCTCGGCAACGTGGCCACCTCCTGCTGTCAGCGTTGGTACCGGCTCCCGATTGTCCTGGCCGAACTGGTTGTTTCGCAGTTTGGCAAGGTGGGATGTGACCAAGGCGTGATGATCGGCTGCGGTTACCGTGTGCGCCGGCTCGGCAAGATCAGCCCCAGAGCCGGTGTAATTGCCGCCGAAGTGCTTTGCCAAAAAGGCAGTGACAAGGTGCGTGTGATTCTCAGTTGTCAGCGTATTGAATGGCGTGTCGGCTGATTTCGGCTTGCCAGCATATTCAGGGCCGCCCGCACCCACGAGGTATGGAACTGCCAGACCCATGCCGTGGCTGGCCGTAATCGTCTTGACCGGTTCATCGATGGCGCCACCCCGAAAGCAGTCATAAACCGTTCGGTTGCTGGTGTGGTTGCACTTCACGATGAACGGGTTGCCGCTATCCAGCACGTAACGCTTCAGGCCTCGTGCAATTCGTTTCATGGTGTTGTCAGCAAGCGGCTTGGCCCGCTCAAAAATCGAGGGGCAGGGCAGGGACCAGTCGATGCAGTCAGCGGCCGTACGCCATGGCTTCAGGCGTTTTGCTTTGACGCCTTCGCTATCCGGAGCGCCGTGTGTAGGCTCTGGCCAGACGATGGGCTGGCCATCGCACCGGGCGATCATGAACAGACGTTTGCGAATGGTCGGCGCACCGTAGTCGCAGGCCCGAAGTTCTCGGGTTTCGACGGCGTAGCCTTTTTCTTGCAGCTGATGAACGAAGCTGCGAAAGGTCTTGCCTTTGCGTGACGGGCATGGTCGGCCGTCCTCTGTAAGAGGCCCCCATGTTTTGAACTCTTCCACGTTCTCAAGCATGATGACTCGCGGCCGGACCAGTGCCGCCCAGCGCATAACAATCCAGGCGAGTCCGCGGATTTTCTTTTCGACGGGCTTGCCGCCTTTGGCTTTGCTGAAATGTTTACAGTCCGGCGAGAACCAAGCCAAACCAACGGGGCGGCCTTGAGTGACTTCCAACGGGTTTACGTCCCAGACGGATTCGCAATAGTGCTTTGTCTGTGGGTGGTTGGCCTCATGCATCGCAACGGCTTGGGGTCGTGGTTGATAGCAACGTCCACATGTCGGCCAAGAGTCAACTCAATGCCGCAAGACGCACCGCCACCGCCGGCGAAGTTGTCGACAATCAGTTCGTCGTTGATATCCAGTGAGTATTGTTGTCTGATCATGCTTTTCTTGCCTCAATTTCCGCCTTGATCTGAGTCTGCAATATCAGATCCGTTGCCTCGCTTTCTGTCAGCATCGGCACGATGCTACGCATGGACACCATGTCGTCTTTGGCTGCTGCAATTTCACGCTCAGTAATTGGCATGCTGTAGTGCAGGCGCTTGGCCAGCTGGCGGATGCCGGCAAGCACCTTATGCTGCTTGCGCCGCGCCCAGAACATTTCGTAGAAATCAGCGATCCCATCAATGGCAGGTGCCATCGTGTGGTATTGCCTGCCACTTTCGTGCGGTAGGTTGAACACTGGCGTGCCATTGAGCGCCGTTACATCACCGGTTTGCTCGATATCGTCAATGATTCGCTCCAGCGGTGCCAGGACGTTTTGCATCCGAATGAACATAGGGACGGGTGGGGGCGGGGTCACGTCTCGCCGTTTGGCCCGACGCAGTTCACGGCTCGACGGTTGGCGGAAAAGGGGTTTCACGCGATGGCCTCCTGAAAGACCGCCTCCTGCTTGGCGTGGCCAACCGGCATGAGTGCGAATACCTCCGCGCCCTTGGCACCACGGCGCACCGCAGACAGTGCCAGTGCCTCGGCCCGGGCCAAGCTTTTTACGATCCGCAAGGGGCGCTTGGGTACGGCGACGGCGTAATTCACGCGAATCAGTTCTGGAGTGGTTTCAGCCCATGGCCATTGCTGGTGAATTTCAGGCTCATGGCAGGCTGGTGGCGCTGCTCGCTCATCCTGCGAAGCGTCCGGCAATGCCTCGCCACTTCCGTCTCCGGTGATTTCGGTCGGACATTGCAAATTCGGTGTTTTGTCAACCAGGCTTTCTTGCCGATCCGCGACTTTGTCAACCTGATCCGCCTCTGCAATTACCACTGGTTCGCTGATGACCGGCTTGGCGGCCAGCCATGCATACCGGTTACCCCAGCGCCCGGGCGTTTGAATCGTTTCGATCTGACCCATGTCGTGTAGCGTCTTGATGCTGGTTTTCGCTTCCTTTTCACCGACATCAGCCAGAGCAACGATCTGGTGAATGTAGAGGGCCTTGTCGCTGTTCTGCAGCAATGTTTCAACGCGGTTCAATGGTGTGCTCATATTTATTCCTTGGTTGGGCCTCAATCGGCCACAGCTTCGTGTTGAGTGGTGGTGAGTGCGCCGGCGTCAACCCAGTGGGCTGTCGTCTGCGGGTAGGCGGACAGATCCGGCAAGGCCTTGAGCGTGCCGAACACCAAAGCGGTATCGAACTTGCCTTCTTCGGCCCGGATATCCAGGGCGTCGATGAACCCGCCCCGTGCGCGTGTCTCCAGTACGTCCATTCGGTCAATGGCCACCAGGCGCGCACCTGATAGGTCGGCCAGCACCAGGGCGAGGCACACATCTGCACGCCAGCGCTCGGACTCCGATAGCAGGGCATAGGCCCGGTCTTTTGCGTAGATTCCCATTTCGCCATCGATGACGACCTGGCCCCAGCCGAATGCCTGGCTGCAGCGTGCCAGCTCGCGGTTTACGGGACCGATGGCACGGCGCAGGATTTCTGCCGGGATGCCGTCGGGTGAAAGGGCATCAATGGCCGTTTGCCATGCTTGTGCCGTTGCATGATGTTCACGCGCCTTGGCGGTGTTCTGTTCGGCCAGTTTGGCAGCCTGTTGTGTTTGACGAAGCCGGTCCAGTCGTGCGGTGACATCAGCCAGTTCGCGGTTGTGCGTGCTGATAATGGCTTGGATTTCGCCAACCGCTTCTTCAGTGACTTGTTCAGGCGCTTGTCCCATCCGGGCCCCGGCAGCCTTGGCGGCATCGATGTCACGGCGGGTGTTATTGACTGCGCTCTGCATCAAGTCGCGGGCGCGAATGGCTTCCGGAAGCTGGGCAGCAGCGTCAGGGTCGGCTTGGGCGTCCAGTGGACCGTGCGCGGCCTCGTACTGTCTGAACGCAGCCAAAATTCGAGCATCGAGATCTGCTGGAATCGTGAAGCTGTTGTCGCCCTCGTTGTAAACGTCATCCAGGCAAGCCGCCAAATCATGCACCAGCCCCACCCGGGGCCCGGTACCGGCCATGCCTTCCAAGACTTTGACCTTGTCCTGCCATTTCAGAAGGTCGCTCTGGTCGTGGTCCAGTTTCTTTTCCAGGCTTTCCAGTTTGGCAAAGACCTTGGCGTCGGCTTCGGCTTGCTGCTGGTAAGCGGTCCAAGCCTTCCAGCGTTGCTCGGCTGCGCCCAGGCGTTGCTGTTCGGTACCGAGTTTGCTTTTCAGCGCTTCGGCCTGGGTGGCCATCTGCTCCAGTTCTGCGATGTCAACCTCGGGGGCGGTCGCCGCCCAGTCTTCGGCCTTCTTGTGGCCGTACGTTTCACTGGTGACGGCTTTCCATGCCGCCTTGGCGTCACGGCACCGTTCCTCGGCATACTTTGCAGCGGCTGGGAAGCCACTGCGCAGCATGGGGGTAACGGCGTTGATAACGTCTTCAACCAGGCCGCGTTGCTTCATTGCTTCGACAATGTCTGAAGTCTTGGCGCTGGCACCGGTTACCGTGAACAGCAACTGACGGCGCTCGTCGGCACTGGCCCGGCCAAACAGTGCGGGATCCAGGCAATAGGGCAGGGCGGCTTCGATGGGCTCCCAGGCGTCCATCGTGAAGCTGTGGCGCAGCATCATTTCGCCCTTCGGCGCCAGGAAGCCGGCCGCGCCACCGTCGAACTCGATATCGACCCTGCCGACCTTCTCGCCGTCGTGCACCAGTTGGCCAAAGTCTTTTTCTTGAGCACGCGCTCTGGCATGCCCAGGAATGCGGCGCGTACGGCTTCGCGGATGCTGCTCTTGCCGGCGGCGTTCGGACCGCAGAACAAGGTGACCGGCGTGAAGACCTCGATGTCGGCGGCGGCGATGCCCAGCACGTTGCTGATGCTGATGTGGGTGAGTTTCATGACAGCACTCCTTTCAATGCTGCATTAGCCATGTCGATGACGGGCTGCAGCTTGGTTATCTCAGCTTCGTACTCGTTTTTTGTGGCACGCAGCAGCGCGATGCAGCCTTCTTTATCAAGCATGACTCGAATGTCGCCCGCGTCTTCCACATATACATCCGCCGATACACGAACCGGCCTGCCGTACCCCTTGAACTCGCTGCGCTCAATGGCCTTGTCAATACGACGGGCTGCTTCTTTCAGGGAGCTGACGCGCTCAATTGCTTTTTTAATATCCATTTCTCAAATCTCCGCAAAATCGCCATCGGGAACGATGATCACGTCACCGTGGATTTCCCATGTGGCACCGGGGGCGCAGTTCAGGTGATACAGCCTGGTGGCTTTTTCATTCACGGCTAAACCTTTAACCGCGCCCTCGTCATCAACTAGCATCGTGTGAAGCGGCTCGCCCATGTGGCGAAGCATCACCACGTCGAGCGTGTCAGCACCGATCATTTGTGCGATGTCGCGAAGTGCGTGGGGCCCTACGAGCACCGTTTCGGTACCGTCAACGCGGATCAGCTTTCGAGTAATCGACATCACGCACCCTCCGTGGTGGTGTCGGCGTCTTCACTCTGAGTGCCGCGTTCTTCGTGCCATGTTTTCCAGCCCTTCACCCATTCGATGCGCAGGGGCCCGGCCATCACAGGGCAGTCACTCTCTGGCTTGCCTTCTTCGGCTGCGGTGTACCCGTCATCCCACGCCTGCTGCAGCTCAACCTGCAGGGGCTGGTGCTCAATGGAAATGATTTCTGCATCAACGATGTCATCACCGCTGCGATCCATGCCGTCGCCGTCTTGGTCGGTGTATTCCTTGCCCAGGTCCATGCTGCGCTGATCGGACTCGCCCTTGATGTCTTCCATTCCGCCAACGGTTTCTTCAGCATCAGCAATGACGATCAGGCAGGCTTTGCCGACACTGTCGAACAGGTGATGACGCCCACTGCTGTTCGATGAAATCTTGAACTGCGCTTTGATGCCGTCTTTGCTGGTCACCTGCTCAAGGTCGCCGATGATGGTGGTACGGTTTTCGCTGGCGATCAGATGAACGGCCATGCGCACGTTGTATTCGACCCGGGCACGCAGGCGGTTGATGATGTCGTCTTGCTTCTTCTGGGTCATCTTGATCCAGAGGTCAGGCAGCAGTTTGATTTCTTGCACCAGGGCTTGAAGGATGTCGCGGCCAATCGTGTCAGCGGTCATTTCGCGGATGTCTTTATCTTGGGTCATGCTTATTGCTCCGTGGTGTCAGCGGTCAAGCTGGAAAAGAAGGGCTGAAATGACTCCTGCACAATCGCTCTTGCTTCAGCTTCGTTAATTTCAGAAAACATTTTTTCGGCCTTGTCCCAGCCTTCGTCTGTGTCATCCCAGGTCAAGCCAAAAGAGCACACGCCTAAGCCATTGGGCTTGCACGAGAATCGAATGCACGGATTACCGTTGTCATCTGCTTGGTGCACAACCAGCACTTGGCCGGTTGTGCCGAAGAGCTTCGCAAACATGGCTTACTCCATATCGGGCGCAGCGCGGCGCGTGCGGGTTGTGGTGGTTTGCTGCTCGGGCGTGTGCACGACGCCATCCAGTTCATCCAGGCGCTTGCGGTAGGCCGATTGCAGGGCGTCGTGGTGTTCGGGGGCGCAGTCCTGGATGCTGTCGGCAGCAATGGCCAGGACGTCGTGATCTTTCGCGGACAGGATCGAGGCCTGTATTTTTTCGGCGTCGAGGTAGGCTGCGGATTCGTCAGCGGTTTGCGTTGGCGTTTGTGGCTGGCCAGCTTCTTCTGTGGTTGCTACATCGGTTACCTGCTCCGGCTCGGGGCGGGGCGGCGCGTGCGCGGTGCTGTTTGACTGGCTGGTGTCTCGCGCAACGTCTCAGCTTCGACCTGAAGAACGCCTTCTGCATTAGGGGTTACGTCGATGGTGTCGTGGACTTCTTCGGTTGTCTGCAGGCCCATCAGCAATTCAGGGGCATACAGCTTGCCGAAAAAACTGGCGGTTCGGTACCGCAGCATGACGTCAGGCATGGTTTGCCACTTGCTGCCGTTTTTGGTGAACCAGCCTTCCTTCACGGCCAGCTCAATCGACACGGCGGGTGACTCCAGGCGCTCACCCGTTTCCTTTTCGATGACCCAGGCAACGCATACCTTGTCTTCGATTTCGATGGTGTTGCGTACCTCTTGGCGCTTCTGGTTTTCCCACGAGAAAGTGATGTACTCGACCTTCTTTTTGCCCAGGCTCTTGATATCGAAGCGCAGCGGTGAGAACCGGCCACACCCATTGATTGCGGCAATGATCCATTGGGATGACCAGGATGGGCGGCCCTCGACGATGTACAGGTTCTGCATCACCATCAATGGATCCGCCCCCATGCGCTGGGCCATATTCAGGGCCACGACGCTGTTGGCCAGGGCGTTAGGGTTTTGGCGCGTGTCGGTGATTTCGCCGTAGCGGTTGGTTTTATGGATTTCGGCGCGATAGGCTGCGGGCACCAGCGTGCTGGACGCCAGTAGCTTGGCGGCGCGCTGCATGAGTTCAAAGCTTTCCAAGTTGCCAAAGCCCATGGCAATGTCAGTGCGTGGGGCAGGCTGGCGCAAGTGCTGGACGGTGGTTGCGGGTGCATTCATAAGAGTCAATCCTCGTGGTAGATACAAGTTGCCCAACGGCTGCAATATTTCTCGCTGCAAATCGGGCTTTGGGGGTTGGGTGGAAATAGGCCAGCGCGAAACATTTCGGCGGCGTGCTGGATCAGGCCGGGCGTGTCGTCGGTACCGACCATGACGCGGCGGGCGTCGAAGATCGGGCTGACGGCAACCTCATTACGCCCGGCTGTGGACAGGGCAATGATCTGTGCGCCCTCGGTTCGGATGCCGCGTGTTTGCTCGTACATGAGTTGATAGGTGCCGGTCTGGGCACTGCGGCCCTTCATCTGGGCAACGCCTTTGGAGACGACCCGGCTACCGGTCTTTACGTCGGGGATGACGACGCCGGTACCGTGGTTGGCGACACGCGCCCGGTCCATTGAGCCGGTCAGTCGGATGACAATGCCGCCCCCGCAGTCGATTTCCATGGGATCGAGTTTGGTTTCGACTTCCAGATAATCGAACTGGGGCGCGATTTCGGTGCAGTAGCGAACGTGCAGCGCCAGGCCGATCTGTTCGGCTTCGCGCAGGCTGATGCCGTCTTGACGGTAGTCCACGTCGTACTCAGGGTTGTGCAGGGAATCGACCAGTGCGCCGGCGGCTTCGTCAATGGTCAAGTTGCTGCCATCGATGCGTGCCTGGTCATAAGCGGCGGTACCGGCGTGAACGCTGGTGCCGAGCAGGGCACGCATGCCCGCAGGTTTGCGGATCTTGAGCAGGTGCTCGCCTTCCCATCGGTAAGCACAGTCAAACAGACTGCCCCAGCCGCTGGCGCGGACGGTGTAGACGGATGGGGTCATGGCTGACCTCTCTGCATCTTCGCAATCACCGCCTCGCGCTCGTTGGCGCGCGTGATGCCTTCGCCGTCGCAGCCGTCATCAGCATTCATTTCTGCCCAGATCCGTTTTTGATTCGGCGTCATGATGGCCAGGGCGTTACGAATGATTCGGTGTGCGAGCTGCAGCTCGAGCAGGGCTTCAGGAATTTGCTTGTGTTCCATGCTCACCACCCCACAACAGCAAACGACAGAACGCCAACAACCAAAGTAATCACCAGCAGCGCTTGACCGCCCAACGAGTCGGATACCTCGTGCGCCGGCGGCGTGTGAATCGCTGGCATCAGTTCAATCTGTTGACCAGGGAAACGCCCAGAACCGATTGCAACCTTGGGTTGCACGGGTTTGCACGGCCCTTTCAAGGGCTTGCGTGCGTACGCAGGGACTTCAAGGCTCTGCCGGTCGTACCGTTCAGCGCGGCGGCGGGCCATGATGTAGTGGGGGTTGATCAGCATGATTTGCTCCTGTTGCGGACAGCCACGATCAACGGCGTTGACCGTTTGGCGTTTGTTTTTTGGGATGTAGTGGAGTAGGGCGCAATGGCGTGGCCCTGAGAGGAGGTGTTGGGCCGGTACTCTTACTCGGTACCGGTTAGGTTTGATGGCAACAACGAAATGGGGGACCAATCAGCGTTTTATGTCTGCCACTTCCTCGTCGTGCGGATCAGGTTTTTTGCTGCGTTGAGCGCCGTCATGAGGGTTTCTTCTGAGTCATCGTCATTGCCGGAGAAATTTCCATCAATCGCATCGATCAATTCATTCAAGGTCGAAAGTAGAAAATCCTCTCGCTCCAGCAAAAACAAGCACAAATCCGCACGGTCTGGCAGTTTCATTTCACGGTCATCGCCAGCGGCTCGCCACATAGAAATCGCTCTCAGGTCTGCTTGGTAGCGCATGTTGAAAAGAGCCTCAAGCTCGTCACAATCTTCTAATAGAGGGCGAACAGCTTTGCGTGCCAATAACAGTTCATTCAGTAACTGTTTCACCTCATCTGCATCCGTTACGTCGCTTGGTCGCGCCATCATCAATGCTGGGCCGCCTGCAATGCCAACCCCAAATGTTTTCGGGCCGTATTTGGCGAAGATCCAGTTATCGCTCTTGCTGGCTTCCAAGGCGGCTCGAATGTTTGCGTGCTTGTCTGTCATGATTCGCCTTTCTTGAGTTCCACGAGCGGGCCGAAAGTTATATATATTGCGCCAGATTTGGTCATTGATTCGATAATCGCCGAGATAATCCAGCTTTGGCTTCTTTGTGTTTCGAAAGCCAGCTTATTGATAAGTGCCCACTGATCGTGAGGTAGCCGGATGGATTTTTGGACCATAGGGCCGCCATCTTTTTTGGTCTGCCGATCTTTTTGCTTTCCATCTTTTCTCCCATAGGGTTATCAGGCACCGCACTCGTTGAATGCGGTCTCGGATAACTTCCGGACAGCGCCCGCCTGGCTACTCCCGCTTCTAATCTGGTGGATTTCCACCAAATTGCGCAGCTCCAGGTCGGTGCCCTGTCGATTGCCAGCATTCCAACTGGCGTAGCCGTTTCTGCTCTTGGTCGCCTACACCTCACCTGTTGCATCCGTCTACCGCGCTTTGGCTGGATTGGATAGGGAAGGACGCCCCGCGCAGAGCCGTGAACCATACTCACGGATGCTTTTGCCGGACGAGCACCGCAGTATTGGTAGCGGTGAGCAACATCGGCTTGTTTGTCTGTTTGTTAAAGAGCGGGGTACTGCTGTAGATTGAATTACATCAAATGATGAATGTTGTGTCAACATCAAATGATGTATTTTTGTTAAGCTTGCAAGCAAGATCACCATCAGAACGAGTGAGACTGGGAGGAGGGAAGTACTGCTGGGGGCCGGGGCCGAGAAACGGAAAAGCCGCCTCGATGGCGGCTGTGGATGGTGCTGTCTGGTGGGGGGCGGGGGTGGGCGGGCGAAAACAGCCAAAGAAAAACCCCTCGCTGGGAGGGGTTGGGCGTTATGGCTGGTGGGGCTGCTTTACTCTACGGAAGAGCTGAGGAATGGTATCATCGTGGCGGCGACGACACGTCACGGGCGGCATTTATCTCGTCAGCTGATTTTCGGATCTGCGTCAATGCTTTTTCGGCCTCTTCGTTGACACCCTTAACTGTCGTTTGCATTTCTTGTAGCAACTTAGCGACATCGCGTTGTGATTTTTCGGCAGCCGACTGCGCTTCTGCTGCTAGCTTGGCTGTGTCGCGGCCGGAATCGAATGCTGCAACGTAGATCCCGAACATTACCCCCAGTGATCCTATAACGGCACCAGCGGCTTTCCATGCCGTTGACTTCTGCTCGGAAATCAGCAACCGTTGCTCGGAACGCTGCTCGGAAAGTAGGGAGCGAACATCGCCGAACTGTCTGTCGATTGCAGCGAACTTGTCCTCAATGCGTGCAAGACGCCCATCCATCCTTGCTTCGATGGTTTCTAGTTTGGCGTCGAGCTCAGGACGGCCTACATAATCCATAGCATTCTTGCCTGTAATCTGCTCTGTTTGGGAACCCAGTTCATGTTCAATTTGACCGCCAGCGCTGCCAGTTAAGGAAGGATGAGTGCCTCCTCCTCCGCTACGTATAATTCTCAGCACCGGGCGGCCTGGGGCTGTGGTGACAGGGGTTGCAGTCATATTAACGCCCTGCGGCTCCTGCGTCTACGTTGCCGTCAGCGCGCAATAATTCGCCCAATAGTCGATGCAGCCCCTTCGCATCCTCGCGGCTTAGAATGATAGATGATTGAGGATTTGTAGCTATCTCGCTGAGATGAGTCGTTTCCAGGAACGATATCTTAACAACGTCAGAAATAAAAACAAAGAATCGATTTGAGTACAGCCCTGGGATCATTGCGGCAATCCTCTCTTCACGCTTCAGGCGCTCAATCTCAGCGTCCTTCAAGGCAGCAGGGTCATCATTTACTGCATCTTGGTTTGGCATATTTGTTTCTGTACTTTCGCTCATCATTTTCTTCCTTTGATTTATAAAATTAAGGTTTTCATGCGGAACCGGGCCTTGCTGATCTTTTTAGGAACGCCCGCCAACTTTTCACACTTACCTAACAAGTTTCGGTCGATAAGACCGGGTGCGGGTTAGGCTGTGGTGCTGCAGTCGTGAACTGGTCACATATCTCGATGCTTACTCGGCATCAGCACTGAGCCAATCGCATGAACTACCTTCACATCCTGCTTTGCAAGTGACAGTCGTTCGCCGCCGTTCACGGACTCAACCGCGATCGTATCGCCGCTGCTGTAGAGGTATTCTTTGACCATCTTGCGGCCATCACGCAACAGAATCGCGGCGTACTCGCCCGAGCAGGGCTGCTTGTTGGGCTCGACAACCACGTACCACCCGTTGCGTATCGCCGGGTGCATGCTGTCGCCTTTAACCAACAGAACGTAGGCATCTGGATCTGACGAAGAGGCTTCTACATAACCTTCAGAGCCCGGTGCGTTTATCTCCTCATACCAGCCGTTTTCGCCGAGCTTGGCGAAGCCAGAGACAGGGATCCGCATCTGTTTTGGGGCTGGGCCGATGTATTCAGCTGTACCCAGCGCTCTCTCCTCGTCTTCGCGGTCCTGGGCCATACCGATTGAGCTTAGGTCGATAACCTCTCCGGTGGACTGCTTCCAATTCGCCTCCATATCGCGCGCGAGTCGTTCGCCGCACCCTTTTCTGCCGGAGACGATGTCAGCGATCTGGCGATCTGGTTTGCCCATATTCCTGGCGACCTGAGCCTGTCCATACATATCGACCAGATACTGAAGGTTTTGTCGTCGCGTAACGCGTGGGTCAGATTTTTCGATCATGGTCGCAATTACACCAGATGGTAATGATTTGGTGAATTCATCAATTTATGTTCCATGGGTACATCGTTTGATGTATATTTAGGCCATGGAACTCTTAAAACGCTTTCTCTCTTCCATGACTGTCAACGAGCGCAAGGACTTTGCTGCCCGCTGCAGGACGTCGTGGCCATTTCTCCGAAACATCGCATACGGGTACCGACTCGCTGGCGAGAAGCTGTGCGTCAGCATCGAGAAGGAATCCGGCGGTGCAGTCACTCGCCGCGACCTGCGCCCCGATGACTGGCATGAAATCTGGCCCGAGCTGAAGGGTCCGCCCAATGCCTGACTCAATGCACCTTCGCTGTCCGCCCTCTTTAAAGATAAGCAGGTGACCCCGTATGAGTGATTCAAAAGTCATGGAAGCGATGTTCATGCTAGCCGTCGCTGCTCTCTCGTTTGTTGGCGCCTTGATGGTTAATGGCAGATCGTTTCAGTTCTTCCTTATCGGCGCATGTATCTACGCTTTTATTTCTTTGCTCTTCAATATTTTCTTGGTGTTGGGCCGTCATCGACCAGTACGCCACGAAGCTGAGGATGATCATGTATAGCGTTTCACGCGAAGATAATTCCGGCCGCTCGCTGAGCCATAGTGCGCCAGCCATAGAAAGGACCATCAACCAATATCTGACAACTCTCAACGGGTTCGATGTGATGGATTTAACCCAGTCGGAAATCAACCATCTGGCGATTCCCAAGACAACCCAAACAAGAGCAGATCCGAAGAACATAAAAAACACATCACGCCAAGTTATGCCCGCTATCCATTCAATCATGGCCAATCCTTTTCGGAAAAGTTTAGTTACTGGAATCTCTGAGCTTAATCGATTGGGATTGGCTCTCTCAATGCACCGTAATTGCACTGGCCAAGCTCAACCCAAGCTGTTGATTCGCAACCAGCCGCTCGTACACCGCCTCGATGTGTTCGCACTCGGCGTGCGGCCCGAACAGCGTCAGCGCCAGCACTTCGGCTTGATCCATCAGTTCGTAATCAATTTTCTTTTCCATGAGCGCAGTCTGTTGCGTTCTATTCGGCATGTCCATTCGCAGTTTCCGAGTGATCTGTTGGTCCATGGTCGTTTTCCCAGTAGGTGTGAGTTATGAATACAGAGCCAGTATCAGCCGATCAGGCTGAAAGCACACGCAAGATCGGCGCAAGAATCCAAGGCGAAATATTGCGCCGACTTGCAGAGGTCACTCAGGAGCGTGCAGCGGATCGAATGGGCGTTTCGGCCAGTACCGTGAGTCGTCAGAAGGAAGGCCTGGACGGCTTTTGCCAGCTACTGGCAGCGCTGGGTTTGCAGTTGGCCTCCACGGATGCAGTAGTGGTCGACCAGCAGGAGTTGCTGGGTATCGAGCGTATGGCGCTCAAATATCTGCAGGCTCGGGTTGAGGCTGAAAACAGGAGGGCGCAAGGATGAATCAGTCAAACGCACGCCATGCCGCCATCATGTGCGGCAACGCGAAGTTTCAGGCTTATCTGGGCGTCAACGATGCCGATGAAGCGGCGGCCAGCCTGCGCCGCTTGTGTGGTGTGAAGTCACGGCGCGAGCTGGACGAATGCCCGGCCGCAGCAAAGCGGTTTCATGAGCTGCGCAAGAAGTTTGCTTATGGGGGTGGGGCGTGAGTATCAACCCTCCGGCAGTTATCGACCCATGCTGCGGCGGTCGCATGATGTGGTTCGACCAGCAAGACCAGCGCGCTTTGTTTGGTGACATCCGAAGCGAAGAGCACACGCTATGCGATGGTCGGGCATTTAACATCACCCCCGACCTGAACATGGATTTTCGGGATATGCCATTTTCAGATGAATCGTTCCGGCTGGTCTTATTTGATCCCCCGCACCTACGCCGGGCCGGTCAGAGTTCGTGGCTTCGTGCCAAGTACGGAATCCTTGGTGATGATTGGCGCGATGATCTGCGGCGCGGTTTCGCTGAATGCTTCCGCGTCCTCAAGCCTGAAGGCGTCCTGATCTTTAAATGGGCCGAGACCCAAATACCGGTGAGTCAAATCCTGACACTGACCCCTCATGCGCCATTGTTTGGTCATAAGTCAGGCCGAAGGGAGCGCACTCATTGGATGACGTTCATGAAGGGCGCACATAAAAATGGTTGATTTACCGGACCCCTTAACACCAGCTGACTGCAACCTGCGCGGCTTACCGTTCATGCCTTTGCACACCGAGCGCTTGCTCGACAGTGACATGATGGCCTTGTCCACGGGCGAAGAGTTCAAGACAGCCCTGCGCCTGTGGTGCAAGAGCTGGAATCAAGAGCCGGCAGCTTCGTTGCCTGATGATGACCGCATTCTTGCTCACTTGGCTGGCAAAGAGTTGGCCGGTTGGCGCAAGGTCAAAGCCATGGCGCTTCGTGGCTTCATCAAATGTAGTGACGGTCGTCTGTATCACCCTGTGATAGCGCAGGAGGCTATCAACGCAATGTCTCGACGCGAGCAGCACCAGGCCAGCAAAGACGGTGACAATGATCGCAAGCGTGAGGAACGTGAAGACCGCAAGTTGTTGTTTGGTGCTCTGCGTGACATCGGCGTGATTCTGCCAGCGAAAGGTACCAGTACGTCACACCTGAGAAAAGTAGCGGCGTCACACGGAATACAGATTATTGTCACGGACAATCACAAGGTTGTCACTGTGACACCTAAAGGAAGTCACAACGAAAGTCACGGCGTTGTCACGGCTAAGACAGGGACAGGGACAGGGACATATATAAAAGAAGAAGCGGCGGCGGCATCTCCCCGCCTACGCGCACACACGCACACGAGGCTGGCGACGATCCGCCGCCGCCGCCTTCCTCGGAACCTTCGAAACCCACCAGCCTGGACACTCCTGCAGGCTATGCCGTGCTGGTCCGCCGGTGGGAGAAGGAACGGGGTAAGGCATCGACCGTCACCAGCAGTGACCCCAGGCTTTTGGTCTGGGCTCAAAAGCGTGTGACCGAGGCACAACTGCGTGAAGCTTACGACCTGGCCGTTGCTGACCGCGAGCTGGCGCAAGACCATGGGCCCATCAACGCGGGGTTTCTCGACGTGTTTCTGGCCAAGGTGCTCAAGCCGCCCGGGGGCGACAGTGCGTTGAACCGCCAACCATCGGCAGCCCCGCCGAAGCACTGGGCCGTGTCGTGGTCTGGGATCGTGGCCAAGGGCGAGGAGCTGGGGATTGTGCAGGAGTCTGGCGAGTTGGCCCCCACGTTCAAGGCTCGCGTCTTTGCTGCAGCTCAGCTGTCTGAGGGCGAGAAGGCCATGTTGCGTGCCGACTACGGGGTGAGCGTATGACCTGCTGCACAACTGAAACTCGCGTGTACCGCTGGGACTGCCGGGATTGCATGGCGCGCAAGATTCGGCACCTGCGAAGCTCGAACAAAAGCCTGACACTGAGGCTGCAGCTGGCGACATTCGAGCGTATGGGTTCGCAGATGGCCGAGCGCGTGAAAGCAATGCTCAAGGAGGGGTCATGATCCGCTTCACGGTACCCGGCAAACCTGTTGCCAAGGCGCGCCCAAAGGCTGCCGCCCGAGGCAAGCACATCACGCTCTACACCCCGCAAAAAACGGTGGCCTACGAGTCCACGGTAGCACTGGCAGCCAGACAGGCCATGGCAGGCAAACCGCTGCTCACAGGCCCTGTCGAGGTGTTCATGACCTTGGTGTTGCCGGTACCTGTCTCATGGTCCAAGCGCAAGCAGGCTGACGCACTGGCCGGGGCGGTGATGCCCACCACAAAGCCGGATGCGGATAACTGTGTCAAAGCCATTTTCGATGCCGTCAACGGTGTTGTGTGGGTTGACGATGTGCAGGTGGTTGGGCTGCGATTGAGAAAAATTTACGGTGCTACGCCCTGCGCCCAGGTGACCGTTTCGCCCTACATTTCACAAACCTCAGGAGGTTCGCTTTGAGCGACGATGTGCTGTTTAAATCCGCCGCTGATGCGTTGCGGTTTGCGTTCAATTACTCCCACCAGCAGTACGACCGGCCGTTGATGAATCGGTTGGCCACTGCGCCTGTCGGCGAGGGCAAAGGATTGGCTGGGCAGGACGGTGCCGGTCAGGCCGGGATGATCCTCAGTCGGCTGGAGCGACTGCCCAACATGCATCGTGCGGTGCTGGCCGTACGCTTTGGCCCCATGAGTTTCCCGTGTTCGTGCGGTAGTGCCTGCTGTTCAGAGCAACGGCGAAACCTGGCCTGGGAGGCAGCTGCTGGTGCTGTTGGTGCTTATGCTGCCGAAGCAATCCCCGGCGGGGCAGGGCGGTACCGCTTGCGTACCGAGTTGGTGCGTCGGTTCTATGGTGCCGGCGGCACGTTGGCTGATGTCGCGGAAAAGGTTGGGGTCAGTCTGCGTACGGTTGAAAGCGAGGCCCCGCTGGTTGATGGCTGGCTTCGCGGGTACCGCTCCAAAAAACCAAAAAATGGGTGATGGGCGTTGATACCGTGGCCGCTCGGGCAGCCGAGATATTGTTGGCCGAATCAGGGTTTATTGCATCAGAAACTTGACTTTGCGGTAAAAGACCGCAAAAATGGCACCTAATCGATAAGGTGCATAGCTGCGCCCACAGAGCCCGATAGCCAAAAGCGTCGGGCTTTTTTGTTTCCGTCCTGCCGGTTCGCCGGCCTTTCGCCCCCGCCTGAGTCAGCAGATTCGGCGGGGGTTTTGTTTTGGGAGTCGCCATGGTTACGCAAGGCATCCGCGTCATCTCTGATGGCACGGCCCACGGTACCCAGGTGCTTATGCCTGATGGAACGCGAGTGCCAAAGGTGATTGAGATTGAGATTTTGCCGTTACGGCCTGGTGAGGACTTACGTGCCCGGTTGACCGTGGCAGTGGACGTGCTCGATGTCGTGGCTGATGCTCAGATCCTCACGACGCAGGTTGGTTGATATGGCCAGACTGAAGATGCTCAAGCCCAAGCTGGCCATTGCAAAGCCTACCCGCAAGACAGCCACGACCCGCGAGGTCCGCATGACTGGGCGCAGGCTTCAGGATCGACGGCTCAAGGTCTGGGCCAGCAACCCGCGCTGCGTGTGCTGCGGCAAGTTGACCGTGTTCCCTCATGGGTTTGAGCTGGACCACATCGTGCCGCTGTTCCAGGGCGGCCAGGATACCGAGGTGAACTGCCAGGTGATGTGCGTTGAGAGGCTGCCGGATGGGCGCAAGGCTGGGTGTCACGTTGATAAGTCTGCTGAGGAGGTGACGGGATGAAGATCAATACCACCAAACAGAATCGTGATGTGCATCGCGCCACAGTCGATAACGATGCGGTCCTGAGAATCATTGCTGAGCACGTGGCTGAGAAGGTTGGCGTAAGCCTTGACCGAGAGGGCGTGACCTGGCGGGCGCACTTCACGAAGCGCGACACCAGCCACGGCATCTTCACCGACGTGACGGTTGAGATCATTGATGATCACGCAGCAAAACCACAAAAGGATGATGTGGTTATGGTTCAGGTCTTGGGTGAGGCCGAGCCGCGAGCCATCAACACCAAACCTCAGAAGGCCGAATGAGACTGCGGGATATGCTGGGGTTTTATCTGTGCGATGGACTCAAGGCAGGGTGTCATGCGGAGAAGTCCGCTTGCGGCATTCGCTTAAAGCAAGGCGAGGATCAACCCCGCCAAGAGGCCGCAATCGAGCCGGTGAAAGAACTGATGGCTGTGCGCGTAGGTGGGCGCATAGAGCAACGTGAAGTGGTAGGCAAGCAGTTCGCAAGACGACTGGATGGCACCGAGGTTCTGATACAGAAGGAACCCGCCCTAAAGGAAGGTGAGGTGGTGTTTCGTTATCTGGGTGATGACCTGCCTTTGATTCTGTTTGTTGAGCCTAGCCCCCACCCCGGGGGTAAAAGTTCAGGGGCCTGAGTGCCCGGAAACCGCCCGGTACCTCATGTAGAGAAAATTTCCCCTTTTCAAATTGGAATTCAAATGGCTGGAGTCAAAGGACGAAGCGGCGGCGCACGTTCTGGCGCTGGCCGCCCACGTAAAACGCCGGCGGCTGAGCAGCAGAGTGCGCCGGTGCAGATTGAAGCTGACAGCATGCTGGACATGCTGCAGAAGGTGGCGTTGGGTCAAGTTGAGGCCACGGCTTTGCAGGTGCGGGCAGCGATTGCCGCTGTTCAATACACGCATGTAAAGGCTGGTGATGGTGGGAAAAAGGACGCGCGCAAAGAAGCGGCGGCGGAAGCGGCACGCGGGCGACTGGCGCCAAAGCAACCCCGAAGCTGGTGGTGAACAATGGCTGAAATTGAATGGTCGACGGCTTGCCCTGATTGGGAGCGCCGTATTCTGGCCGGCGAGAGCCTGATCCCTTGCCCTCCGTTGTTTCCGGCAGAGGCCCAGGAAGCGCTTGAGCTTTTCGGAAGTCTGCGAATCGTGGACGCTGCCGGTAGCCCAACGATGGCCGAGGCGGCCAGGCCCTGGGTGATGGAGTTTGTGGGGGCAATCTTTGGGGCCTACAACCCAGATACAGGCCGACGTCTGATTAACGAATTCCTGTTGCTCATCAGCAAGAAAAACGGCAAGAGCACAATCGCCGCCGGCATCATGCTGACAGCATTGATCCTGAATTGGCGAAAATCTGGCGAGTTCATCATCCTTGCACCGACCAAAGAGGTGGCTGACAATTCTTTCAAACCGATCAGGGACATGATCGAAGAAGATGAGCAGTTGCGGGCGCTGCTGTTGGTGCAAGAGCATATTCGTACGGTAACCCATTACGAAACCAACGCTACGCTCAAGGTTGTGGCCGCAGACTCCGATACGGTATCAGGCAAAAAAGCTATTGGCGTGTTTATTGACGAGCTGCATGAGTTCGGCAAAAAAGCCAAAGCCAGCAACATGCTGCTTGAAGCTACGGGCGGGCTAACCTCGCGCCCTGAGGGGTTCGTGATTTATGCCACCACGCAGTCCGAGCAACCGCCGGCAGGCGTGTTTCGTCAGAAGCTGGAGTATGCCCGCAAGGTTCGCGATGGTGAAATTGAGAACAAGCGGTTCTTGCCCGTGCTCTATGAGTTTCCTGCGGAAATGGTCGAAAAGAAGGCCTACCGTGATTTGCAAAATGCGTATGTGACCAACCCGAACTGGGGGCTGTCCGTTGATATCGAACGCATTGAACAGTTGCATGCCGAGTATATGGCGGGCGGTGCTGACAAATATCTTGAGTTCGCCGCAAAACACCTGAATGTCGAAATCGGCATGAACCTGCGCAATGACCGCTGGATTGGTGCAGATCATTGGCAATTACGCGCCGACCCGGGGTTATCGCTGGCAACCTTGCTGGACCGCTGTGATGTGGTTGTGGCCGGGGTCGATGGCGGCGGCTTGGATGACTTGCTCGGTTTGGCCGTCATCGGTCGGGAAAAAGAAACCGGGCGCTGGCTTCACTGGGGCCGGGCCTGGGCACACCCTTCGGTCATGGAGCGACGCAAAGAGATTGCGCCCAGTGCTGAACGACTTCGCCCTTGAGGGTGATCTGTCACTGGTTGAGCGCATTGGTCAGGACGTTCAGGAGTTGGCAGCCATTCTGGCCGATATTCACCGGCGCGGTCTGTTCCCCGAGCAAAACGCCATTGGGCTGGATCAGATCGGTATCAACTTTGAAGAGTCGTTTGCCGAGGCTGAGATTCCTGATGAGCTGCTGACGGGTATCAGCCAGGGTACCGCATGGGCGGCACGATCAAGACCGTTGAGCGCAAGCTGGCTGAAGGCACGTTCGTTCACTGTGGTCGGCCCATGATGGCCTGGTGCGTTGGTAATGCGCGGATTGAGCAGCGCGCCAACTCGATACTGATCACAAAGCAGGCTTCAGGCACTGCAAAAATTGACCCATTGATGGCGCTGTTTGATGCGGCCCATTTGATGGCGATGAACCCGGCTGCGTCCGGGCAATCTGTTTACGAAACGCGTGGCATCAGGTTTCTGTAAAGGTAAATGATGGATTTATTCAAACTGTTCCGCCGTGAAAAGGCGGTGGCACAGTCGCGCCCGCGTGCCGAAGGGGTCGCCTTCAATGGCTTTGATGACCCAGCCTTTCTGGAGTATGTCCGAGCTGGCGCAATTTCCGACACCAAAGCGCTTCGCAACATGGCTGTGCTTCGTTGCGTGTCGCTGATTTCCCGTGCCATCGGCATGCTGCCAGTTTCGCCGTATGTTGAGGGCGATGAAAAGCGTGTAGCCAAAGATCACCCGGCTTACCGGCTGATCAAACTCAAGCCTAACGACTGGCAGACCCCGATGGAGTTCAAAAGCCAGCTCGAACTGAGTGTTTTGCAGCATGGCGATGGTTATGCGCGGATCATTCGCGCTGGCGGCAGACCGATTCGGCTGATTCCGCTGAAATACGACCGCGTGAAAGCTAAGCTACGCGGTGATTGGCGCATGGAATACCAGGTGACTGACGGCAAGGGCAGCATGATTACGCTGCCTGCCGAGGAGATGCTGCACCTGCGCGATATGTCGGCTGATGGCGAGACCGGGCTTTCGCGTCAAAAGTTGGCAAGCGAGGCAATCAACCTGGCGTTGCAGGCACAGCAGGCAGCAGGGCGCGTATTTGCAACTGGCGTCATGGCCGGCGGGGCGATAGAAACCCCGAATGCGCTGTCAGATTCGGCTTACGGGCGCATGCGTAAATCCATGCGCGAAGACTATTCGGGCTCTGGTAACGCCGGGAGCTGGATGATTCTTGAGGAAGGAGCCAAGGCCAACAAGTTCAGCACGACTGGCCGAGAAGCTCAGCAGATCGAGAACCGGAACCACCAGATTGAAGAAATCGCCCGCCTTTACGGTGTGCCCCGGCCATTGTTGATGATGGACGACACCAGCTGGGGCTCTGGTATCGAGCAGCTGGCCATTTTCTTTGTGCAGTTCACCCTGGCTGAGCGGTTCGTCGCGTGGGAGCAGGCGTTGGCCCGGTCTTTGCTGACGGATGCTGAGCTGGGCAAGATTTACTTCAAATTCAATGAGCGTGCACTGATGCGCGGCACGCTGAAAGACCAGGCCGACTTCTTTGCCAAGGCGCTTGGCTCTGGTGGCCATGCTCCGTGGATGACTCAAAACGAGGTCCGCGGGCTTTCCGAGCTACCCGTTTCGGCGGATGAAACAGCAAACCTGCTGAAAAACCCAATGCAACAACAAGGAGCAGCTAATGAGCCTGCTAAAACTGCCTGAAATCCAGGCATCGCATGCCATCGGCAAGGCGCAATTTGATATGCGCCCTGATGCGCTTGAACGCTGGGAGCCTGCTATCCGTTCGGCTGTCGATGGTGATACGTCAATTTCGGTGTATGACGCCATTGGTGAGAGCTGGGACGGATCTGGTGTGACCGCCAAGCGTATCGGCGCAGCACTGCGATCAATTGGCCCCAAAGATGTGACCGTCAATATCAACTCACCCGGTGGCGATTTTTTCGAGGGCGTTGCGATCTACAACCTGCTGCGCGAGCATCCGGCCAAGGTGACTGTTCGCGTCATGGGTCTTGCGGCCTCCGCTGCATCGGTGATTGCCATGGCGGGTGATGAAATTCTGATGGGTGACGGCTCATTCATCATGATTCACAACGCTTGGGCGGTGGCTATTGGCAACCGACACGACATGCTGGCAGCAAGTGAGCAGCTGGCCCCGTTTGATGCCGCGATGGCTGATGTTTACGCGGCCCGTACCGGCATGAGCGCCAAAGACACGGCGGCCATGATGGACAAAGAAACATGGATCGGTGCCCGTCAGGCTGTCGAGGATGGCTTTGCCACCGGCATGATTGACGGTGAGCAGATCACAAAAGATACCAAGGCAGGCGGCGAAAAACGCGCCCTTGCCATGATTGAAGCATCTATGGCCAAGGCCGGGTACAGCCGCTCGACACGGCGCGATGCCTTCAAGTCACTATTTTCTGGCAAGCCGGGCGCTGCCGAAAACGATGCCACGCCGAGCGCTGGCGATAACCTTGCAGCGATGCTGCAAAACCTTACCCAGACTTTACGAGGATAAAGCATCATGAACAAATCAACATTGGCCGCACTTGCGGCTTTTTTACGCCTTCTGCTATGGGCTTTGTGCCGCGCGGCATCGTGTCGGTTCGCGCTGAGACTGATGTCAAAGCCAGCATCGAACAGCTTGGCCAGGCCTTTGAGGCCTTCAAGGCTACCCACCAGGCCGAAATCGAAGCCATGAAGAAAGGCAATGCCACTTCGGAGTTTCAGGCCAAGTTCGAGAAAATCGAAGCTGATCTCGACCGCCACCAGAAGGAAATCGAAGACGCGCACGTTAAAGCTGCTGCCGGCATGAGCGGCAAGCCCGGGGTGAAAGACGCGGAATACTCCGACGCTTTTGCCGCTCACATGAAAAAAGGTGAGATTCAAGCCGCTTTGAACAAGGGCGCTGACGATGAGGGCGGCTATCTGACCCCGACTGAGTGGGATCGCACCATCACCGACAAACTGGTGCTCGTTTCGCCCATGCGTCAGATTGCCAGCGTTGTTCAAACCAGCAAAAACGCCTATACCAAGCTGTTCAACGTGGGTGGCACAGCCTCTGGCTGGGTGGGTGAGGCTGACGCTCGGGCCGAAACCGCAACGAGCGAGTTTGCGCCTCTGACCATCACGACAGGTGAGATTTACGCCAACCCTGCTGCCACTCAGCAGATTCTGGATGATTCGGAAATCAACCTTGAGCAGTGGCTGGCCGGTGAAGTGCAAACCGAGTTTGCCAAACAGGAAGGCACCGCCTTTGTGTCTGGCAACGGCACAAACAAACCCTTCGGCATCCTGACCTACGTTACTGGGGCTACTAACGCGGCAAAACACCCCTTCGGCGCTATCACGCTGGTGAAATCGGGTAATGCCAACCTCTTGACAGCCGACGGCATCATTGATCTGGTGTATGACTTGCCCAGCGCTTTCACCGGCAATGCGCGTTTCATTATGAACCGCAAGACGATGGCAGCGGCTCGTAAGCTGAAAGACGGTTCCGGCACATATCTCTGGCAACCTTCGTACCTTGCTGGCCAGCCTTCAACCTTGGCGGGGTTTGCAGTTACTGAAGTGCCAGACATGCCTGATGTCGCTGCTGGCGCCAAGCCCATCATGTTCGGCGACTTCCGCCAGGGCTACTTGATCGTTGATCGTGTGGGCGTTCGCGTGCTGCGTGATCCTTACACCAAGAAGCCATACGTTTTGTTCTACACGACCAAGCGTGTTGGTGGCGGTGTGGTCAACCCCGAGTGCCTGCGTGCCCTGAACGTAGCCGCCTAACCAATCTGGCCCGCTCATGTAGCGGGCCTTCTTCTTTCTGGGGTATGGAAATGCAAAACACGAAGATTTATTTCAAGCAGGGCGGCGATGAGTTGGTTGTTGCCAGCGGCGGCAAGATTGTCGTTGAAGCGGGTGGCGACATCGACGGCGTGGCAAATTTAAGCGCGGTGACATGGGCGAACCTCCCGAGCAAACCAGCTGTTATCGCTGCCGGGGCTGACAAGGAAGCCGCACGTACCGCCATTGATGCGGCTGTCGTTACCCACGATCACGCGGTTGTAGAGGATGCGGCTTCTGGCCTTGCTGCTGCGGCTGACATTCAGGCGCTTGCCATTGCTTTGTCGGCACGTATCAAGGCGCTTGAAGATGCGGCTGGGGGCTAATCATGAAGTTCATCCAACCATTTAAAGGTTGCAAGCAGGGCGATCTCTACCCGACTCAGTTCGCTGTAGGTGATGAGTGCCCGCCTGAATTGGAATTTGCAGCCATGGACGTTGGCGCTGTTGCGGCAGACAAGCCCGAACGCAAACAAAAGGCCGTAAACGATGGCAATCCTGGCGCTTGATGAGGTCCGCAGCCACTGCCGGCTGGAGCCCGGCTATCCAGCCGAGCAGCTGACGCCCTACATTGATGCGGCTCAGGGGTACGTTGTCGCTCACCTGAACCGGGCGGTGTTCGAGGATCAGAAGGCGCTGACTGACGCGCAGGATGCGCTGGCTGAAACCCTTGGTGAAGCCTATGAAGCCTACGTTGCCGCTGCTGATGCTGCTGCCCTGGTTGAAAACCCCGCTCAACGTCAGGCAATGATGGATCTGGCTGACAAACGCTTTGCGGATGTGCAGCTGCTGGCCAAGCGAACCATGAACGGCATTGTGGTTGACGGTACCATTCGCGCCGCCATGCTGCTCACACTGGGCAACCTGTTTGCCAATCGTGAGGCTGATGTTGTTGGGGTGTCCGTCGCAGCGTTGCCCACTGGCGTTCCTGAGTTGCTGCGCAGTTACCGCATGGTGCAGATGCCATGAGAGCTGGCCAACTTAACCGGCGCGTCACCATCGAGCGCAAAGGCTCTGGAACCGACGACGTCGGCTTTCCCTCTGCGGCTCCTGAAACCGTAGCAACCGTCTGGGCCAATATTCGTTACCTCAGCGGGTCTGAGGCGATTAAGGGCGGGGCTGAAACCTCGATGGCCAAGGTTTCTATTCGCATCCGGTACCGCACCGGCATTGATGCTGGTATGCGGGTCAAATATGGCGCGACGGTGTATGAAATCCATGCGGTCTTGCCTGACGAGCAACGGCGTGAATATCTGGATCTGGTGTGTGAGGTGGTCTCGTGAAAGTGGACGTTGACCTGACTTCGTTTCGCGCGAAGATCCAGGAATCAAAAGAGAAGGTTCATGGCGCTACCCGAGCAATGACGCAAGCAGGGGCCCAGGTCATCTATGCTGGCGCTCGACTCAATGTGCCGGTTTCTCGGCGCCCGCACATGTTTCATGGGACCAATCAGGTTTATGGCCCGTATAGCCCTGGAAGTTTGCGCGATGCCATCTATCAGGTGTTTTCTAAGGACAACAGCAGCGATACCCGAGCAACCTACCACGTAGCCTGGAACCATCAAAAAGTACCTTACGGTTTCATGGTTGAGTTCGGTACCAGCCACTCGGCACCGCATTCATTCTTGGGCAAGGCCCGGGTCGAGCTTTCGGCGGCTGCGCTGGATGCAATGGAAATCGCATTTGCACAACGGATGGCTGAATCATGAAGGCAAAACTGGTCGCAATCCTGAAGGGCCTGTGCCCGCGTGTGTACCTGCAAGGCGCGGCACCAATTGGACTGGCCCGCCCTTACGTCACGTATTACCCGATCGGGGGCGTGCGTTGAATTATGTGGATGACGCTATTCCAGACAAGGCAAATGCCGCCATCCAGGTGAGCGTTTGGGCGAATGACCCGACCACAGCCGATACGCTGGCCGCCCAGATCGAGGACGCCATCAGAACGGCATCCACAATCCAAGGCCGGCCGATGGCCGCCGCAATAACAACCTACGAGCCCGACACCAAACTGTGCGGCTCAATCCAACGATTTGATATTTGGGCGCCTCGATAGGGGCGCTTTTTTATTGCCCGCGAGGGCGCAATCCACCCGCTTTCACGCGGGTTTTTTTCGTCCTTTTTTAGGGGAATCACTATGGCATCAGTACCTACCGGCACCATCTTTTCGGTGGCCACCGCCTTTGGCCCATCCAAGACGGTAACCGGCATTTCCAACGCGGTCGAGGCGGTTGTTTCCGCTACTGCGCACGGCTTCGCTGTTGGCGACATTATCCAGCTCTATTCCGGCTGGGGTCGTCTTAACCGTCGCGTTGTGCGCGTCAAAAGCATGACGGCCGACAATTTCGTGGCCGAAGGGATCGACACCACGAACCTGGAATTCTTTCCTACCGGCTCGGGTGGCGGCACGGCTCGCAAGGTCACCACCTTTCAGCAGATCAATAAGATTCTGAACCCGAACAACTCTGGCGGCGAGGCGAAGAACGTCACGGTCAAGTTCCTGGAGTCTGACGTTGAAGAAAACATCAACGACGGTTTCACGGCTATCACGGAAACGTTCGATATCGACGCCGACGAGTTCGGCAAGCAAAGCTATGCCGCCCTGGTCTCGTTAAGCGAAGTTCAGACAGACACTGTGCTGAAAAAAGCGCTGAAAAACGGCTCGCTGATCTTCACGCCGTGCCGTGTTGCGCTGAACGAGAACGTGCGCATGTCCGATGGTTCGATCATGGTCAACAGCGTTGCCATCAACGGCAACGGCCGCATCACCCGCTACCAGGCCGCCTAACGGTTGCCATGAGGCCCGCGCTTGCGGGCCTTTTTCACCCTTCGGGTCGCTCCCGTTGGGTTCTTTTTCTGCTCAATAAGGATTACACATCATGGCAAACAAAATCAAACTCGGTTCCCGCCCCAAAGCATTCAAGCCCTTTTCGGTAAAGCTGACACTGCCTGACGGCACAGAAGGCCAGATCGAGGCTGCCTTCAAATACTTCACCAAGACCGAATCGGGTGCCCTGGTCGATGAACTGGCGGCCAAGGCCCGCGCCAAGGGTAGCGAGGCATCTGCGGATACCGAAGGCGGTCTGAAGGCCATCCTGGAACTGACCAAAGAGCACAACGCTGACCTGCTGATGCGTGTGATCGACAGCTGGGATCTGGATGAAGATCTCACCAAAGAGAACTTGCAGCAGCTGGACGATGAGATCCCTGCGGCGACGACTGCGCTGCTGGAAGCCTTCTTTGCCGCTGCTCGTCAAGGCCGCTTGGGAAACTGAAGGAAATCGCCTTCGCCCTGTATGAGAAATTCCCGTCAGCCGAAAAATGGAGGCGGCGGGATACTCCCTGAGGACTTTGGAGAAGTGTTTGAGGTATGGCCGGAAAACTTCAGGACGTACCTGATTTTCCGGCGCTTTGAAAGCCAATGGAATTGGGTTTCGGGGCTGGGCGGGGCGGCCCGGGTCGGCCTGAATATGTCGGCCCTGCCGGTGTTCATTAACCGCATGCAACTGACGGACGATGAGTATGAGCAACTGCTGGATGATCTGCTGATGATGGAAGTCGAGGCGATCCGGGCGATGAACGAGAAGGTGTGAGGCATCCCCTCTGTGGTACGGTATCGATTCGTTACTTGTTACGGAGGGGGTATGAGGGGCTTTATTTTGGCGGCGCTAGCATTTCTTGCCGCATGCTCAGATAGCGGATCAAGCGCATACACGGGGGTCCTGAGAGTAGATGCTGGGACAGAATATGCATTTATCGAGAGACCATCTGCGATAGGCGGGGCCTGCCAGGGTGGAATACCGTGGAAATTAGGCAGCCTGGGTCAGCCGGCTCAGGACGGGACGGCCTGGTTTGCTGGAAACGTGACGGGTCAAATATTCTTGTGACTGACCGGATTGGAACGCAGAACCCACCCGCGCCTATGTCAATCATTACGGACTAGGCGCTGATTTAAGCAGGCCGGAACGTACAGAATGTTTATGTTTTTGATCGCCTTTGGGCGGTTTTAAGTGTCACGAGCCACCTTCGGGTGGCTTTTTTATTGGTGCCGAAAATGAGTGATCAGTCAGATATTAAGGTTTCGATTGTTGGCGATTCAACCAACGTCGAAGAAACCTTCGCCAAGGTGGAGCGTGGTGCCGAAAAGATGGCCCAGTCGACCGTCAGATCTGGCGAAAAGGCATCCAAGAGCACTGAAGGTATAGGCAAAGGCGCAGATAACGCTGCTCGCGCTTACGGACGCTTTGAGGCGGAAATCCGGCGCAGAACAGCCGCTGTCCAGGCTGCGCTTGAAGGTACTGGTCGGGCTGGCGAAATTGCCAACAAAGCTATCGCCCAAGGGCTTGATGTCTCGAAGCTGGAGCCCGGCCTCAAAACGCTCAGGGAGCTTGAGGCTGCGCTCGGCACTGGAGGCAAGCAGCTGGACCAGTATGGACTGTCGGCAAAGCAAACCGCCGCAGCGCTGCGTGGTGTCCCGGCCCAGATGACCGACATCATTGTGTCTCTTCAGGGCGGCCAAGCCCCTATGACCGTGCTTCTTCAGCAAGGCGGTCAGCTTAAAGACATGTTCGGCGGCATCGTGCCCGCCGCTAAGGCGCTCAGCAGCGCTGCGCTTGGGCTCGTCAACCCATTTACGGTAGCCGCCGGCGCTGCCGCCGGTCTTTACATGGCCTATCGCGCTGGCGCGTCCGAGTCCGAAGCGTTTGAAAAGACGCTGATCACAACAGGCAACCGCGCGGGTGTGACAGCAAGCCAGCTGGCAACCATGGCTCAAAGCATGGATGCAGTGTACGGCACCCAGCGCAATGCGTCCCAGGCACTGAATCAGTTCGCGGGCGCTGCTGGTATTGCATCCAAGAATTTTCAGGAATTCGCTCTTGCGGCCATCAAATGGGAAGATGCGACAGGCACTGCCGTATCAGATACCGTCAAACAGTTTGAGGCCTTGGGCAAAGCGCCCGTTGCAGCTTCGCTCAAGCTCAATGAGAGCATGAACTACCTTACCGCATCGGTTTACGAGCAGATCAAGGCGCTTGAGGAGTCAGGGCGCACGACCGAAGCGGCGGAGTTGGCCCAGCGTACTTTTGCCGATTCCATGGATGATCGAGGACCGAAAATTGTTGAGCAGGTCGGCTACATTGAGCAGGCGTGGCGGGCCGTCACAAAACGTATCGGTGAAGCTGGCGACGCAATGTTGGCGATCGGCCGAAATACTCTTGCGGATCAAATAGCTGCGCTGAAAGCGCAGCGTGAGCAAGCCGCTGGCCAAAGCATCTATCTTGGCAACCCCGGCGGGTAAAAGAGCTTGATATTGAAATCGCGCGTCTTGAAGAAAAGATGGCGGTTGAAAAGAGCGCGGCCGAACTTGATAAATTCATTCGCGACAGCAACCGGGCGAGTATTGAGGCTTCGCAATACCGCGATAAATATCTCGGTGATTCAGGCCGGCAAACGCAGACCCAGCAACGCCTCGCTGCCATAAAAGAAGAAACCGAGGCGTTCAAGAAGGCAGTCGCCGGTATCGCTACGGATAGCCAAGAATATGAGCAGATCTACGCTGCCCACAAAACAAAGCTGCTGAATATCGACAAGCAGTTTGAAGAAAAGAAAAATCAGGCGGCATAAGGGCAACCGACACCGAGCTGGCCCGTTTGCGGGCATCAATCCAGGCTGAAGAACTCCGCGCACAGGCCCTGCTGGCGTCCGGCTCCGCTTATGCCTCGTTGAACGAATACGAAGTCAAGGCGATTGAGTACGGTGAAAAGCTCAAGCTGACGACCGACGCCAAGACAAAAGCGAAGCTTCAGGAACTGAAGGCAGAATCTGAAAGGGCCGGCGCCGCCAAACGCGCCAATGACGAACTGGACCGCCAGCTCAAGAGCCAGGCACAGACAACAGAATCGGTACGCAAGCAAAACCAATCGCTGAAAGACCAGATTGAAACCTACGGGCTTGGCAAGTACGCCATTGAAGAACTGACGATTGCACGCCTTGAAGAACGACTGGCTATTGAAGAAAGCAAGGGGGCCAACGAGGTTGTCTTGGCTGGTCTTCGTGAAGAAATCGCAGCACGCCGCGAGCTGATGGGCAACATGCGCACGAAAGAAGCGCTCGACCTTCAGCTCAAGGAATGGGAACAGTGGGAAAAAGACGTTGGCCAGATCTTCCAGCAAGTCAGCCAATCCCTCACCGACGCCATATTCGAAGGCGGCAAGTCAGGCCGTGACTTGGTAAAGGATCTGTTCAAGACGCTGACCCTTCGCGTACTGATCAATCCGGTGATGAATTCGATTCAGGGCGCGGTGACCAATTCGCTGGGGGGCATGTTTGGGGTGAGCAACCCTGCCGAAGGCGGCGGGGGCATCATGTCAAGCGGGTTCAACTTGATGAATATGGCGTCTGCTGCAAAAACCGCATACGGCGCGTTCACAGGCGGCATAACAAGCACGATGGCAAACGGTATGAGTTGGGCTGGTGAAACGCTTGGCTCAACCATGCTGTCGAATTTCGCGGCTGGCTTTGGCGGCACGATTGGGCCTTCTGCGGTGGCAGCAGGCAACACTGCGGCGGTGGCTGGCGGTGATGCTATCGGGGCGATGCTGTCGGCGCAAAGCAGTGGGGCAGCAGGACTTGGTGCAAAAGCTGCGGCGGCTGTCCCGGTAGTTGGTTGGATTGGCTTGGGAATGAGTCTGGCTAACAGTGCGTTTAGTGAGGGCTATTCGAGCAAGGATCTTGAGAAAGAACAGGCGTTTTACTACCCTGGATACGCTGTTGAAAAATACGGCACTGAGCTACTGACCAAAGTTGGCGTGAGCGACCGAATCGCTAACGTACTGACGGGCGCAAGTTTGACCGCCAAGATTTTCGACATGGTTGGCATTGGTGGCAAGCCTACAACGCGACACGGCCAGTGGGAATGGGCCGAAATGTCCGGCGATAACTGGGGCATGAAGTTTAGAGATAGTCGCCAGCCCGCAGGCACCGGTGACGCCATTACGCAGTACGCTCGCAGCGCAGTCGATTCGGCCAACGCCACGTTCGGTAAGCTTGGGGTCAATGCGGCCATCGAATACTTCTACGCCACAACGAACTCCAGCCTGCAGGGCGACCGTAACGGTGTTGCCTCTGGTGGGACGTTGATCGTGGATAACGCTCAGGCAATCGAGTTCGGGCTGATGAGCTATGGTGGCGACCGGACCAAGTACGGCTTCGGGGCTGGTCCGAAGAGGAAATGTTGCCACGCTTGCAGACGGACATTCAGTTGTCGATTCTGCAGGCCTTCCAGACGCAGGTGGATAGTTTGCCGGGGCTGCTGGCTGACATGATCCGAGGGGTTGACGTTCGCGCTCTGGATGCTGCGGGCGCTCAGGCATTGACTGAGCAATTCAATGCAGTCATTCAGGGCGTTGATCAGTTCCGCGAAGCGGCTAAGGCGTTGCCGTTTGAGCAGTTAAGCGACTTGTCATTCGGCGCGGCTGCAAGCCTGCTGCAATTGAGCGGCGGGCTTGAGGGCTTGATGGGCGGCCTGAATACCTACTACGAGAACTTCTATTCGGAAGCCGAGCGGTACGAAACAGCCATCGGCAATCTGGGCAAGACACTGAGCGGCGTGGGGGTTGAGCTGCCTGAAATGGTTGGCTCGGTCGACGACATGAAGGCGGCGTACCGGGCACTTGTCGAAGCGCAGGACTTGAATACGGAGGCCGGGCAAAAAGCCTACACCATGCTGATCCAGTCCTCGGGGGCGTTTGCTGAGTTGGCGACGTATGCTGGGCAGGCGGTGGCTGCGATGGAAGCGCAGCAACGTGCCAGCTCCGAGCGTCGGGATGTGATTGCCGCCCGTCGCGCTATCGAGCAGGCCGAGCGCGAGGCTTTTGAGGCGTCTTTGAAGGCATACGAAGAAGGTGCAAAGCCTTTGAGGAGCTTCGTGCCACACTGCTGTCTGCCGGCGACGCTGCGGGGCTGCTGGGCGCAACGATTGAGCGCGCCTTATCGAACCCGACCGGCAAATACATGGCGGGCGGCGTCGAGTATGACCAGCCCCGATGGGAGGCCGGCACCACCGCAGCCGGGTTTAACTACGAGTATGGCGTGATGCAGATGCGTATCGCGCGCGATCTATCGGACGACGTTTCGGCCAACGCCTTACGCATTGAAAACGCTGGCGCTGCATTGCGTGACCTGTCGCCCAACCTGGGCGAATACGGTCCTGTTGTCGGGCCGCTTGCTCAGGCGCTTACCAACGCTGTGGTCGAGGCATCCGGCGACATGGGCTATGCCGTGCGCGACTCGGTTTATCAAGCGATGTTGGGCGTGGCACAGCAAGACGTGTACGAGCAGTTCGCCTCGCAGGGGGCAGGGCTTGCGGGTATTCGTTACGCGCAGCAGCAGGCGGGCTTTGTGAGTCAAGCCGGCTGGGTGGCCGGCATGGGTATGCAGTTTGGTGCTGATGTGGTGGCCTACGGCAACGCGCTGGACAAACTCACAGGACGTATGCAGTCCGGGCAGATCACAGCAGATCAGTTCGACGCGGCAGTTGACGCACTGAATCGCGCGATGCCCACCGCAGTCGAATTGCTGGGCGATACCGAAGCGCAGTTGGCCCGAATCGAGTCGGCGGCGCATGAAGTTGCGATGGCGGGCGCACGCAGCATTGATCATTACTTCGGTGAGCTTCGCAAAATGGCGCAGGAGCTTGAGAAAACCGAGGAGCCGATCAACAAAGTCACGGCAGCGATTGGCCGCATGAACTCGTGGGTGAGCGCGTTCGGTGAATCCGCTCAGGCGGCAGGCGACTACAGCAAACGCACCGGCGAAGCGTCACTTATCGCGCAGGCAGCAGGTATTGCCTCTAGCGTGCTGACCACGGCAGATGCACGTAAAGCGGCTGAAGCACTCGCCAAAGACGCGGCCTTCGCCGGCGTGGGCGGGGCCGAGCTGCGGGATATGGCTTTGCTGGTCGACGGCATTCGGGCGTTCGATCCGACAAGCTGGGAAAGCGCATTTATCCGCATTTCAGACGCCTTGGGTCAGGGCCGGGTCGATGAGGGGCAGTACGCCGCGCTGTTCAACTATTCGCTTGATGTGTTTGAGGATACGGCTCGGGCTACAGAGCAGGTCACGGCGTCCTTTGACCGGCTGCGCAATGCAGCCAAGTCGCTGGCCGACGATCTGCTGCTCGACCGCGATCTCACCACTCTGTCGTTCGGCCAGCAGTACACCGAAGCACAGCGGCAGTACGACGAGGTAATGCGCCGGGCGATGGGAGGTGATACGGACGCTTCGGGCGACTTGAGTCGCGTTACTCGAAACTTTTTGGAGCGTTCCGCCGACAGTCGCGACGAAATCCAGTACCGCCGTGATTTTGCGGTGGCGGTGAACAACCTGCGCCAGATCGAGCAAAGCAACCCTATGAGAGAAATGTCCACGGAAATCAAACGCCTCAACAGCGAGATCGAAGGCCTACGGGCTGATCTTCGTGCCGCCAACGCAACGGTGGCCAGCAACACCGGCGAAACGGCCCGCGAACTGCGCCGTATCAGCGCAACCGGGATCAAGGTGCAAGCATGACAAGCCCACTGACAGTGACAAAGCCCATCCAGATCACCGACGCTCGTCTGGTGTCGAGCAGTGTGCCTGCCGATACTACGCCGCTGTGGGTGGCTGCGACCACTTACACGACAGGGCAAGTAGTGCTTCGCCCGAATCATCACCTGTATGAGTCGGTGGCCGGGGTCAAGATGCCACGCCGCCAGAAAGCGCCACCGGCGGCGAAACACCAAAATGGATCGATCTGGGTGCTGAAAACCGATGGGCCATGTTCGATTCGCGCCTGGGGACGGTCACGACAGCGGTAGATGAGATCACTGTCACTCTGGCCCCTGGCAGCAGTATCGGTACTCTCGGTTTGCTTGAGCTTGAGGGGTGTCGCATGTCGAGGTCACGATGCAGCAGGGTGCCAGCGTGGTCTGCACGCGCGCTATAGACCTTGACTCGACTCCGATTGACTCGGTGTTCGATTGGTTTTTGCAGACTTGCAGCTGGAAACAGAAACCGTACTCATGGACCTGCCCCAGCAGTGGCCATCAGCCACGATCACCGTCAAGCTGACCGGCAGCGGCGCGATAGGCATCGGCATGTTGGTTATCGGCAAGCCCTTTGAGGTCGGCGGGGCCGAGTGGGGCGTGAAGGCGTCCATTGACGACTGGTCGCTCAAAAAGCGCGACGAGCGATTCGGCACGGTTGAGTTTGTCGAGGGCGAGTACAGCAAGCGGCTTTCTTTGCGCACGATTCTTGAACCTCACCGTTTCAACATGGTTTACCGGCAACTTGCCCAGTTCAGGGCGACGCCTTGCCTTTACGCTCCTTCAGCACAACAGCGGTTCGCTGGCTTGATTGCTTTCGGTATCGCTTCTTTTGATGTAGACGTGGCCTATCCGTCCGTTTATTACTGTTCACTTGAAATTGAGGGCCTTGTATGACAATCCCCGTTTTACCTTCGCTTGACCGGAATAGCCCGACATTCCGGGATGAAGTTGATACGTTTTTCGGCACACAATTGCCAGCGTTTTCATCGGCACTTGATGATGTGATGCCAGACATTCAGACAGCGGCAGCAATCGGCCCTGTAATATCAGCCTCGGCAAACTTCGCTGGCAGCTGGAGTACGCTTGCCGGGGCGCTGACAGTCCCGGTTAGTGTTTATCACAATGGGTCGTTCTGGCAACTGCTCAACGATATACCAAACGTTGCATTATCAGAGCCGGGAGTATCAGCAGATTGGGCTGTTATGCAGAATGTTTCCTCTGGGGATATGCTGCAAACGCTCCGGCCAATTGGCGTTCCCGATTGGGTTCCTTGTGACGGCGGGGTTTACCTTAAATCGGCCTATGCGGCTCTTGGGGCGCTTGCGTCAGGTTTTGGTTTTGTCGCGCCAACTACCAAACTCTCCGACCCATCAGCGTTGGCTGCGGGCAATGCCCAAGGTTGCGCATTCAGCCCAGACGGCAATTATCTTGCTGTGGCTCATAACACAACACCGTTCATAACGATTTACAAGCGCACTGGCGATACGTTTACTAAACTCTCCGACCCATCAGCATTGCCTGCTAGCGCTGCCCAAGGCTGCGCATTCAGCGCAGACGGTAATTATCTGGCTGTGGCTCATCTAATAACGCCGTTTATCACGATTTACAAACGTTCAGGTGATGCGTTTACCAAACTCTCCGACCCATCTGCACTGCCTGCGGGCAATGCCCAAGGTTGCGCATTCAGCCCGGATGGGGTTTATCTTGCTGTGGCTCATCTAATAACGCCGTTTATTACGATTTACAAACGATCTGGCGATACGTTTACCAAACTCGCAGACCCATCAGCACTGCCTGCGGGCAATGCCAACGGTTGCGCGTTCAGCCCAGACGGCAATTATCTTGCTGTGGCTCATGATGCAACACCATTCATAACGATCTACAAACGATCCGGCGATACGTTTACTAAACTCTCCAATCCATCAGCACTGCCTGCGGGCAATGCCCAAGGTTGCGCATTCAGCCCAGACGGCAATTATCTTGCTGTGGCTCATAACACAACACCGTTCATAACGATTTACAAGCGCACTGGCGATACGTTTACTAAACTCTCCGACCCATCAGCATTGCCTGCGAACGCTGCCAACGGTTGCGCGTTCAGCCCAGACGGCAATTATCTTGCTGTGGCTCATAACACAACACCGTTCATAACGATTTACAAGCGCACTGGCGATACGTTTACTAAACTCTCCGACCCATCAGCATTGCCTGCGAACGCTGCCAGCGGCTGCGCGTTCAGCCCGGATGGGGTTTATCTTGCTGTAGCCCATACAACATCGCCGTTTATTACGATTTACGGACAGGTGGCAGACAGCACGACACAATTCAGGATGCCGCTTGTTGAATCTCCCGTACCAGCTTATTTGAAGGCATAGATATGATTACTGTCCACATTATTGATAGCCAGCAAATTTATGTTCGATCTGAGCAGGTTGATCCGTACAGTAGGCTGCCGGAAGGGGCGGTTATCAGCGGTGCGCCACCTAGCACTGACAATCCGCAGGTTGCCCGATGGACGGGCAGCGGTTGGGAAATTTTGCCAGAGCGCCCGCCTGCGCCTCCCGCACCGCCCGCCCCCGTCCCACAATCCTGCACCCGCCGCCAAGGTCGATTGGCCCTGCTGCAAAACGACCTACTGGATGATGTCGAGGACGCCATCGCCGCTATCCCCGACCCTGCCCAGCGCCGTGCCGCACAGATCGAGTACGAAGCGGATACATGGGACCGAGGCAACGCCTTCTTGCAGGCCATGTGGGCGCAAATGGGCGGCACCGAAGAAGGGCTTGATGATCTTTTCCGGCTGGCGGTGACGCTGTGAACACCCCGCGCCTCATCAAGATCGGCGATGCCTTGAGCCAGCTGGCGAACGTCACGCTCCTACCTCGCCACCGCGAAACCACGGCCAACGAGTCAATCTCTGGCCGTGCTCACAGGTGCGGCTGGCGGGTAGAGCGTTTCATTGACTGGCTTTTCAGCCCCTGGGAGCGCGACCACTGCCGACGCGCCCACGAGAAGGACATCGAGCGAGCCCGAGAGTGGGTCAAGATGCACCGCAAACGATAACCGGCTCAAGCCGGTTTTTTACGCCTCTTCATGGGGCTTTTTTATTGCCCGAAAGGAGGGCCAATGGAACCAACGTCAAGCGTAGCGTCAGCCGCTGCCACATTCGGGGCTGTAGCGATCACATCGGTACTGCCAGGGGTAAACGGGGATGCTCTGATCGGAGCCTTTGCCGGCGGCGTGGTCTTTGCATTGCAAGCCAAGGATCTGGTGATTCCCACGCGCCTCGTTTACATGCTTGTGTCGATCCTGCTGGGCTACATGGGCGCTGATGAAGTCATGCGTCACACTGGGGTGCAGTCGCATACCCTGGCCGCCTTCGGTCTGTCGGCGGTGATCGTGACGTGTGCCCTGGCCGGGATCGACAAGATCAAGAGCTTTGACTTTGCATCGTTCTTCAAGCGTGGGGGTAATCATGTCAGCCGTAATTACGATGATGGCCGTGCTGGCTAACCTGGTCACCGCCAGCCGACTGATCTGCTACCGCCGGGGGATAGCCGGTACCGGCCCGGTGTTTCGTTGCTGGCTTACCTGCTGATTGTGTTCTCGGGTGGGCAGGTAATAGACACGGTATTCAATGGTTCGAACGTGACGCCGTGGGAGGCTGGCTTTGCGGTGGTCATTGCCGTGCTGGTGGTGCGTGCGCGTGGGAATGTGGCTGCAATTGTGAGGTGCGTGTGATGCTCAACTTCCTTAAAACCTTTTTGTTCAACCGGTCCAGCCCGCGCAACCGGCTCAAAACACACCAGCCCCACCACCCCCAGGCAGCAAGCCCGACTTTGCCCTGGCCTTTGACCGGCTGATCGGGCACGAAGGCAACTTCACTGATCACCGCAACGATAAAGGCAACTGGACCGGCGGGCGTGTGGGTGTTGGCGTGCTCAAGGGCACGAAGTACGGCATTTCGGCCATGACCTACCCAGAGCTGGACATCAAGAATCTGACGCTCGAGCAGGCCAAGGCGATCTACTTTCGTGACTTCTGGCTGCGGGCGGGTGCTGATCAATACGACGGGGCTATTGGGTACCAGGTCTTTGATGCGGCGGTGAATCACGGCATCGAGAACGCGGTCAGGATCCTGCAGCGTGCGGTGCGGGTGGCTGATGATGGTGACGTCGGGCCTCTGACGCTCAAGGCGGTTCAGGCCATGTCGGTGACCGATGTTCTGATGCGGTTCAACGGGCAGCGGATTCGGTTCTATACCCGGCTGTCGACCTGGTTGGATTTCGGTAAGGGTTGGATGAACAGGGTGGCGGGAAATCTGGATTATGGAGCGGATGATGCTTAAAGCGATCTGGGGGAAGGTTTGGCCGTATCTGGCCGCCATCGGCGCGGCCTTTGCTGCGGTGCTGGCCATACGCCAGTCGGGCAAGGCAGCGGGGCGTCAAGAAACCCGTCAAGAAATCAACGAAGCCATCTCAACACAACGGAGCAAGATCAATGAAGCCGATACGCACACTTCTCAAATGGACGACCGTGATGTTCGTCGTGAGCTTCGCAAGTGGGTGCGGCCTGACGCCGAGGGTGATTGATACGTATTGTGAAAATACGTTTGTGATGGAGCCGACCGATCGGGATGTTGATGTGGTGTCAGATCGGCTGGCTCGTCAGATTGTGATGCACAACAGCCGGCGGGAGAGGGTGTGTTCTTGAGCGAGTGGCCGAAAAACATGATAACGACCGCCTGGCGAAGACTAGGCGGTGTACGTGATCGATTAGTACGAGCGCGGTGCGTAATCAGTGAGTTCGCCTGCGACCCTCTTGTTCTGCAGACTGGACCAGATCCAAATATTCGTAACGGTCGGCTGTCCTGATCGGATATGTGCTGTACACGTGCTCAATAAAAGGCCGAAATGTCAGCCCAGCCGTTTCGTGGATTACACCATCAAGAACCTGCCGTGCGTGCTCCCCTAGCTCACCGGGAATCTGTTCCGGTCCGCAATAAACCAGCAGAGTTTTAGGGCTCCCGTAATAATTAACTGCCTGTTCTATCCGCATTAAGGGGTCTGTATTAGCGGCTTGTATCACGTCGTTGACAAACGGCCCGTAGTGATTGAAATTCCAATGAATGTCTGTTAACTGCCGACCATATCTCCGGGCGTATTCCCAATCGGCTAAATAGACCATTTTCGTCACTCTGGCGTTCGATAGCTCATCAGGGTGAGGATACACTTGGCACAAATAACGAATAATCGCCTGAAGTATCTCGTTCATGTTATACCCCCTATGCTATTTGATCCGCGTAAAAATATGCTTACACCAGCACTGCTCATGACCAAAGATGCCAAGTGTTCCTCTTTACCGCTGATCAACGTATTTAGCTCTTGAGAGTTAAAACAAGAGTTTGACAAGGACTCTAGAACAATAACCCCCACTCTAGTGCCTGTTTTATCGGATTGTAAAGCCCGAGCGTAATACTGCCGACTCTTCATTCTGATATCACGCGCTACTGACTCTGGTAAATCGAACCGCCTTTGCGACATTTTCACATAGTGGCTCAGATTTTTGTCCGGATTAGGCAATGTTCCGTGACACGCCTCGGGGCTATTCCAAGCCTTGCCAATGCAACCCTCGTTAAACGGAAATTTCCTCCGGCGCGGATCATTGCGCTGGGGATCGGGCGAAAATCTTCCTGCAAGAATGAACCAGCCGTCGACATGGGCATATACCGAGATTCGTTCTTGAGCGGTAAAATTCATATTGCGCACGCATCGACGAAGGTACTGTGACGTATTGTCCCACAGCATTTGTTCTAGGCTTGCGCGTAGATTCTCGATGGTTTCTTCCGCTTCCGAGAGCTTCCCCTGTCCGTCGCACCTTCTCTTTGCAGTGATTCGATGAGATGGTTTTGATCCCGAATTGTTTTCTTCAGCTTTTCCCTGTCGTGATGTTGCTGGGCCCCGGCAGCAACGTGCAACACGATCAATATAATTGTCGTGAGTATTGATGGGTAGCTTTTCAGGATGACCCAATAATCCTCTTGGCCGTTGATAAATGCAGCTTTGATACCCGAAAGGTCAGCGCCAAGCCAAGTACCCGCGAGGCCGAGAGCGGCAACGAGCAAGGGGATTATCCAAGGCAGATTGCCAATCCACACCGCCCGAAGAGCTTGAATTAGAGCTGACATATGTTTTTTTCATCTGACATTCCGTTGCATATCGTAACTCAATATCCGATAGGCATAAACACCAGAGTACCCACAGACCAAACCGTAAACGTAGAAATTCAGGACCACTAAGGTTGGCGCATGCGGTCGCTCGGCATAACAGGATGCAGCACCGGCCTGGCAAGCTTCCTACGCTCGAGAAAAATATCTTTCCCAACTGCTAGCAGGCCGCCAACGATTGTTCCTAAAAGTGCGGCCGCAGCCGAAATCCACGCTGGATTGATCTCTGTGCCCATATACGCATGGCCTTTGGTTGTCGCGAATCATCTGATCATACCTGTCGGGTTATACCCGTCAATGCAATACCCAGTTTTTAAAGAACGGCTGCTGGTGCTTTACAATCTCACACTGCACTAGCGGCTTATGGGCGCTGCTACTGCGGAATTCACTGCGGAATGAGGGGAAACAAGGGGTAATTCAGGGTATCGGCAATTTCTAAGTATTTGATTTGTTTGCCCTTAGCTCCCCTTGGTTCCCCTGTTAAAGGGTTCGAATCCCTCCATCTCCGCCATTAGCAACCTAAGTTGTTGATTGGTAAAAAGTAGTTGTAAATCAATGTCTTCTAAACAGTCACTTTCTAAGAGAGTTGCTAAGGAGGGCGTTGATATGCCTAAGGTTCCCAACCTTCGGCTTCGTGGAAAAAAGTAGGCTCTACCCCATTATCGGGGGACACGCATTCACTAGACACGGTTAATCACACCGTTCCAACCGCACTGGGCCAAGACCCGTATGCGGTAATTCTCAAAGTTCCTAAACCCATACGCACGGCGTGAGAGCATTTCCATTTTAGTATGGAAGCCTTCAGTGATGCCGTTCGATTTGGTAAAGCGCCACATTCTCACAATCGGCTCGAGCCACGCCCTGAGCGTTTGGGCCAATGCTCGCGCCGGGCTCTGTTCAAACTGCTCGATCAAGGCCAGGAACTGAGGCATCATTTTCTGGGCCCGCTTTCTGTTCAGGCTTTTCATCACCAGGAATCCGTTCAATTGCTGCTTGGCAAAGTACAGCGCGCGAAGTACCGGCTCTTGGGCCAGATACTGGCGCAGATTCTCCTTCTGTACCGCACTGAGCTTCCAGTGATGACGACGCATCAGACTGAGCAGCCCGCGGTTCTTGCGACCTTCCGGGTCGTACTGCTGCCACAGCTTCAAAAAGTGCTGGTTCACCAGGCGCACGACGTGGAAGCGGTCGGCCACGATCATGGCATTGGGGAAGTACTGCTGGGCGATCCGGCGATACGTCTCGGACAGATCCATCACAATGACGCGCACATTCTCACGCCCGGGAAGACGCTTTAAATAGCTGCGCAAGCTCGCCTCCGAGCGCCCCAGCACCACATCAAACACCTTATGGTTCTTCAGATCCACCAGCGTGGTGGCATAGCCCTGCTTGCGCGTAAAGAAGTGCTCATCAATGCCCAGCACCTGCGGACACGCCCGGCCTGATAACTCCGAGACCCGCTGCTTCACAAACGACTGATACCAGCGCTCAACCGTGGCACTGCCTATCTGGTGGGTGATGGATAACTTGCGCTGACTCACACCGCCTTCATGGGCTTCGAACACCTCGAGCCGGTAGGCTTCGGTGGCGCGTCGACGCGGGCCAATACCGGCAAACCGATGACGAAAATACCGGTTGCACTGGGTGCAGTGGTACTTGGGCACGGCCAGGTGCAGCACCATCAATTGGTTACCTTGTCGCGTATGCTTGAGTGTGCGTTGGTACGTGGCCTTGATGCGCAGATTAGGCGCCTGACAGTACAGGCAACTAGGCCGACGTTTGGGCCTGGCCCAGACGTGAATATCCTGTGCCCGGTTGACCGTAAGCGTTCAGCCAACCCCATCTTGAATCCGCTGACGCTGTGTTAGAGCATACGTGTCCATTTATTTTTCCATGGACACGTATGCACCAAGATACTAATGGTCGGCGTCGGCGCCGCAAACACTCCCCTGCGTACAAGGCCGAACTGGTCCAGCAGTGCTTAAGCAGCGGTGCCTCGCTGGCCGCTATCGCACTTGATCACGGTTTGAATGCAAACCTTTTACGTCGATGGGTCATTGAGCATGAACGTTTGGGGCTGCATACCCTTGACGATGCACCCACAGACCCGGTGCCTGTGCCAGCACCTGCGGGGGCATTGCCTGAGTTTATTGCTTTGGGGCCGCCAACGTCGACCTCGTTGCTGATGCCCGCCTCAGCGCATCGTCACGAACGTGCCCCAACGGCTGATGCTACCGTGCGGGTCGAGCTGAGCGCAACGCGGATGAACATTACACTGCATTGGCCGTCTTCGAACAGCCAGGCACTGGCGCACGTGCTGCGGGAATTGATGGCATGATCCGTATCGACCAGGTCTGGATGGCCGTTGAGCCCTGGATATGCGGGCCGGTGCCGATACGGCCCTGGCACGGGTTGTGCGGGTCTTTGGCGCTGCGCATCCGCATCATGCGTATGTGTTTGCCAACAAACGGGCCAATCGCATGAAGGTATTGGTTCATGACGGCATCGGCGTCTGGTTGGTGGCACGGCGTCTGAATCAAGGCCATTTCATGTGGTCAAATGACGGCCATGGCAGCGTATCACTCACTCACGAGCAGCTCGATGCCCTGGTGCTGGGCTTGCCTTGGCAGCGTATCGGTGAGGCTGGCATTATCCGTCTGGTTTAACCCTAAAAGATCGTCATTCTGCAATCGGGGACGTTGCCAATAGCCGGCGCACAGGCGCTGTGTAACACTACGCCTCATGATGACGAACACGCCCGATGACCTTGACCAGCTAGACGCGCACCAGTTGCGCGAACTGGCGCGTCAGCTCATGCTGGCCAATGCGCGCAAAGATCAAGACATCACGTTCAAAGCGGCGCGTATCACGGCGTTGTCTCACGAGATTGCCATCTTGCGCCGGCACAAGTTCGGCCAGAAAAGCGAGCAATTGGGCGGTGAACAGGCGTTGTTGTTCGATGAGGCCGTGGGCGAAGACCTTGAGGCCATCGAGCGCGAACTTAATAAACTTAAAACCCGCCTGCTGCGGGTGAACCGCGCGATAAACCGCGCCGTGCGGCCTTGCCGCCCGAGTTGCCCCGCACCACCATCCACCATGAACCGGCGTCCACAACCTGCGATTGTGGCTGCCAGCTCAAGCGTATTCGTGAAGACGTCAGCGAGAAGCTGGACTACACCCCAGGCACCTTCAGCGTTGAGCGTCATGTGCGTGGGGTCTGGGCGTGTACACACTGCCAGTCAATGACGCAGGCTTCGATGCCCGCGTACATCATCGACAAAGGCATCGCCGCCGTGGGGTTGCTGGCCCAGATCCTGATCGCCAAATATGCCGATCATTTACCCCTGTATCGCCAGGAAGCGATCTTCAAGCGCGACGGCATGCACATCCCGCGCTCGAGCATGGCCCAATGGGTCGGGCAATGCGGTCATGAACTGCAACCACTGGTCGACGCCCTGCGTCGGTGTATCTTGCAACACCGTATCCTCCATGCCGACGAAACCCCGGTGCGCATGCTCAAGCCCGGTAGCGGCAAGACCCATAAGGCCTATTTCTGGACCTATGCACCGGGCAAGTTCGAGTCCTTGAAGGCCGTCATCTACGACTTCAATGAGGGTCGAGCAGGTCTCTATGCCCGCGAGTTCCTGGGGATTGGCAAGGTCAGCTGGTCGTTGATGACTACTCGGGCTACAACGCCTTGTTCCGCCAGGGGTGACCGAGCTTGGTTGTATGGCCCACGCGCGCCGTAAATACTTCGACCTGCACAAGAACAACCAGAGCCCTGTGGGTCAACGGGCTCTGGAATTGATTGGCGAACTTTACGCGATCGAGCGCGAGGTAGCGACCCTGTCTCCCGCCCAACGCCTGGCGCTACGACAAGAAAAAGCCAAGCCCTGGCCGATGCCCTGCACACCTGGATGTTGGTCCAACGCCAGCGGGTATTGAATGGTACCGGCACGGCCAAGGCACTGGATTACAGCCTGAAACGCTGGGCGGCACTGACCCGCTATCTGGACGATCCGTTCGTCCCAATCGACAACAATCATATCGAGCAACAGATCAGACCCGTGGCCGTTGGAAGATCCAACTGGCTCTTTGCAGGCTCATTGCGTGCCGGTAAACGCGCGGCCGCGATTATGAGTCTGATTCAATCGGCCAAGCTCAATGGACTGAACCCGCATGCCTATCTGAAGGATGTGCTCACGCGTCTGCCGACACACCCAAACAGCCGGATCGACGAGCTGCTACCCCACAACTGGGTGGCACCTGAGACTAACGGCGTCGACGCCGTTTCTGAAAAAATTTGCGCTTGAGGTAGGGAGGGGAATGTAGTTCCCCAGACGCTTACGGTTGACCTGCTGAACAACTAAACCTGGGATCCCTAGGATAGAATCGATTGGGAACATCGACATACACTCCATTAAACGTGTTTCTTCGCAAAAACAAGTCTAATGAATGTCGGTGTCCCCCTTTAATGATGAAGAGCCAAAAAGTACTGGTATCACCGGTACATTCCAGAAGATGTACGTGAGGTTTTCGATGGTAAGGAGCAGGTCTGGATCAACCTTCAGGCTAGCGAATTCACCGAAGCCAAGGCCAAGTGCCTTCAGCTCACGCTAGAGCATGACCAGCGAATCACTGAGCTTCGCAAAGGTCAGTCCGCAGTTTCCTCATTCTTCACTGATGATTACATTTCCTCGCTCGCTGAAGCTTGGGCTGTCGACTGGCTGCGCCAGGACGAGCAGTACAGGATCGATGCAAGTGGCGCGGATTCGCAATACGTGTCTCTCTTGGGGATAACTCACACGCCCCAATCGCTCCGTAGTCTCTTGATGCTCGAAACCAAACAGGGTTGGGATGGTTTGTCGCCATTCATCGCCTCCGATTGGTTAGCTCGCCAGTCCGTCTTGATGCCGCGCAACAGTGACCCGTTCAAGACGCTCTGCTACCGCATTCGTCAGGCAGCGTTGCAGGCACTGGAGACCATACGTCTACGAACCGAAGGGGTTCCGGTGGCATCTCCTGCGCCCCTCAAGGTGGTAGCGCCCAAGGCGAAGCAGTTCATTGCAGATCTCATCGAGCCTTGGAAGATCCGCCAGAAACCCAAGGATGCCTCCATCCGGGAGTTCGATAGGGCGGTTGCGCGGTTCAACGAGAAGCACCCCGACTTGGCGGTTTGCGATATCGAGTCGGTTCACATCGTTGAGTACCGCGATTGGCTAACTGGGCAAGGCCTTGCTGCTGCCACGGTCGAAAAGCACATGAACGCGATCAAGGCGTTGCTAGGGATTGCGGTCGAGAGGAACTTGATCAAATACAACCCCGCATCGAAGATTAAGCCGCCAAAGGCCAGTAAAACTGATGGACAGGATCGTGAGCCATTCAGATTAGCTGATCTTAAGTTGATCTTCTCCTCTCCAGTTTACAGAGGTCAGAAAATTCCCAAAGGGGGAAAGGGTGAGGCCGCTTATTGGTTGCCACTTATGGCTCTATTTTCTGGTGCACGTGAAGAGGAGCTCTGTCAGTTGCGATTGGATGATCTACGTGAAGAGGAAGGGGTTCTTTATTGGTTAATACAGCGCAAACACAAAGAGCAAGATACTAAAACAGACGGTTCAATTCGCCGCACTCCCATACACCCGGAATTGATTCGGCTGGGGTTGTTGGATTATGTTCAAGACCTGCGGGATCGCAGGGAAGAGTGGTTATTTCCGTTGTTGGTTCCTGATGTGAAGGGGAATCGCTCAGGTAACTGGTCTAAATGGTTTCATCGGTATTTGCGAGAGACAGTCAAGATTACAGACCCAGCTTTGGTCTTTCACTCCTTCAGGCACACCTTCAAGGATGTTTGCCGTGAGTGCTCAATTCCAGAGGATGTCCATGACGCGTTAACTGGGCACAAGAATGCAAGCGTAAGTCGTTCATACGGTTCAGGGTTTTATCCTCTACTTCCTTTAGTAGACGCCATTAATCGATTTGGCGTGAGAGGCCTAGATTTATCTGAGGTCATCTCACCTCCCAACGTGGGGTAGTGCGGTTGGCTGAATTCGGGTTAATAATCCTTTGATTTGTAGAGGCTAATGTAAAGCTTTTCAGTCACTACGTTCTCTTTTGGGATGTCTTGACTGGCTTCGTGATTAATTGCTTAATTTATCTTTGCTAAACGCTGCGGGTTACACTCGGTAAACAAAAGACTTCCCTAGCAAAGAAAGAATGACAATAGACCTGAACCAAATCGAATCTCGGCTGTGGGCTGCTGCTGACCAACTGTGGGCCAACACTGGCCTGAAGCCTTCGGAGTTTTCCAACCCTGTCCTTGGACTGCTTTTCCTGCGTTACGCCGAGAAGCGATTCCATGAGGCTGAGGCTAGGCTGATCGAAGGTGGTCTCGATGTTTCCGAGATCGAGAAGTTCGACTATCAGGCCGAGGGTGCGCTGTACCTGCCCGACAATGCCCGCTTTTCCTACCTGCTGGACTTGGCCGAAGGGCAAGACGTAGGCAAGGCTGTCAATGAAGCGATGGCGGCTGTCGAGTTGGAGAACGAGGAATTGAAGGGTGTTCTGCCTCGTTCCTACGGCAAGCTCCCCAATGTCGTCCTGATCGAGTTGCTGCGTCTGATGAACAGCCTCGGGGAAATCGAGGGAGACGCCTTCGGGAAAATCTACGAGTACTTCCTAGGCAAATTCGCGCTGGCTGAAGGTCAAAAGGGCGGCGTGTTCTACACACCGACCAGCATCGTCAAACTGATCGTTGAAATCATCGAACCCTTCCACGGGAAGATTTTCGATCCGGCCTGTGGCTCCGGAGGAATGTTCGTTCAGAGTGCTGACTTCGTGCATCGGCATCAGAAAAGAGCCAGCGAAGAACTTACCGTCTTTGGTACTGAAAAGGCCGGCGACACTGTGAAACTCGCCAAGATGAACCTTGCGGTGCATGGCCTCTCTGGAGACATCCGGGAATCCAACACCTACTACGAAGACCCTCACATGGCAGTGGGTAAGTTCGACTTCGTGATGGCGAATCCTCCGTTCAATGTCTCGGGTGTCGATAAGGAGCGCGTGAAGGATGACCCAAGGTTCCCTTTGGTATCCCGACTACCGACAACGCCAACTACCTCTGGATTCAACTCTTCTACACCGCCCTGAGCGAATCGGGTCGCGCTGGCTTCGTCATGGCAAACTCGGCGGGGGATGCACGGGGAACTGAACTGGAAATCCGCAAGAAGCTGATCCAGACCGGGGGCGTGGATGTGATCGTCTCGATCGGCTCCAACTTCTTCTACACGGTGACCCTGCCGTGCACCCTGTGGTTCTTCGACAAGGCCAAGACCAAGGGGAGCGCAAGGACAAAGTACTGTTCATCGATGCACGGGGCTACTTCCGGCAGATCAGCCGGGCAATCCGTGACTTCCTGCCAGAGCAGATCGAGTTTCTCTCCAACATCGTGCGCTTGTGGCGTGGTGAGGCTGCCGAAACGAGTGAGGGTAGCCAAGGGATGCTCCAGCAGCAGTTCCCTGAGGGTATCTATCGGGACATCGCTGGGGTGTGCAAAGTAGCGACTCTGGCGGACATTGAAGCGCAGGGATGGAGCTTGAATCCGGGGCGCTACGTCGGAGTGGCAGATCGACTTGCTGACGACTTCGACTTTGCTGAAAAATTCCAAGCCCTCGCGGAGGAACTCGAAAGGCTGAATGGCGAAGCAAACGAACTTCAAGAGCAAATCAGCGGCCAAGTTACGGCCTTACTCTCTTGAGGATAGGTATGGCTGAATTTTTCGATGTAACCCTTGCCGATGTAGTGGATTTTTTCAATGGCAAGGCAATCAAGCCCGGTCAGGAAGGTGATTATCCAGCCTACGGCTCGAATGGGTTGATCGGTGGTTCTTCCGAATGGAAATATGACAACTCCATTGTCATCGGACGTGTTGGAGCATACTGTGGTTCTGTTGCGTACTGCAAGAGTCGTTTTTGGGCTTCTGATAACACGATTGTGGCAAAGCCCAAGAGCGGGGATGTCAGATATTTCTACTACCTGCTGAAGGAACTCGGGCTGAACCGATATGCGGGCGGTGCAGCACAGCCGCTTGTTACACAAACTGTCCTTAAAGGTGTTCCAGCAAGAATTCCTGACGTCTCAACCCAGCGCCGCATCGCCTCCATCCTATCCGCCTACGATGACCTGATCGAAAACAACACGCGACGGATCGCCATCCTTGAGGAAATGGCCCGGAGAATCTACGAGGAGTGGTTTGTCCGCTTCCGTTTTCCGGGGCATGAACAGGTGAAGATGGTGGAGTCGGAACTGGGGTTGATCCCGGAGGGGTGGGGAATCGCCCCCTTCACCGAGCTCTTCGACGTCAGATATGGCAAAACCTTGCCGACGAAAAACCTCTGCTCAGATGGAAAATACCCTGTCTACGGTGGTGGAGGGGTGATTGGTCGACACGACGAATATGTGGTGCCAGGACCAACATGCTTAATTACGTCGCGAGGAAATGGTAGCGGGACTGTTTGGCGTACGACTGAACAAGCATTCGTGACAAACAACTCCTTTGTTGTTGTGCCAAAAGGAAGATTTGCTGGTGCGAGCCATGGCTTTGCTCAATTATTTTCCTCATACTCCCCAATCAAAACTGTTCTGGGTGGAGCCGCACAACCACAACTCACCCTCGATGGCTTGGCTTCGCTACGTGTTGTGGGATGTCCTAGTGAACTATGCTTGGAGGCGGATTCGCTGATACAACCAATGTTCAATCTCGCAAACAAGCTTCACGAAAAAAACGCTAACCTACGCGCGACCCGAGACCTTCTACTCCCTAAGCTCATCTCTGGTGAACTCAACGTTTCCCATCTGCACGAACCTGAGGGGGCCATCTCAGCATGACTACCTTTCTCACAGCCAAGGAAGTAACAGCCAGCTACGGGGAGCTCGCACTGGTCGAGCTACCCGCGATCAACTGTTTTGCATCCCTTGGCTGGGAGACGGCCAACCTCTACAACGAGACCTTTGGCCCAGATGGTACGGAAGGCCGCAAGTCTGCCGCCGAGGTCATCTTCGTGCCTCGACTTCGCAAAGCGCTGGAACGCATCAACCCCGGCTACCCGGCTGCAGCCTACGAACAGGCCATCGAGCAACTGACCGAGGATCGCTCGAAGCAGATACCAGTCAATGCCAACCAAGCCTTCTACAAGCTGCTGCGGGATCGGGTGAAGGTGGAGATTACTGACGACGAAGACAACCCGCAGACGGTCGAGCTTTCGGTCATCGATTGGAACACACCTGAGAACAACGACTTCTTCCTTACCCAGCAGATGTGGATATCGGGGGAAATGTACAAGCGTCGCTGTGACCTGCTCGGCTTCGTCAACGGGATTCCCTTGGTTTTCATCGAACTGAAGGGACCGCATGTTCCCCTGAAGTCTGCCTACGACGACAACCTGAAGGACTACAAGGGCCAGAGCATCCCGCAGCTCTTTCATCCCAACGCCTTCATCCTGCTGTCCAATGGTTCACAGACCCGGGTGGGCACCCTGACCAGCCCTTGGGAGCACTTCTTCGAGTGGCGGCGGATTGACGATGAGACAGAGGCAGGTTCCACCAGCTTGGAGACAGCCATTCGTGGTCTTTGCGATAAGCGGCGGTTGCTCGATATTGTGGAGAACTTCACGCTGTTCGAGTTGGCACGAGGCGGCTTGATAAAGAAGGTGGCCAAGAACCACCAGTACCTGGGCGTGAACAAGGCGATTGCCCAGATGATCAAGCTGCGAGAGTCCGGGGATGTGGAAGCAGCCAAGAAGCTCGGGGTCTTCTGGCACACGCAGGGGAGCGGCAAGAGCCTCTCGATGGTTTTCTTCACCCAGAAGATTCTCCGCACCTTACCCGGCAAATGGACTTTCGTGATCGTCACCGACCGCTCGGAACTGGACGATCAAATCTATAAGACCTTCACGGCAACCGGTGCGATCTCTGGAGCAGAGGTACAGGCCAACAGTGGGGAACACCTGAAGTTGCTCCTGTCGCAGGATCAACGCTACGTCTTCAGTCTGATCCAGAAGTTCCACACGGACAAAGGCGAGGCTTACCCGCAGATTTCCGACCGCAGCGACATTATCGTCATCACCGATGAAGCCCACCGCAGCCAGTACGACATCTTCGCGCTAAACATGCGGAATGCCCTTCCGAATGCTGCCTTCCTTGGCTTCACCGGGACGCCGCTGATTGCCGGGGAGGAAGAACGCACCCGGGAAGTCTTCGGGGATTACGTGTCTGTCTATGACTTCGCCCGATCCATTGAGGATGGGGCCACAGTGCCGCTCTACTACGAGAACAGAACGCCTGAGCTTCAGATCACCAACGAGAACCTGAACAAGGACATCGAGAAGCTCCTCGAAGAGGCCGAACTGGATGAGGCCCAAGAGAAGAAGCTTGAACGGGAGTTCGCCCGTGAGTACCACCTGATCACCCGTGATGAGCGACTTGAGACCGTCGCTGCCGATCTGGTGAAGCATTTCCTCGGTCGAGGTTACCGGGGCAAGGCCATGATGGTCTGCATCGACAAGGCCACTGCTGTGCGGATGTACGACAAGGTACAAGCCCACTGGAAGAAGCAGTTAGCTGATCTTCAAGCACAACTGAAGACAGCCACTGGGGATGCCAAGGAGGTGCTAACCGAGAAGATCAAGGTCATGCAGACCACCGACATGGCCGTAGTTGTGTCGCAATCCCAGAACGAGATCGATGACCTCAAGGCCAAGGGGCTGGACATCGTGCCGCACCGGCAGCGGATGATCAGTGAGGACTTGGATGAAAAGTTCAAAGACCCCGATGGCCCTCTGCGTCTGGTCTTCGTCTGCGCTATGTGGATCACCGGCTTTGATGTGCCAACCTGCTCAACCTTGTACCTTGACAAGCCGATGCGGAATCACACCTTGATGCAGACAATCGCTCGGGCTAACCGTGTGGCACCGGGCAAGAGTGCCGGTCTGATCGTTGATTACGTGGGCATCTTCCGTAACCTTCAGGATGCCCTGCGGATCTACGCTAAGCCCAACCAGCCAGGGCAACTACCGATCAACGACAAGGCGGCTCTGGTCGAGCAACTGGAGGAGCTTCTCAAACAGGCGGAATCGTTTTGTACGGGCCTCGACATTGATCTGAAGGGTGTTGTGAACACGCCGCCAGAAAAGCGTCTGGAAGCCCTCCAGAAGGCCATGGATGTTGTCCTCGAAGCCGGGGAAGACAAGGTGAAGGCGTACCTACTCTTGGCAGGTCAGGTAGCCCGTACCTTCAAGGCAATTTTGCCTGATGCCGAAGCCAATGCTTACGCCCCCATGTCTGTCCTGGTGGCTTACCTTGGGGCCATGATCAAGGCGTTACGTCCTGCACCCGACATCTCTTGGGTGATGAGTGACCTAGATGCCTTACTGGATGACTCGATTGCTACCGAGGGTTACCGCATAGGGGAGCGACCAGCCGCTGAGTCTTTGATCGACCTCTCGCAGATCGACTTTGCTGCCCTCCAGAAGAAGTTCGAGGAAGGCAAGAAGGCCACCGAGACCGAGAAGCTGAAGGGCCAGATCGAGAAGAAGCTCGACAAGATGGTCCGGGAGAACAAGGGTCGGATCGACTTTCTGGAGAAGTTCCAGAGGCTCATCGAGTCCTACAACGCCTCCAGCCACAACCTCGAAGCCTTCTTCAAGGAACTGATGGATTTCGCCCAAAATCTGACTGAAGAGGAACAACGGGCACACCGTGAGAGCCTATCAGAGGAAGAGCTGGCGATCTTCGACCTTCTGACCCAGCCGGAACCGGAACTGAGCGATAAGGAAAAAGACGAAGTGAAGAAGGTTGCCAAAGAGCTGCTCGCCAAGCTGAAAGCCGAGAAGCTGGTTCTGGATTGGCGACTGAAGACCCAGACCAAGGCTGATGTCGAACGAACTATTCGGGACTTCTACCTCAAGCTGCCCAAGTCCTACTCGTCCGACCTGAAGAAGAACAAACGAGTGAAGACCTACGCCCATATCTATGAGAACTACTTTGGGGCAGGACAAAGCGTCTATCAAGGGATGTCTACTGGAGCCAACTGAAGCTAACAGAAAAAAATAGACAGACGCAAACAAGGTAGAAGCTGTCAATCATCACTGTCGGCCAACCAGATGTTATTTCTGACAGTGGTCCTGTCTTACTTTTAATCAAGGAAGGCATCTCCATAGAGTTCCTGCTTGGCCATCAAACGATGAAACTAAAGATGTGCTTCTAGTAGTGTTCTCGTTTGTCAGCCAAGCAGTTTGAGGTTCCCTCTGTTTTTCGTCTACCAAAGGGCGTTGTTCATGCTACCAGCTTTTCCTTTGCTTGCTGACTAAGCCAACGGTGCAGGTAATTGCTTGGCGATAAATATCCGAGAGTTGAATGCTGCCTTTTCCGGTTGTAAAACACCTCAATGTATTCAAAGCTCATGTCTCTGGCCTCGTCTCGTGTCTGGAACCGTTTACCAAAGACGCGCTCGTGTTTGAAACTGTTGAACCAGCTTTCCGTTGGTGCATTGTCCCAGCAGTTACCCTTTCGACTCATCGAACAAGTCATGCCATATTCCGACAACAGCGATTGAAAGGCATGGCTCGCGTATTGACTTCCCCGATCAGAGTGATGGATCAAGCCCGCAGCTGGCCGGCGCCGAAACCAGGCCATGGTCAGTGCGTCGGTCACAATATCAGCAGTCATGCGTGGTTTCAAAGACCAGCCAACCACTTCCCGGTTAAACAGATCCAGAACGATGGCCAGGTACAGCCAGCCTTCATCTGTCCACAGGTAGGTGATGTCGGACGTCCAGACTTCATTCGGCGCGCTGGGCGTAAAGTTGCGATCCAACAAGTTTTGCGCCACCGGCAGACTGTGTTTCGAATCCGTTGTGGCTTTGTAGCGGCGCTTGTGCCGTGCTCGCACATTGTTTTCTCGCATCAATCGTTCCACCCGCGCTTTACTGGCCGAGAACCCCGGTTTCGCAGTTCCCTCAGCATGCGCGGGCTGCCATAGGCGCCCTTGAGCTCGGCATGGATCGCCTTGATCAGTGCCAGCATCTGCGCATCCGTCAACCGCTTGCGGCTAGGCGTACCACCACGCTTCCAGCAGCGATAGCCGCTGACGCTGACCGCCAAGACGCCGCACATTTGTGCCAAACCGTACTCCTGACGATGCTGATCAATCCAGGCGTACTTCACAGTGCATCTTTCGCGAAGTACGCCGCTGCCTTTTTTATGATTTCGTTCTCACGCTTGAGTCTGACATTCTCAGCCCGTAGTCGCGAGAGCTCCATCTGCTCTTCAGAAACTGGCTTGCTTGAAGAGCCTGTCAACGCACCACGAGCTGCTGCGTTCGACCAGTTTCGTAACGTCTGCTCATTGATGCCAAGCTCCTTGGCAGCCGCTGAAAACGACTGCCCATCCTTGACCCGCTTGACGGTTAATTCCTTGAACTCCAGGGTGTATGACTGTCGAGGTATCTTCATTGCTCATCTTCCTTCAAGTGACGTTAATAATATGTCACCCAGATGGAAGACGAAATATCAGGGAAGCTCAGTTGAGTATTTACCCAGTCTTTGTACGAAATGAATTGCCTCAAACTTGGGGCGAAAGATGGGCACAAATTTATTTTGTTGCAGCCGTTTGTTTTTGGCGAACGATATGCTATATTTCCCGCATGGATCTAAAAAATAGATCCATGCGGGATTTTTCAAACTGGCGGACAGGAAAAACTATGAGTGCGAAAAAATTTCATCGGCAGATCAACCCATCAACGCCAAAGTGTTCAAGGACTCGCTCAAAACCTACGTTGATGGCGTGGCAAACCGCGAGCCGGCGTACAAAGACACCGATGGCAAGCCTAGACTATACATCAAATTCTTGAACGGTAGAACAGCTTGCCTGGTCGCCAGGGAGGATGTGGATGAAGAGCTGCATTTGCACAACGCGTTGTTCGAGCACGCCTGTGAAAACGTTGGGGAGATCCGACGCTTCTGGTCCACGGTGGGTGCTGCGATCAGCTTCAACATCTCGTTCTGTTTTCCTTACCCAGATCTCTCAGGCGAAAAGGTTGAACTGATCCTCCTGCGTTACTGGGATGATGAGCATGCGGCCGATGAGTTCGCCGAGTCCGTGATAGTAACGGTTCAGGAGAAGATGGAAGACGTGTTTAAAGAGGACGGCCAGCTTGACGAGGACCATGTGAAAGAGTTCGATGCCCGATTACGCACGGTTGAGAAGAACGTCCGGTTGATCCGCAAGTTGTTGGAAAAAGGTGAGTAATGACACGTCTGTACTGGGAGGATATGGAACCGCATTATGCGATTGCACTACGACCTAAGCGCAATCTCACATTCCGTAACTTCGACTACCGCTTGCACGCTCGCAGAGCCAGGGCTGCTGCGGCCAAGTACATTGGACAGTCTTTTCCGTATGGCGTGTCGGCCTTGGTACTGGCAGGAGGCAAAGGTTCGGGCAAAACCCATCTCCTGAACGCCGCAGCGAACCTGGCAATGGAGTACGACTCAAATGCTTTGAGCTTTTTGTCGGCCTCCCGATTTGAGACTACCTATGACGACGCCATGTATTTTGATGACTGGCCCGTATGGAAGCGGCGTTTCGAGGACGAATATATTCTGGCGGTTGATGACATTGATCAGCTCTTTAAGCGTCCCGAGCTTGCCGATGCCATGCTGGACATCTTGAAAGCCAGAAGCCGAGCCAAACGAAAAAGTATCGTCACGCTGAATTTGCAGAACGACAGTCAGGCTGCCTGTACTTTGAAAGATTACCTGATGTCACAAAAGCTGGTGACGCTGGATACGTATGAGCAGTAAAGCACCTCGCGCCAACACTGAACCACCCATTGAGGAGAGAACATGATTAATTTTGAAAAAGCAGGTGATATCTACGTTACCTACACTGCTGCTGACGGCCGCACTTGGAATTACAGCAAGAGCGACGCAAATCCCAGGAGGGGAACGGAGTCAATTGTCTATAAGCTTCGTGCTGAAGCAAGCGAGACAGAAAAGTTTTTTGAGATCAGGTTGACTCGTGAAAATGACAAGGTGCTTGTTCACTGTAGCGTCCTTTTCGTTGAGAACGTCCTTGTTGAGCCTATTCTTGAGGACGGCATGTGGACGATTGATATTGTGGATTCCGAAAAGCATGTCGAAATCCAGGTTGAGAACCTTGCAGAAAACGATGAGCCGGTCGCTTCAGAAAAGATTGAGCTAGTGACCTCGGCTGAGTTTCGTGCCAATTTCCTGGACTTTCTACGCAGGGTTGCCTTTCCAGAAGAGGGAGACACGGGCTTTCATATCAATATTGGCAACGGCAGAAAAGCTGTACTTGAATTGTGCGATGAGAACGCTGATGCGGCTTACGAAGGGACTCCATACGTTCACAGGGCCACCTGGCTTCAGGTAAAACGCTACTTCAGGACCGTTAATTCAGCCCTCCAGCTCAATCTCGCATTCTTGTTTGCCATGAACTACAAGGGCACCCGGGTTTTCTACATCTTGCGTCAAGTACGTGATACCCCGCATGTCGCTGATGAGTTTTGTGAAGCCATTGCGGATGGTTGGGGGCTGCGCTTCTTGCACGTGAAGTAGCGCAGCAGGACCTACTAGAGTTACTTGAGGAGCAGGAAACGCAAAGCCCTTCACGTAGGTCTTAACGTCTCCTGTCCACCCAGACAGGAGACAGCAAGTCATCACCTTTTCATTTCATTCCCAGTGATCAAGAAACAACGATGCTGGAGGAGGCGTTGTACGCACTGCAAGGCTGTGATGCAATGCACCAGGTCTGGGTCTGGGACGGTACGCGTGCCCAAAGCCTTGTTTTCCGAACCTGCGATCTGGCTGAGTTGAGCGAACGCGAAATGCGCTGGCTGCTGTTGGACCAGTCTAGCTTAGCTAGGCCAGCGGATTCAGTACGTGCCATGCCATGCAAAACTGCAGCCCCACACCCAACAACCATGGAGACAGTTTGCCTTTTCTGAGGCAAACTGTCTCCACAGAAACTTCGGAATTTTTCACTATGTCAGCAAACGCATCCATCGAGCTCGTCACCAATTTGGTACAAGGCAGTCAACACACCGACCAAGTCAACAGCTTTCTGGAAAACGCTGTCCGCTTCGAGTGCTTCGTTGCCTTCGCCAACGAAAACGGCCTCGACCTGTTCCGGGACCAGCTCATTGAAAAACTGGACAAGAAAGAGCTGACGTGTCGCTTCGTGGTCGGGTTTGACTTCTACCACACGGACCCCGACTTTCTCTATGTGGTTCAGGAACTGGTGAACGACTACCCGAACCAAGTGGAGCTCTACGTCAGCGGTAAAAAGGCTAATTCAACCTTCCATCCGAAGATTTACTACTTTGGCTATCCGGACAAAACGTACCGCATCATTGTTGGCTCTGCCAACCTGACGCAAGGGGGCTGTCGCTCAATCACGAGGCATCTCTGGCTTACAAGTCAGGCACCCGGGTTCCCAGCAAGCACGCCGGCCATCTCGGCGACGACTTGACTTCTCTGTTTGACGATTTGTTGAAAGCCGGCGAAATCGAGAAGGCCACCACCGAAGCTCTTGACGAGTACGCGCGTCGCTATGAGTTCTACGCGCTGCATCGGAAAGCTGCCGAGAATCGGGCACGGCGTGCCTGTGAAGAGACTCGGCCGATTTCTGGAGCGCCGTACCTAGGGGAGCTTGCGGCTGTCCTCGAACTGATGAGGGCAGACAATAGTACGTACGGGTTCACGGTTCAGGCTCAGAGACGCGCCAATAGTATTGGCACGGCCCGGCAACACCTAGACAACATCGCGCGCGACCACGCGCTGACGATGGCCCGGTTCCTTGCGGAATACGAGGGGCTGGTGGGCAGAAGAGGCGGACTGCCCCCCGCTTGGCATTCAGGTAGCCTGAGTCGACGCCGGGTGACGGTGGCAAATAACTTTGCAAAGGTGCAATCAGCACTGCAGGACCTTGAGCGTAATCTGACGCTTACCACCAGACCCAGCACAGCGTACAGCATCCTGTCCGGCTGGCTCGACAGTGCTTCGCATGTCGGTCCCAATGTGATGTCTGAAATCCTTCATACCTTTGACAACAAGCGCTTCGCCATCTTGAACCAGAACTCGGTCTCCGGCATGCATATGGCTGGATTCACGCAATTCCCACTTAGGACTTCAAAGCTGAACGTTACGCCGAAAATGTACGAAGAGTTCTGCGACAAGGCTGAGTTGGTGCGGGGTGGCCTTGGCCTGAAGAACCTTTCTGAGCTGGACGCAGTGTTCAATTACGCCTACTGGTAACTGGGTTTTTGCTTGCAGGAGTCTCTCCTGCGAGCAGGCGAAGTCGGCCAAGTCTTCTTTTCTAACCAAGCCGGCAACTGTGACGCCCGCCGGGCCCCATGTTTTCCCCTCATGGAACGCGATCAACGGCTGCCACACTGATGCGTGAGCATGGTTTTGGTCGTGATATGGTTGAGTTGTTGTTGGCGTATACAGAACAGAACGCAGTCAGACGACTGGTTCGTACCATCACCATGAGCTTGAGTCCGAACGGCGAAGGGCTCTGCAGTTTTTGGCTGACAAGATTGATCAACTGGCAGCCTCCAACTCCGCCAGTATTAACAAAAAAGCCCTTGTTTTTCAAGGGCTTTTTTGTTGCCTGTCGCTTGGGTTGCCGTTCAGTTTGCCATGCCGGCGGGTACTACACCACCATTTGGAACGCACGATGTTCCAAATTTATGCGCAAATTAATGCGTTTAATCAATTCAACGCCTCTTTGGCCGCTTCTTCTGGCGTCAGGCCGTCGTAGAACTGGTCCGTAAACCATTCGGCTTGGTCTTCGATGTGGTCTTGTGCCTGACGCAAGGTTGCGCCGGCGGCAATCAGAAAGCCCTCAACTTCGATACACCACTCGATAAGTGCCATTTCGTCCGGATCGGGTGCGCTGTTTTTTTTCATTTTTTCCTCGGTGTGGGGCCCGCATCAAGGCAGGCCACATAAAAATTCAGCCCTGCTGTGCGGGCTGACTGGTACTACAAGAATACACGGAACAACGATGATTATCCTCAAGAACGTGACCTTGCGTCGCGGCAGTAAAGTATTGCTCGACAAAACCTCCGTAACGCTTAACCCGGGCGAAAAGGTGGGTTTGGTCGGGCGCAACGGTGCGGGAAAATCATCGTTATTTGCGGTACTGAATGGCACGCTGCATGAAGATGGTGGCGAGTTTTCCATTCCGGCCCAATGGCGCATGTCGCAAGTGGCGCAGGACATGCCTGAAACAGAGCAAAGTGCAACGGATTTTGTGGTAAAGGGTGATACTTCTTTGCTGGCGGCGCGCGCCGAAGTTGCGGCATCTGAAGCCAGCGACGATGGTATGCGTATGGCGCATGCCTACATGGCGTTGCACGACGCCGGCGAGCATGACGCACCTTCCCGGGCGCAGGCATTGATTTTAGGACTCGGTTTCGGCGTGGCCGAACTTGACCGGCCGGTCAACAGTTTCTCGGGTGGGTGGCGCATGCGCTTGCAATTGGCCCGTGCGCTGATGTGCCCGTCTGATCTGTTGTTGCTGGACGAACCGACCAATCACCTGGATCTGGACGCGCTGGTGTGGCTCGAGGCCTGGCTGAAGCATTATGCGGGTACGATCGTCGTGATCAGCCATGATCGGGAGTTCCTGGATGCGGTCACGAATGTCACGTTGCATATCGACCAGGGCAAACTGGTCAGGTACGGCGGCAATTACAGCAAGTTCGAAGACATGCGTGCCGAACAGATGGTGCTGCAGCAGGCGGCGCATGCCAAGCAACAAGAAAAAGTTGCGCACTTGCAAAAATTCATTGACCGCTTCAAGGCCAAGGCCAGCAAGGCCAAGCAGGCGCAAAGTCGCGTCAAGGCGCTTGAACGCATGGAAAAGGTTGCGCCCATATTGGCCGACGCTGAATTTCAGTTCGAATTCAAAGAGCCGCTCAGTCTGCCCAACCCTATGTTGTCGATGACCGATGTCAGCTTTGGCTACCCGCCGCCAGAAGATGCACCGGCCGGTGCGGCGGCTTCGATTATTGTGCAGAAGGTCAATCGTTCGGTACTGGCAGGGCAACGCATTGGTATTCTGGGCGCGAACGGGCAAGGCAAGTCGACGCTGGTGAAAACCATTGCGGGAGCGTTGAAGCCGATTGCTGGTGACATCGTTACGGGGAAGGGGTTGAATATCGGTTATTTTTCGCAGCAGGAATTGGATGTCTTGCGACCTGCCGATAACCCGCTGGAGCACATGATACGTTTGGTGCGCGATACGCCGGTTGGCGTGCGCCCCAGCGCGATGGAGTGTCGTGAACAAGGGTTGCGTAACTTTCTGGGTACGTTCAGTAGTGTCCCAACGTTTTTCAGAGGAGAGCGAGCTGTTTAGGCTCGAATTCTGATCCATCATCGGGTTCTTGTTTTTCAAGCAGTTGATTTATCTGCGTTGTTTCAAACATGGTTAGGCTCAAGATTTGTAGGATTTCATGAAGACTATTGGGCAGATTCAGGCGTTTTTTGGCGATGGCGATCAGCACGTATGTGCAGACCGCGATCCAGATTTGCGTCTTGACGGCATTCTCGCTGGTGCCCAGAAACGTCTTGATGCGCAGATGTTGCTTGATCCACTTGAAGAACAGCTCGACCTGCCAGCGCTGTCGGTAAAGGTCTGCAATCAACGTGGGTTCGAGCACGAGGTTGTTGGTCAAAAAGTGATGCGCTTGCCGGTGTCGTCCTTGACTACGACGCGACGCAGCGGTGCGGGATAGTCTTTGCTGGAATAAAAACCGTCAACACGCCGATTTGATCGCACACGACATTGGTGTTGAGGCGGTCGACCGGTCGGGAGTAGCGGCGCTTGAACTTGGTGTTGGACTTGGCCCTGGTGACGAAGTAGGCGCCGGCCTGATGGATCAGAAACAGCCGCCCGAAATCGAGATAGCCTCGGTCCAGCAGATAGTAGGCGCCGGGCTCGATCTGCAAATAATCCAAGGTGTTGACCTCGTGCAGCTTGCCGTCGCTGATGTGGATGAACGTCGGAATCGAACCGCGCAAGTCCAACAAGGTGTGCAGCTTCACCGCAGCCTTGCGCTGACGAAACGGCGCCCACGGATACACCGACAGGCACAGATCGATGGTGGTCGCATCGAAAGCATAGACCGTCGCGTCCAAGTCGATGGCCAGCGGTTCTTGCGCATACAGCGTTCGTGCCATCGCAATCAAATGCTGCGCAAAGTCGGCATAAATTTGCCAAGGACGCGTGGCGTTGGCGTTGGCCAAGGTGTTGCGCGAGACGGTCTTGCAGCGCAGGCCCATGTGATACAGCCGCTTGGTCTGCGCGCGCAGGTTCAGCTCGATATCGCGCAGCGACTCCCGATAAGTCAGCTGTGCAAAGGCCATCGTCAAGAACTGATCCATGCAGGAAAAATCCTTGACCTTGTGATTGCCCCGATAGCGAGCCACGCAACGACGAAAAGTGCTCAGCGGCAGAAAAGCCATCAGCTGAGAAAAGACAAGCTTGCCTTGGTTCATGGCGGTCCTTTGCGTACAGATACGCAAGACCATAAGCCATGGCCTCGACGTTCAAATCGAGACCAGACTGTAATGCCAGAAAACCAAGGTAAATCATTAACTTATTACGCCCCAATGTGAAAACGTTGGGACACTACTGGGGTACGTTCAATTTTAGCGGCGATATGGTCAAACAGCCTGTGGGCAGCATGAGCGGGGGCGAAAAGGCGCGTCTGGTTCTGTGCATGATCGTTTGGCAGCGCCCGAATTTGTTGCTTCTTGACGAACCCACCAACCACCTGGACTTGGCGACACGCGAGGCTCTGAGCGTCGCTTTAAATGAGTACGAAGGTTCAGTGATGCTGGTCAGCCACGACCGAGCTTTGTTGCGTTCTGTTTGCGACGAGTTTTGGCTGGTATCGCGTGGTGGGGTCACAGACTTTGACGGTGACCTGGACGATTATCAGGTTTACCTGCTGGAAGAAGCCCGGCGTCAACGGGAAATGGCGTCCGCCCGCAAAGCCGCCTGATTCAGGTCATAGTCGGTTAGGTGGCAATAAGACGGGCTTTATTCTTTAAAGTGGCCTATGCTTGGAGGTTGGCGATAACAACTGTGCCGTCGCCGCATGACCGTGAGGTAGTGAAATGGAAAAGAAAGACAAAACCCCAGAGAAAGTGAAGCCAGCCGCAGTGCCGGCCCTCAAACAGGCTCGCTGGCCTGGGCAGGGTAGTAGTGGCGGCATCAAGGGCGCACAGGCCGGGCATGATCGCAAAGGGGTAGGCCGAGGTGCCGCTCGTGGCAGATAGCCAAGGCTTGGCGCATCATAAACAAACCTTCGTCGCCTGACGAAGATTTGTCAGCAATTTGGAAAGCGCCTTTCGAGGCGCTTTTGTCTTGTGCGCGCCTTGTTTTAACAGTCGGCAGCAACTGTTTGACACGGTTGCATGCGCAGACAATTTCATCAAGGATAAAAGAACATGAGAAATTACTTTGTTGCGACTGCATTGTTTGCCGTGCTTCTTTCGGGAGTCGCCAATGCCGAAACGGCACCCGATTCAGTTCAATACAGCAAGACATTCACCTCTTGCATGGACAAGTCTGGCGGTGTGACTGTCGAGATGATTGACTGCATGAATGCCGAGCTTGTCCGGCAAGATGCCAAACTCAATGCCGAGTACACGTTGTTGATGGGCAGTTTGTCGGCCGAACGAAAAACACAATTGCGCAGTACGCAACGAGCCTGGATTACGTATCGTGATGAAAACTGCAACTTTTATTACGATCCTGAAGGTGGCTCTTTGGCACGAGTTCAGGCCAATATGTGCATGTTGCAAATGACCGCCGAGCGCGCTGGCGAATTGGCGTTGTTCAATGAACTTTACTGATGCGCATTGTGAGTCCATGGCTGTAAAAATACTCATGGGGCCTGAAGTTACATGACTTCTCATAGGCTTTTCCCGAGAGTTATTCACAGTTTGTGGGGATAAGTTCGGGGGTTGATTCGGGTGTGTCTGCGTTGGCTAATGCGGATCGGGTTGGTCAAGACCCCGCTATACTCACCCGCATGAAAATCCTGCACACTTCCGACTGGCACCTGGGGCGCATGCTGTACGGGCGCAAGCGCCATGAGGCCTTTGAGGCGTTTCTGGCCTGGATGCTTGACACTTTGCAGCGCGAAAACATCGATGTTTTGCTGGTGGCCGGCGATATCTTTGACACCACAACGCCGGGTAATCGTGCGCAGGCGATGTACTACCGTTTTCTGTCACAAGTGGTGTCATCGCCATGCCGGCATGTGGTCATTGTGGCGGGCAATCATGATTCACCGTCATTCCTGAATGCGCCCGCCAGTCTGCTGAAAGCGCTGGATGTGCATGTGGTGGGGCAGGCGCAAAACCCGGCTGATGAAATTCTGGTGTTGCGCGATGTCACCAGCCAGCCCGAACTGATCGTTTGTGCAGTTCCGTATTTGCGTGACCGCGATATCCGGCAGGTCGAGCCCGGCGAAAGCCCGGACGACAAAGAGCGCAAGTTGCTGGAGGGCATTCGACAACATTACGAAGTCGTCGCGCAGCACGCCGTTGCGGTGCGTGAACAGTTGGGTGTGCCGGTGCCCATTGTGGCAACCGGACATTTGTTCACGGCAGGCGGCCAGACGATTGATGGCGATGGCGTGCGAGAGCTTTATGTGGGCTCGCTGGCCCATGTCACCGCCAGTATCTTCCCGTCGTGTTTTGATTATGTGGCGCTGGGTCATTTGCATGTCCCGCAAAAGGTGGGCGGTAACGAGTTGATCCGTTATAGCGGATCACCGCTTCCTATGGGGTTTGGCGAAGCGCGCCAGCAAAAGAGCGTGTGTTTGATTACATTTGACGGCGATTTCACGCAGGCTGATGCAAAAATGCCCGCCAACGCCAACGCCAGTCATGCGTCGATAACCTCTTCTCAGTCGGTCATTACAGCCCGTGCCAACGGGCCCAGCGTTCAACTGCTTCCCGTTCCTGTTTTTCAGGCGCTGGAACGCGTGCGCGGTGACTGGTCAACAATTGACAATCGCTTGCAGGAACTGGCCAAAACCGGTTCGCCGGTCTGGCTGGAAATTATTTATGAGGGTACCGATCTGGTGGGTGACTTGCGCGACCAGTTGGACCGTGCCGTTGCCGATACGTCGCTTGAGATCTTGCGCGTCAAGAACAACCGGATTGTTGATCGCATGGCCAGCATGGCAGCGCCTGAAGAAACGCTGGATGATTTATCGGTTGATGAGGTCTTCGAGCGCTGTCTGGATGCCCATGACATCCCCGATGACCAGCGACCCGCCTTGCAACAGGCTTACCATCAGGTGGTCAAGTCTGTTAATGGCCAATTAAACTGACCCAGTTATGGCCAACAATTTTGACCCACCTGCCGGTGGCTGCGAGGCCACGAAACATGTAGCGTTCCTGCCCATAGATCAAGGGCAACGGGAGCGCGGTAGTGAAGGAGTGGGTTGTGATTCACAAGATTAAAGGGCTGTATGACCAGGGCAATGGCATGTCGATCCGTGGCATCAGTCACGAGCTAGGGATTTCGCGCAATACGGTGCGCAAGTATTTGCAGATGGAAGAAACGCAGATCAGCATCCTTCAAGAGGATCGGTCGCGGCATAAACGTCTGGACGCGCATCGGGACTTTCTGATCCATCAGCTTCAGCATTTTCCCCAGCTGAGTGCGGTCAAGTTGGCGCGTCGGCTACAGCAACGTGTGGGCGAGTTGGGCGTGTCGTCGCGCAGCATTCGTCGCTACGTGCAGGCGTTAAAAGAACTCGTCGCCACAGGCCAGGCCCGCTATTACGAACCCGTGCTGCAATTGATGCCCGGCATCCAGTGCCAGGTAGATCCAGGTGAACTGCGTGGCGTTCTTGTGGGTGGGCAAGAACGAACCGTGTACTTTGTGGTGTTCGTGCTCTCCTGCTCGCGCTTGATGTATGTCGGTCTCTCATTCAAGCCACTGAACACCACAGCCTTCATTCAATTGCATGATGAGGCCTTTCGTTACTTCGGCGGTGTCACCGAAGAATGTGTGTATGATCAGACCAAGCTCGTCGTGCTCAGCGAGCAGTATCGCGAATTGACAGTTAACCAGCGCTTCCATGAGTTTGCCACCATGGCAGGATTCCGCATCCATGCCTGCGAGGGTTACGACCCCGAGAGCAAAGGCAAAGTAGAAGCAGGCGTGAAATACGTTAAGCAGGATTGTTTTTATGGTGAGGAGTTTGCCAGCGAACAAGCACTGCGTGAGCATGTCCAACGCTGGCTTGATCACGTGGCCAATGCCCGTGTTCATGGCACGACAGGGCGAGTGCCTCGAGCACACTTTGAAGATGAAGAACGTCAGCACCTTCGTCCTTACCTATCCCCCGCCAGCCTGACCACTGGGGCGGTCAGCGTTCAAACACGGCGCGCCGACAAGACAGGCCTCATCTCATGGAAGTCGACCAAGTACTCCGTGCCCATGGCTTGGCAGCAGTCCAACGTCGGTGTGTGTGAACAAGACGATGGGTTGAGGATCACTGACCTTGCAACAGGCGAAACGATTGCTGTGCACGCGGTGTGTTCTGAGCGGGGCCGGATCGTCAAGAATAGTCACCATTACCGGGACCATGCTCAGCGTATCAGCGACCTGGAACAGGCGATTATGAGCATGATGCCAACGGACACAGCCCTGGCATTATGTGCGGTGCTCAAACGGACATCCCCACGAATCTATAGGGACCAGCTCGTCGCAGTGCGTTCGCTGTTGCAGGCCCATATGCCGCTGAATATGACCTTGATCACCGGCCTGTCGCAGCGCCATGAGCTGACGGCCAGTCTGCTTAAGCGTTATCTGCAAGCGAATGAGCAGGCCCGACAACGCGGGCGCATCGTCGATCAGCCGATGTCTGGTCAGTCTTGGTTCGAACCTCTGGATCTGGGTGCCTACGCCCTTGTTGGCCATTCTGCTGGACAGGAGATGACCCATGAGCCAGCTTGAGCACACCAGCGCACAATATCGCAGCTTACGTTTAAGCGCCATCGGCCGTGACCTTGTGGGTCTGGTCTCGCAGGCCGAGGCCAATGACCTGTCACACTTGAGCTTCGCCCAGATGCTGGCCGAGCACGAAATTGCCGAACGCACCCGCAGCCGTATCAGTCGCCACCACCGCCAGGCCGGTCTACCCTTGGACAAGCATCTGGAGGACTTCGACTACCGCCATCAGACCACGATCACCAAGCGTCAGGTCAATGCGTTGCTGGACTTCGGGTTTATCGATAATCGCGAGAACGTGGTCTTCATCGGCCCGCCCGGTGTGGGCAAGACCCATCTGGCCATTGGGATTGGCCAGAAAGCGATCCAGGCGGGCTACAAAGTGTTATTCCGCACCGCGCTTGATCTGGTGGAAGACTTGGAGCTGGCCGAGATGAAAGGCGAGCTCAAAAAACGGATCAGCCAGCTGGCCAAATTCGATATGTTGATCATTGATGAACTCGGCTATTTACCCATGACGGCTCAGGCCCGGTTCAACTTGTTCCAGCTCGTGAATGCGCTGTACGAGTACCGATCCATCATCCTGACCACCAACAAAGACTTCACCGATTGGGGTGAGTTCTTCCATCACGATAACGTGGCCATCCCGATCATTGACCGCGTTATCCATCACTCAAACATCTTTATGCTGGGAGGCGAGAGCTACCGACTGAAGCAGAAAACATCCAGTTAACAAACAATGGGTGGGTCAATTTTATTGGCCAAAAGTGGGTCAAAAATAATGGCCATTGACAGTCAAGTCATTGCATGAAGACGATACCCAGGCCGACTGACGGCAAACCGGCCAGAGCGCAATCATGAGAATTTTGCAGATCCGTTTTTCCAACCTCAATTCGCTGGTGGGCGAATGGCAGGTTGACCTGACTGACCCGGCTTATGTCGCTGATGGCATTTTTGCGATTACCGGGCCTACCGGTGCGGGCAAGACAACGTTGCTGGATGCCATTTGCCTGGCGTTGTACGGGCGAACGCCGCGCCTGAGCAGGTTGACCCAAAGTGCCAACGACATCATGTCGCGTCAGTGTGGCGAGTGCTTTGCCGAGGTGGTGTTCGAGACGGGGGCGGGGCGCTATCGCAGTTACTGGAGCCAGCACCGTGCCCGCAAGAAGCCGGGTGCTGCGTTGCAGGCACCTAAACATGAAATTGCCAGGGCCGATTCCGGAGAAATCCTGGAAGCCAGCTTGCGCTCTACGGGTGACCGCATTGAACGCCTGACCGGTATGGATTTTGACCGTTTTACCCGTTCGATGCTGCTGGCTCAAGGGGGCTTCGCGGCCTTCTTGCAGGCCAGTGCCGACGAGCGTGCGCCGATTCTTGAACAGATCACCGGCACGGAAATCTACAGTCAGATTTCGATACGGACCCATGAAGTCTTGCGGGAAGCGCGTGAATCGCTGGCACTGCTGAAGTCAGAAACGCTGGGCATTATGGTGCTGGATGCCGGGCAGGAAAGCGAACTGCAGCTGGGGTTGCAGCGGGATCTTGAGCAAGAGCAGTTGGCCAGTGCGGCGCAGGCGCAGACAGGCGCAGCGCTGGGTTGGTTGAGCCGTATTGATGCCCTGAAAGCTGAAGTGGCCCGGCTTGAACACGACGAGGTTGTGCTCGGTGCCGAGCGCCTGGCATTCGAACCCGTGCGTCAGCAGATTGGGCGAGCCCAGGCCGCAGCGGCGCTGGAAGGGCGTTATGCCGCTGTTTGTGCCTTGCGCAAACAACAGGCCGATGACCAAAGCCGTTTGGCCGATGCGCAAGGCCGCTTGCCTTCACTTGAGCCGTCGCTGCCACGCTGCGCGAGCAGCTGACGCGTACCAGTCAAACGTCACTCGATGCCCGTGCCGCATTCAGGGCGGCCGCGCCGGTGTGGCGTCAAGTACGGGAACTGGATCAACACCTGGCGGCAAGCGCCCGTGATACCGCAGCCATGCAACGGCAGGTCAGCGAGGCCGGTACGCGTTTGGCGGCACTCGATCAGCAGGTAAGCCAGACCCGCGCGCTGCAGGCCAACGTTCAGCAGCAATTGGCTGCGGCTGCAACCTGGCTGCAGGATAACCGTGCTGATGAATGGCTGGTTACGGGCTTGGCCGGGCTTGAAGAACAGGTGCAAGGGCTGCTGGCGCGTGAGCGTGAAGGTGTTCAGAAGGCACAAGAGCACGCACAAGCCCAGGCCAGTATCGATGCGTTAAACAAGGCCGAGCACAACACCCGTCAACACCTGTCCACGGTTCAGGAGAGCCTTGAAACTCTGGCTGGTCAGCGTCGCCAGGTTCAGGATGACCTGGCCGGCGTATTGCAGGGGCGTTTGCTGCGGGAATACCGTGCTGAAAAGGACGGCGTCCTGCGCGAGATGGCGCTGGTTGCCCGGATAGCGGCGCTGGAAACCGAGCGTGCACGTCTGGAGGCCGGCACACCGTGCCCATTGTGCGGGTCAACAACTCACCCGTTCGCGCATGGGCAGGTGCCCGTGCCCGATGCGCTTGAGCAGCGAGTGGCGGCCTTGAACGATCTGATTGCGCGCGCAGAAGACCTTGAGACGCGTGGCGCGCAACTTCAGTCTCAGCATGCGGCGCTGGGTGAGCGTCTGGCCGGTTTGCAGGCAGCCCAGGCCACTGCTGTGGCGCAGTTGCAATCGGCACAGGCGACCCTGGCCCGGTTAGTGAACGAGCTTGACGTGGTGCAGAACGATATCCGCCAGCGTCGTGAAACGGTGGTAGCGGCGTTGGCCCCCTTGGGTATGGGGACGTTGCCGCAGGCTGATCTGGCCCTGTTCATGCAAGCCTTGCACAACCGGCGTGAACGCTGGTTGGCAACGGGGCGCGATAAAGCGGGTTTTGAAAACACCCTGATCATGGCCGGGCGTGATGTGCAGCATCAGACCGAAGCGATTGCGATTCAGCGTGAACAACTCGATCGTTTGACGACGCAGCTGGCGCAGTTGCAGAGTGGGCAGGCCCAGTTGTTGAGCCGGCGTCAGACCCTGTTCGCAGACCGCAATCCGGACGATGAAGAGCAGCGGTTGCAACAGGCACAGGATCAGGCCGACATCGCTGAGCGCCAGGTGCGTGAGCAGCTGGCAGACGCGACACAACAGGCGACGCAGGTTCAGACCCAATGCCAGGCGTTGCAGGCGCGTTTGACCGAAAATGCAGCCGCGTTGGTCGATGTTGAATCCGGTTTCGCGCAAGCATGCAGATCGGCAGGGTTTGCCGATGAAGCGGCGTTTCTGGCGGCACGTCTGCCGCAGCCCGATCTGCAGGCCTTGCTCGATCAGGCCAAAGTGCTGGACGATCGAACCACCCAATTGGCGACCCGTCTGAAAGACCAGCGCGAGCGTTTGCTGGCCGAGCAGGCCATGCAACTGACCGATGCCACAGTCGCCTCGCTTGAGGCGCAGCAGCAGGTGCAACAGGCCCGTCTGGCTGAACTGGCGCAGGCCATTGCCGGGGCGCGACATCGTCTGGCCGAGAACGCCAGCGCCAAGGCACGCATACGCGATAAACAGGCGGCCATTGACCTGCAGCAGATCGAGTGTCGCCGCTGGGAAAACCTGCATGAACTGATCGGTTCTTCCGACGGCAAAAAGTATCGCAATTTCGCGCAAGGCCTGACGTTTGAACTGATGGTGCGTCACGCCAACCGTCAATTGCAGAAAATGACTGACCGTTACCTGCTGGTGCGCGACAGCAGTCAGCCGCTGGAACTGAACGTCGTCGATACCTGGCAGGCGGCCGAGGTGCGCTCGACGCGCAATCTGTCAGGTGGTGAAAGTTTCATCGTGAGCCTGTCGCTGGCCCTTGGGCTATCGGGCATGGCCAGCCATAATGTGCGGGTGGATTCCCTGTTTCTGGATGAAGGGTTCGGCACCCTGGACGAAGAGGCCCTGGATACCGCTCTGGAAACGCTGGCCGGACTGCATCAGGAAGGCAAACTGATCGGTATCATCTCGCATGTACCGGCCCTGAAAGAGCGCATTGCCACCCAGATCCAGGTGGTTCCCCGGGCGGGTGGCAACAGTGATTTACTGGGGCCTGGCTGCCGGCGAGTAGCGTGACAAATCCGCCGACCTGTATGCTTCGGTAACCTTCGCCATGTTAGTTTTATGCTATCGACTGCGCATCAACAGCGCGACTATTTCAACCGACAGGAGCCCCCATGTTTTACGCCGCACTGAAAACACTGCATGTTTTGTCCATCATCGTCTGGGTGGGGGCATGGTGTTTGCGCATTTTTACCTGCGTCCTTCGGTGGCCATGCTTGAGCCGCCGGTACGGTTACGATTGATGGCCGATGTTCTGGGCCGGTTTTTCCGTGATGTACTGGGTGCGGCACTGATTGCCGTGGCCACCGGCATCTGGATGATCGGGCGTACGGCCCGTGCGGCCTCTGAAGCGGGGGTTGCTTTTCAAATGCCGCTTGACTGGCACATCATGTCGGCCATTGGCGTGCTGATGCTGCTGATTTTCCTGGGCATCCGCTTTCGCTTGTACCCCAAACTGGTTAATGCCGTCAGCAGTGCCGACTACGAAGTCGCCGGCAGGGCGCTGGCCAGCATCCGTGGCTGGGTATCGGTCAACTTGGTGCTGGGTGTGGTAACGGTAATTGTGGCGCTGGCGCTTTAACAACCGTCACAACCATTGGTATAGTTACTGGTGTTTCTCTAACCTGAAAAGGCATCGTCCATGAAAATCGATATCGGTATCTCAGAAAAAGATCGCAAAGCCATCACCAAAGGGTTGGGTAACCTTCTGGCCGACACGTACACGTTGTATCTGACCACACACAACTTTCACTGGAACGTGACTGGCCCCATGTTCAACAGCCTGCACGATATGTTCATGCAGCAATATACCGAGCTCTGGAATGCGGTTGACCCCATTGCCGAACGCATCCGTTCGCTGGGTTTCCCTGCGCCCGGTTCCTATGCCGAATTTGCCAAACTCAGTTCGTTGCCCGATGCACCGGCTAAGCCCCCAAAGCGCTTGAAATGGTTGCGCTTCTGGCCAAAGGCCACGAGTCTGCCGCCAAAACGGCGCGTGCGTTGTATCCCGTCGTTGAAAAGGCCAGCGACGAACCCACCGCCGATTTGTTGACCCAGCGTATTACCGTACACGAACAAACCGCCTGGATGCTGCGTTCGCTTCTGGAAGAGTGAGCGGGTAGTAAGCGCAGTACGTACAGGCCTTCGATGCAGTAAGTCCAGACCGCTTCTGCATCGGTCGTGCAATGGTTTAGGTGTCGTTGTACAGGGTGTTCGAGGGGCCGGTTTATCCGGCCCTTTTCCAGGCGATACAATCGGCAAGTAATTTCAGCAAGGAGCCACAATGCAGTATCGAAAGCTAGGAAAAACAGACATTGACGTCAGCCTCATCGGTCTGGGTACCATGACATTCGGTGAACAGAACACTGAAGCGCAGGCACACGAACAGCTTGATTATGCCTATGCCCAGGGCGTGACACTGGTGGATGTTGCTGAAATGTACCCGGTACCACCCAAGCCTGAAACCTATGGCACCAGCGAGCGCTTTGTGGGGCCGTGGCTTAAAAAACCGGCTTGCGCAGCAAGGCCGTGCTGGCCACCAAAATTGCGGGCCCGTCGCGTCAGGCGGGGCGCCCCAGCCATATTCGTGGCACCGCCAATCAGTTCGACAAACCGAATCTGGTCGAAGCGGTCAATGGCAGCTTGCAGCGCCTGGGTACTGACTACATTGACCTGTACCAGTTGCACTGGCCTGATCGCAGCACAACCACCTTCGGCCGCACATCTTACCCCTACGAAGATGAACCCTTTACGGTACCCATTGAAGAAACCCTGCTGGCCCTGACGGACCTGGTCAAAGACGGCAAGATCCGTCATATCGGTTTGTCCAATGAAACACCCTGGGGCGTGTCAAAGTTTCTGGCCGCGTCACGTGAATTGGGTCTTGAGCGTATCGTATCCATCCAGAATCCCTACAACCTGCTCAATCGCACCTTCGAAGTGGGTTTGTCAGAATTTTCACACCGTGACGCCGTGGGCTTGCTGGCGTATTCGCCTCTGGCCTTTGGCTGGTTGTCAGGCAAGTACGAAGGGGGCGAACGTCCGGCCGGTGCCCGCATTACGTTGTTCGAGCGCTTCACCCGTTATTCGCGTCCGCAAGCGGTTGCGGCCACCAGCGCTTACGTGAACCTGGCCCGCAGCCATGGCATGAGCCCGGCCACCCTGGCCCTGGCGTTTGTGAATCGCCAGCCGTTCCTGACCAGCAACCTGGTGGGTGCCACCAGTCTTGAACAACTGAAGGAAAACATCGCCAGCCTCAACACCACACTCAGCGACGAGGTTGTGAAGGCGATTGATGCCATCCACGAGCAGTACCCCAACCCGGCACCTTAAGTACGCCAGCCCGAAGCCATTTGTCCTGGCGTTTCGGTTGCGATAGTTGATACGCTTTGTGGTGCTCGTGCGACCTGGCTTCGTTGTGGGTTGGCAGTTGTTATCTTGCTTTTTCTTTGTTTGACTCCAGACCTTCGCGCAATAATAGTGCCCGAAGGTCTGTTTTTGGGCCATTTCCATGCTTCTCAGTGCTGATCAATTGAACGAATACCGGCAATTTGCCGAAACCCTGGCCGATGCGGCGGCGGCGGCTATCTTGCCGTATTTCCGTGCGCCTTTGCCGGTGCAACACAAGGGCGGCAAACTGTACGACCCGGTTACCGAAGCCGATCAGGCGGCTGAGCGGGCCATGCGCGAACTGATTATGGCCACGTATCCCGATCACGGCATCATTGGCGAAGAAGAAGGTAATGTTGAAGGTCGCAGTGCCCTGACCTGGGTGCTTGACCCCATTGATGGCACCCGCGCGTTCATTACCGGCATGCCCCTGTGGGGCACCCTGATCGCCTTGAATAACGGTGTGCGCCCCGTTCTGGGCGTCATGAACCAGCCTTACACCGGCGAGCGCTTTGTGGGGACGCCTCAAGGGGCCTGGAGCAACGGCAAATCGCTATCGACCCGCGCCTGCGACAGCATCGGCTCAGCCCGATTGATGTGTACCTCACCCCAGATTTTTGACAATGACAGTCAGCTGGCCACGTTCAATGCCATCGCCAAAGACGTACAACTGTTGCGCTATGGCGGCGATTGTTACGCCTACTGTATGCTGGCCTCGGGTCATGTCGATGCCGTGATTGAGGCGGGCCTGCAAACCTACGATGTGCAGGCGCTGATTCCCATTATCGAAGGTGCCGGCGGCGTCATGACGGCCTGGGACGGCGGCGACGCCCAGCAGGGCGGGGCGGTGGTGGCTGCAGGCGACCCGGTATTGCATGCTCAACTGGTCGAGCGATTGATGCGCGGCGGGGCTGTTTGATGCCGCAAGATTGCGGACATGATTTGATGCTTGAACCGCGCACAAGATGTCAGAACGTGTAGGCGTGGCTGCGCATTTAGCCCACTCAATGGCTTGTTTTCATAAATGTCTGGTGCTGATCAGTGTGTTGCTGTTACTGGTGTTCGGATATGGTGCCAACGCCCAGACGCTTTCTCAGCAGCCACACACGATCATTTTCGAAGTCGCACCTGATCCTCACGAAGCTGTTTTGCTGCAACATTGGCGGAAGCTTTCCTCCACACAGCGGCATGACATCAGTAGTGCGGTTGCAAACCGGGTTGTTCCGGTCGTCTTGCGTCAGCTGCGGGCGAGCGGAGTTTTGGTTGAGCAAATCGGCAGCTATCTTGACGAAACGAACCCGTCATTTGCCTTGCATCTTGAAAAGGGCGATCCCTTGAAGGTGGCCAGCTTGCTGGCCTGCACCTTGGCCCAGCACAGCGTGCTGGTGCTGGCCTCGAAGCCGTTTGTGGGGTCGCGTTACCTTGATGCAATCAATATTTCGGTGGGCGAGAAAAATATTGAGCAAATTGACCAGATCTATCGTCGGTTACGACATGGTATGGGTGCTCAACTGATTGACGGTCAAACAACCAGTCATGGCATGATGACGATTCTATTGCCTCCGGGCACTGACGTGAACAGATCTGCCGCTCGGCTGAAAATCATGCTGAGTGGCGCACACGACGTTCAGGCGGTTGAGCGGCATGCGGCGTGGGTAGGTCCTGTTGAGGGAGCGACATTGCTTCTTCCAGCTCACTTTCCGAATCTGTTGATCCAAATTGCGATAGTTTCAAAGCGCAAGCGACAACTGAATTGATTCAATCTCTGGATTAGTCCATACGAAGGAAAAACTATGAGAAGCATGTTATTGGCCCTGTTGGTTTGCGCAGGTCTTTTGGGCTGTGCGGCCCGTGACGGTGCTGTGCAAGGAGATGAGCTTTTCACAGATCGTCCGCTGGAAACCATTCCGTCGCTTGACGTCCCTCGCTACATGGGCACATGGTATGAAATTGCCCGTTACCCTAACAGTTTCCAGAAAAAATGCGTTAGCGCCTCCACGGCAGAGTACAGCTTGATGGATGACGGTCGTGTTCGTGTCGTCAATCGGTGCCGTTTGGCTGATGGGGGTCTTAACGAGGCGGTTGCTGTGGCACGCCAACTCGGCGAAGCCACCTCACCCCGGCTGAAGGTCCGGTTCGCACCGGCCTGGTTGTCCTTTTTGCCTGCGGTGTGGGGTGATTATTGGGTTATTGATCTGGACGAGGATTATCAGCTGGTTGCGATCAGCGAGCCAAACCGGGAGTATTTGTGGATACTTTCACGCGCCCTTCAGGTCGACCCCGAGCGTTATGCGCAATTGCTTAGTCGACTATTGCAAAAAGGGTTTGACCCTGGCCGACTCATAGGTGCGCCAGCACTCCCTGATTCAGCTTTTCTGCATATGGTCGTCAATTCGCGTCAGCACATCACAGAGCTGTGTCCGCTCTTCTTCTGACACGACTTTCATCGCTCGTGTCATGATGTCATGGGCTGATGGCCAGGCCTGTTCGTAACTTTTTTACCGGTCTTGGTCAGGTACACCCGCATAAAGCGGCTGTCATCTTTGTCTTGCTTGCGCGTTTCCATCGGGTCATGACATCCCTGAACGGAACTGAAATTCATGCCTTGCATGAAGCACTTGACGGTGTTTGGATAGTACAGACGTTCAAGCAGATACTTGCGACATCATGATGTTGAAGCTAGATGATTGGTTTGATATGATGTGATGATGTTTTTGATGATTGTTTGGGGTATTCATGAGAACAACAGTTACACTGGACGACGCCCTTTTTAAGCGGGCACTTGAAGTCGCAGATCCTGGCATGGATAAATCCGAGTTATTTCGTGAGGCCGTCAAGACGTTCATTCGGGTCCAGTCTGCGAAACGTCTTGCTGCACTGGGCGGCGCTGCGCCAGATATGGCAGATATCCCTCGCCGTGATCCGGAACATGCATGAGACGGGTTCTGGTTGATACGTCCGTCTGGGTTGAGCACTTCCGCAATCCTAACCAGGCACTGATCGAGCTGCTGTTGCACGACCAGGTAAAGATTCATCCGTTAATTATCGGTGAGCTGGCCTGCGGTACTCCGCCCGATCGTCGGAACACGCTTGCATTGCTGGAAAATCTTGCTCAGGTACGTCAGGCCAGTATTTCCGAAGCAATGGTTTTCATCGAACGTGAACGTCTCTATGGGCAGGGGTGTGGGCTGGTCGATTTATTGCTGCTTTCGTCTGCACTGATGACTGAACAGACGCTGATCTGGACACTGGATAAACGGTTTGGGGCGCTGGCAATACGTTTTAACCTGATGTTTATGCCTGTGGCGCATTAACCGCATATTCGATGCGGTAGACACCCCATCAAACTCGTATACAGACATTTACCCAAGCAATTGGGCCATTTCGGCAATCGCCTCTTCAACCGTCGGGCTGTACCCATGCCACTGGCAGGCCAGCATCAGGTTGCGCGGCAGGCCGAAGTCTTCAACCAGCCAGCCTTGTGCGCAGCGGCCGGCATCAATATCGGGCACTTGCTGAAGCAGGTCACCCGTGTGCGGGAAATACACCCACACGGGCTTGCCTAGCGCAATCGCCACCCCAACCTCAAACACCGTACCCGAATCCGGCTCAATGCCACGAAACGGTTCAAGATTGGCCACAACCCCGTCAGCCTGCCGGATCATCTGCATGTTGGCCTGTGCAATGGCGTGTGCGGTTTCTTGCGGGTTATGCCGTGGCGCAATGTCGTTGTCCAGAGGGTAGAGACCGGTCAGGCCGTGTTCTTCACATACGGTCTGCAAATACTTGCCCCAGGTGATGCTGTCTTCCCGAAATACATCAGGGCCAGCCAGGTAAATTCTTTTCATGGTGTTGCGTTTGATAGCGTGACTTCGTTGGAGCCGCTTCTATTGCCGGGCTGTCCCATCAGTTTTGAGGCCGAGCACCATCTGCTCCAGATCCCCATTGACCGTATTCGGGTTGCACAGCAGTTCAGCAAGATACTTGCCACCTTTTTCGATGGTGACCCCTGCGGATGTGGCTTGCTCGAGGCTGTCCATCGAGGTGTATACCGTGTAGAGGTACTGGCCGTTTGGAATGCCTATGGAATAGGTCTGGTGACGACCCATACCTTCCCAAGCATACAGCTCGATCGCCGATACCGGCACCGTCAGCGCCAGTTCAGGCGCTGCGCCTTTCTTGCCGTAGGTATAGGACACAGTCTGGTCCGACTGCGTCAGTGTGACGCTTCTGCTTTTGTTGGCAATGTCGCATGAAAATTCGGTCGCGTGTACCGAGCCCGTGGCGGCGGCCACGCCGAGCAGGGTCGTAAAAAGTTTGATCATTGATGATTTCAATTCTTGACGTTGGACTTACGTGGTAAACGATAGTTTAAACAACCTGGGCGGTGTCGGCTTCGCATTGTGTGAGACCTTCGGCCAGCCAGTCCGGGTCAAGATCTTGTCCAATAAAGACCAGGATGGTTGATTTGGGCTGGTAGGGACGCCACATAGTTCCACCGCTAATTTGTATGAGTTTTTGTACGCCTTGAACAATTAAACGCATGCGGTGGTTTTCTGCGTAAACCACCCCTTTGCATCGCCACAGATTGGTACCGTAGCGTTCTGTGGCGGCGTCAATGAATCCGTTCAGACGTTCAAGATCCAAGGGATGGTTTGAGGTAAACACTGTAGATACCACGCCTTCAGTATGACGCTGCTTCAGCGGTCTGAACCGTCCGTCAGGCTTGCTAAATAAAGACGCGGTCTGGAGTTGTTTCAGGTCCTCGGGTGCAATGTAGTCAAAGGCGTAGGCTCGGGCATCGAACATAAATTGCATGACATCACCAAGACGTGAATCAACAATGTTCAGGTGTAGGATCGGCGCGCGTGGGTTGATCTGATGCAGATGCGCTTGCAACTGGGCCAGCGCGCTTTCAGACACCAGGTCTGTTTTTGAAATCAGCAATCGGTCCGCGTAGGCAACCTGGGCGCGGTTTTCGATATGCACTGCCAGCTGGGCATCCCCATGAAAAGCATCTACTAAAGCGACAATTCCATCAAGGTGGTAATGCGACAAGATGGCAGTTTCTGCCAGGAATGTTTGGAGTATCGGCCCAGGGTCCGCCATGCCTGTCGTCTCAATAATGACGCGGTCAAAGCTAATGTCATTGCGGGATTTTTGCTGCGCCAGCTGATTCAGTGCGTTTGCAAGATCACCACGCACCGTACAGCAGACACAGCCGTTGGCCAGCTGGATGACGGTTTCATCGTGTTGGGCGATAAGAAATTCGGCGTCAACACCTGTTTCTCCGAACTCGTTTTCAATGATGGCCAGACGTTCGCCGTGGTTTTCAGCAAGAATCCGGTTGATCAGGGTTGTTTTTCCTGCCCCGAGAAATCCGGTGATTACAGTGATGGGTGTGGAGATACGGCTCATGGCATTCCTGTTTTGAATGACGTCAGTGTCGGCTAAAGCGTCTGAACAATCCGCATTAGCTGGGCCAGATCGAAGTCGGCAGGGGCATCGTCGGCTGTGCTTACCCAGCGTATCTCGTCTGACCGGTTCGATGGCCATTTCGACGGGTTGGCATTAAATAGTTGGCCATATGTGTCAGCAGTGGGTGCCGGTGTGGCGGTTAGCAGCGGTGCCGCCGTCAAGGCAGGGTTGTTGCCGGCCAGTGCGACAATAAACGGAACCCGGTGGAAGCGGGCGATGTTGGCGATGGTTCGCAGGGCGCTTTTCCAGTGGGCGCTGTCAAGGGAAGCATCGGCAGTTTCGTGCACTTGCACGATATTGATGCCTGCCTCGGCGTAAGACCGAGCGATAAAAGCCAATGCCTGGCCCACTAGTTCGAACAGTGCTTCTTCGGGCATACCCGGGTTACCGCTGCGTAATTGCGCTGCCAGTGTGGCAGGGCCTGTCAGGGCAGCCACCAGCAACGGGCCATCGGGGTCCCCTGCGACCAGTTGTCGGGTGGCGTCAAGTGAAGCTTCCAGCCTCCGTGAATGTGTTTGGCTGGCGATATCGTTGATGCCTGCCGGGTCGGGGGCGGCAACGATTTTCGGAGGCCACACGGCGTAATCCAGTGCGGCCCCAGGGCTTCGGCCTCAAGCCCTGAAGGTACCGAGCAGGTGATAGCGTTCAGGGAAAGCATTTGTGCCAGACCTGACAGATTTTTGCGGATTTGCGTTCCGTTGTTCACCATCTCCGTCACTGCGACTGCATCAATTTGGGCAGAGCAGGCCATCAGTAACGGTGCAAACACAGGAGGGTGGGGTTTGGCCGGGTTCCGGGCCAGGTCTTTCATGTGTTTGCGCCAGTCTTCGGCGGTCAGGTTGGCCATGTCGGGTCTCCTTCATGCACGCTGTAGCGGTGTAACTACTTTGGCATCTGGCCACGAACCGTAGTAGGTCAGAATTTCATCAGAGGGCTTTTTCTTGAGCCATTCCGTCTCGAACGTGTCGTAGGGTACCCCGCGTTTGCGTCGCGCATCCAGTTCTTGCCGGCGTAGTTCTGCTGACGCTTCGACGTCCACCCGCTGCGTTTCTTCGTTCCAGACGATTTTGTAGATTTGCCTGGCTGTACCCACCGTGATGACACTTTTTTGAAGGTCAAGGGCAACCGACTCAATATCGCGATCCAGCGGGTCACCGTAGCCGGTACCTCCGGTGGAAAAGGCAAAGGTGATGACGTCACCATCGTTATAGGGACGTACCGAACGGCCCTGAAACTCGGCTTCGTAGTTGCCGTCAATGGGGCGCCGTGTCAGAAGCTCTTGCACATCCATTTGCAGGGACTCATCGCCTTCGGCCATCATTTGCTTTACATTGGCAGCACGGATACCGATGCCCGGGACCGTGCAGGGGCATAGCCACCGAACAGGGGTTGTGGTGTTTGCAACTTGGAGTTGTCTGCAATGGCCATCATGTAGACGGCGGGGACGTGGTGCGTCACCCACATTTGGGCCGTACCGACGCCACCGCGGTATTTGCCGTGCCCACACGAGTCCTTCCAGTGGTTCGACAAAGGCACCAGCAATGGAAACTCATTTTCGACTTGCTCAACGTTGGGTGCCCGGCCAAAAACACACCAGGGGAAACCGAAGGCATCCATGCCATCTTGACCCGGGCGGGCACCCTGACCTTCAGTGTTGATCGAGTAAGCCAGCATGTCCGCGAACGGTGCGTTCCATTGGTTCAGGCCAGCCAGCACCAGCGCATTGCCCCCGTTGCCCATTGAGGCTCCTGATTGTTGCCAGAGCGACGTGGAGAACATGGCCTTGGCGCATGTGTTGTGAACTGCGCTCATAACACCGGTTGCAATCATGACCGAGTTTGATGTGGCGGCTTTAGCGTCGGGACTCAGGCACGTGTTGGGCGCAAACTTGAAGTCAATGTTGGCAAATGTGCCGTTGCTGATGGGTAGCGAATGAAATAAATATTCGTAGATATAGTTGGAAAAGTGGGCAATGGCCGCTTGTGGGTGAGCGTTATAAGACGATGGTGTTTCCGGGCCTGTTTCTGAAAAGTCGACCATCATGCGGTCACCATTTTTTTCCAGTGTCATGAAGCATGAACGGACCAGCCCCTGTTTCAGACCGACGGCGTCTGAAAAGGTGACACACCGGTATTTACCATCGGGCCATAGGTCGATAATCTGGCGAGCGCCTTCTTGGGCCACTTGCAGCATGCGCCGGAACAACCCGCGCACATAGTCGGGCCCTTCGCGGTCACATAATTCCAGCAAACGGGTACGGATACGGTCTGCGGTGGTACAACGTGCTTTCAGGTCGACGGCAATCATGGAAGGCGCACGGATACCAAACGCAATAAACATGGAAACAATATCGTCGCGCAGTTGAAAATTCTCGCCGATTTTCATCGGGGGCAGGTTCATGCCTTCTTCAAATCGAGACGTTGCGGAAACCGGCATTCCGCCTGGCTCAATGGCACCCGTTTCGGTGGTGTGTACCAGTGCGGCGGTCCAGGCGATCAGTTCACCTTCATAAAATACGGGCATGCAAACCATTTGGTCAGGGTTGTGTACGCCGCCGTAAACGGCATCGTTGGCAAACCATAGATCGCCGTCTTTGATACCCGGGTTGTCCTTGTACGTATGCATGATGTATTTGATGACCAGCGGGGGATGACAGCATGCAGGTAGGTGCCGCATGAGCCATTGACGATGTCACCCTCGGCGGTCATGATGGCTACCAGCGAGTCGCCGGCAACACCCATGGCGCAGCGGCACGATCGCACGAAAACGTCCATGCCTTCATCCAGGATATCGTTGGTGCGTTGGAAACCGATTTCAAAATCGGCAGCACTGAGCTGGGCGGCCAGCTCGAGTTCGCGTTCAGACGCAGGCGCTGGCTTGAGCCAGGCGAGTTTTTGTTCCAGGGTTGGAATGCTCATTGTGTGTCTCCGGTATCTGTTTTTTATACGCTGACAGCGACTTGGGCCGAACCAATGCGGCGGCGCGGGGGCGCGGCGACAACGGGCTCAAGAATGCCCAGGCCGTGCTTGTCAATACTGAATCGTTGTCCGGGGGGACCACGATGGTGGTGAACTCGGCTTCTGCGATGGCAGGGCCTGTCAGGACATTGCCGGGTGCCAGCGTTTCAAAGACGTAGACTGGGGTGTCTTGCCAGTTGCCGGTTTCGGGCCACCAGGCACTACGGTTTTCCACATAGGCATGAGACGGGTCTTCGGGGCCAAGTTCATATTCCGGGATGGCGGGTTTCCGGTGGGAACGGTGGCGCGCAGAACGAAGTTGTCGAGGAATACGCCGCCGGGCTTGTTGACGACAAGAGGGCTGAAGGCTTCAGAGAATTCCTTTTCAAAGGCTTCATAGATATGTTGGGCGTCTTCATCGGATTCGATTTTCAGTCGCGGTGAGCTCATGCGCTTAAGATTGACCTGCCCGCCATACAGCATATCCAGTTCAAGTGCATATATGGCATCATCAACATTCAGGCCCTCTGCCGCCAGCTCGCCGCGTGCTTTGCTGATCATGTCCGCGACCACGTCATTGAAGCATTCGCGATCAATCACGATTCTTTCAGTCAGCGGCTCCATGAACACCATGCGGCGCGACTGTTCGTACATATGGACAATGTCCATGCTGGATGAGCCCATGGCGCAAAAGACGGGAGCAGCCGGGAAAACAACGGCCTTGGGGACGTCGGCCTTGAAGCCCGCCATGTGGGTGGGGCCAGCGCCGCCGAATGCAAACAGAACAAAGTCTTCGGGGTGATAGCCGCGCATATGAACTTCACGCTTTATGGCTGACACCATGTTTTCGTCGCAAACACGCCGGATCATGGCGGCGGCGGCAATGACATCAATGCCCAGTGGTTCGGCGATGCGTTCGCGAATCGCTTTTTCGGCTTTGCTCTTGTTGAGCGGCATCTGCCCGCCAAAGTATTTGTCAGGGTTGATGTAGCCCAGGACGACATCGGCGTCGGTGACGGTAGGTTCTGATCCGCCCAGGTCGTAGCATGCGGGGCCCGGCATTGAGCCGGCACTGCGGGGACCCACCTCGAAACGCCGGCTTTCAGGGTCGATGGAGGCAATTGACCCGCCACCTGCCCCTACCGAAATGGTCTGCATCATGGTGACGTTGACCATCCATTTGTCGATAACCGGCCGGAAGGTGTAGTTGCGTACGCTGGATTCGACAACCAGGGCGACATCGAAGCTGGTTCCGCCAACATCGCCGGCGATGACGTTTTTGTAGCCCAGTTTCGAGGCAAAGTACGCTGAGCCCATTAACCCTGCCACAGGGCCCCCGTTGAATGTTCGTGAAGCAGGTGTCTTGAAAATATCGGCACTGCCACCCGAGTTGTGAATCATCAGGAAGGCGCCTCGGTAGCCTTTGTCGCGCAGTTTGTCCCAGGTGGCGCCAATATCATTTTGCATGGAACGCTGCAGGTAGGCGTCAAGCACTGCGGTCATGGTGCGTTCATATTCGCCGATTTTGGCCACTACTGCACTGGAGATCACCACCGGTACAAAGCCGATGTGGTATTCCTTGTATTCTTCTCGAATGATCTGGCGTACCCTTTTTCGTGCTCCGGGTTCATGAACGACCATAACAACGAGACCACGATTGCCCGGGCGCCGCGATCCATCAGGGTGCGCAGCTTGCGCCGCACATCCTCTTCGTCCAGCGGGCGAATGACTTGGCCGTTCGAGTCGATACGCTCGCGTATACCGACAATCAGGCTACGTTCGATCAGCGGGTGCGGTTTGTTCTGGATGGCAAGGTTACGCCGCTCGGCAACCCGTTGGCCGTCTGTCCATTGTGCACCCTTGCCAATCAGGATCGCATCTTCATGTCCCTCGGTTGTAATCAGGCCAATGCGGGGACCCTGACGTTGCAGCAGGCGGTTCAGTGCAACGGTTGTTGAATAGCGAAGGATGCCGATGCGAGGTAGCAGCTCTTCGATACTTAGGCCAACCTTGTCAGCAACGGCTTCAATCGCGTCGATAAAACCGATAGACAGGTCATGAGGTGTAGTGGGGCACTTGGTAATGATGCGTTCGCCATCAAGAGTCAACACCAGATCGGTGAAAGTGCCTCCCACATCAATGTCGATCGAATCCAGTTGTTTGTGGATGTTTGTGGTGTGATGGTTGCTCATGCCCGGGCTCCTTCTGTTTTCGTCAAACGACCGTCGCGGATGACAAGGTCACCGTGCTCCAGGCGCTTTTTCAGGCGGTCGATGTCGACTTCAATGTCAACGGTGATCGGGTGACCTGGGGGCAGGTATTCCGTTTCGATCTGGCGCGAACAACCGGGGCAGTAGAATTCGATGATGCGGACCCAGTCACTGTCAGGGGCAAAGGTGTAGTTCCCCTGAATGACAGGATTGTGGATTTCGTTCGGTTCACGTTCTGCCACCAGGCAGCCCTTTTTGTAGCTTTCACGCGCTGAGATCAGCCTGGTACCGCAGTCGTGGCAATACCAGTGTTCGTCATTCAGATCGAGATCCAGATATTCAGTAAAACGCAGACGTTCGTACATGCTTGTCTCCTGGTATTGTCGTTACGCAAGATGCGATAGTTTGGCGTTGCCGTAGCCGTCAACGGCCAGCGACCAGCCGGGGGCAGTGGACATGTCAACGTGGCGCCATTAATCACGGCCGGCCCATGCAGTGACGCGCCTGCCTTTAGCGATTCCCATTGAATTACAGGTGTTGCTTTGCCACCCGAAGCGTCAAAATGGACGACGCGTGTATTGGGTGTTTGGCCGGTTGAGCTGGCTGTCAGCGGGGCTATTTCGTGGGAATCGAGCGCCAGGCGCGTTGTAAGACGCACCAGTAGCATTTGTTGGCCAGACAGCCCTTTAGCATCGAGCTCGGCGTGCAGCGCAGCCGCAGGGTCGCTTTTTGTGTCAAGGGGCAAAGAGACACTGACGGTGTTGGCCTGATCGTCGCTTTCGCCGACGTCAATTTCCCGGTGCTGGCGGCATCGGCAACGTTGAAGCCCTCGCCCCTGAGGTCACGTAGGGCCTGATTGCGAAGTTCATTCAGGGCCGAGGCGACCCGGCTAGCCTCGAAGCCCCCGGCGACACCATGTTCGTAGACGTGGACGACGTCAGAGACGGCAGATCCGAAGGTGCTGAATACTGGTCCGAGGTCAAATGCGTACGCGTCTTTCATGTGCAGCTTGTCGGCCAGAAATGCGGCAAACATGGGGCCATTGCCGCCGAACGAGAAAAGGGTGGCTTGGGCGGCGTCCAGTTGGGCCTCGGCTAAAGTGCTTTGCACCAGATCCTTCATGATTTCTACGGCCTGGTCCCGAATGGAAAGGGCAGCGACTTCCACTGAAATACCTAAGGGTTTGGCAATGTCGCGTTCAATGACCTCGTAGGCTAGTCTGGTTTGCAGGATTCGTTTTCCACCCAGGAAGTTGTTGGGGTCTAGATAGCCCAGTACCAAAAGAGCATCGGTAAGTGTGGGCTTGGTTCCACCTAGGCCATAGCAGGCTGGCCCCGGGGCGGCCCCCATGCTCTTCGGCCCCAGCGACACAAGCCCGTTCTGGACGTGCGCAATCGAGCCTCCCCTACCGCTGCGGACCGCAGCATCGCGAACGACGACTGGACGGGTGTTTCCATGAGCTCGCCACCGCGCTGGAATACGGGAGCCTGATTTTTGACGATGGAGCATTTGGTGGTGGTACCACCAACGTCGAAGCAGACGGCATTGGCCAGCTGATAGGCTTGTGCCATATGCGCTCCTCCAAAGACACCAAATACCGGGCCTGATTCGATGGTGTCGACCGCCTTGGTTTTACCAATGCGGGCGACGCCGCCATTGGTATGGCCGACCAGCAGCGGGCCATTCCAACGGTAATCATCGCGCAGAATGTCTTCGGCCTTGAACAGCGAATTGGCGAGCTGGTTGTGGGTGTAGGCATTCATCAGCGAGTAATGCACCCGCGTCTGGTCATGCCGCAAGGCAACCATTTCGCTGCCCAGCAATACGGGTACAGCGCCGATAATGTGGTCGGGGTATTGGTCTTCGATGATTTCCTTGATTCGGCGTTCGCGGGCGTTGTCCGGGAAACTGTCTTTGAGACAGATGCAAATGCGTCGTACGCCACCTTCCAGCAACTCTTTTACGGCTGCCAAAACTTCGGTTGGCGATGGGTTTTGCGAAAGACCAATGATGTTGCTGTCGTCCACAATTTCGCCGACAACGCGTGACACGCCCTGGCCATAGAGGTCTTTTTCGTGCCCCTTGTCGACGAGTAGGCCGACTTTGGCACCGCGTCTTTCGGCCAGCACGTTGGTGGTGATAGTGGATGACCAGCGAATGATGCCGACTTCGCGCAGGAACGTTTCGACGTCGGGGAAATCTAGCGCTTTGGCCGCTTCGGTCAGGCAATGTGTGAAGGATACGGTGTAGTCGTGGGGTGTAGTGTCCACTTTGAAAGAGTGGCGCAAGACACCGTTGGACACGAGCGCATCGGTCATGGTGCCACCAGTATCAATGTCAACAGTAAGCATGTTGTCTCCAGAAGTTTTTATTGTCGCGGGTGCTGCTGGTACTGCCGGTGATGGCTTTATGGTATGGGTTCGGAGTAGAGGGGCTATTGGGTGCGGTTCCCAACGCGGTAAGCGAAATTCTTAATGCAGCGCAGCATTCCTACTGTCAGAAAAAATAGGTAAATCTGTCTGCTTGACAGGTGTGACCTGTGCGGGTCACTATGAAAAGACCGCATGAAGGCCTGACCATAAATAACGACAATGTCCTCACTTGCACATACCCTGAAAGAGCTGGAATCCCTTTCCCTACTTGGTGAGGCATTTCCCTACGAGAAACTGTTAAGCAGCACGATTGTCGGCATCAGTTATATGGTTGGCTGGCGCTTTGTTTGGTCCAACGAACGAATGCATTCCATTTTTGGCTATTTGCCGGGTGACTTTCGCGGGAAGACGGCCCGGTTTTTGTATCCGTGTCAGGATGATTACGACGAAGTCCTGCGGCGCTATGATTTGCAAGCCGAAAACGATGACTTTACGATCGAAAGGCCATTGGTCAGAAAAGATGGCTCCTTGATCTGGTGCTTGATGTCTGCCCAGCGGTTGCATGTCGCGTCTTCAGACGAGGCGTCCGTATGGGTGGTCCAGGACGTGACAGAGCAAAGAAACGCGGTTGATGCGCTGAAGCGCACCAATCAAAGGCTTGAGCAGATCATTGAGCGTCGCACAATGAATCTCAGGCGCACCAATCAGGCGCTGCGTCTCGAGGTAGAGCGCCGTCAGGCCTTGCAGTTTGATTTGGTGGCCAGTCGTGAAAAATATCGGGCGCTTTTTCGTCATTTGCCGGTTGGCGTACTTGTTACAAATCGCCAGGGTGAGATTGTTGAAATCAATCAGGCGACACAGAGTCTTGCCGCAGCAAGGTCGCGCATAGAGCTTATGCATTTGTTAAACGACACTTCACGTGTACTTCAGCCAGACGGAACCACTATGTCACTTGCACAGTTCGTGCAACAGCATCGTCCATCCGAACGTCGGAAAATTGATCGAAGTACGCTGGTCTGGCAGTCAAATTCAGGTGGCTTGCGTGAACTTTCCATGATTGCCACGGCGTTGGCTAGCCATGAACTAGGGGCGATTTTCACTTTCGAGGATGTTACGGAAATCAAACGGGCGCGTGAACGCGAGCATGAGCAGCAGCAACATCTGGCGCATGCAGCACGGTTATCACTGATGGGGCAAATTGCTTCGGCCATGGCCCACGAGTTAGGCCAGCCATTGAACGCATGCCAAAGCTATATCAGCGGGGTCAGGCACCGTCTGGGTACCGAATTACACGACAAGCCCGAACTGCTTGAGGCGATCGACAAAATTGCTTTGCATCTTGATAGTGCCAGCAAGATCATTGGTAACGTCCGGGGTTTGTATCGCGCAGGAAGGTTGACCAGAAGGTGCTTGATCTGAAAACGGTGCTGGATCATACGCTTGGACTGCTGGCCATGCATCTGAAGCTCACAGAGGCCCAGCTCGATGTGGTTGTCGCGGATGAGCCTTTGCATGTTTATGCCAACGATGTCGAAGTGCAGCAGGTCATTGTCAATCTTGTTGTGAATGCGCTTGAAGCAATGGCGAATCTTCCTGTGGCGGTGCGTCGTCTTGCCGTTTCGATCGGAGCTGTTTCCGAGAAACAGGTCTTTATTGAAGTTCGCGACCATGGTCCTGGCGTTCCTCCTGAACTGGTTGAAAAATTGTTCGATCCGTATTTCACAACCAAATTATCCGGGTTGGGTATGGGCCTGAAAATTTGTCGAAATATTGTTGAGTCCGGTGGAGGTTCATTACGTTTTTCAAATGAAGAGAACGGAGCGAGTTTTCGGGTCACACTTCCACGGTTGATATCTATATGAGCCTGCTTGCGCGTATTTTTTTACTTGATGACGAAAAGGAAGTGACCGAAGCTTTGGTCTGGTTGCTTGAGTCGGTCAATATCAGTTGTAAGGCATTTCAGAGCCCCGATGCGTTCATCGAGGCCGTACAGATGGCCACCGACCCTGTTTGTGGTGTCGTCGATTTGCGCATGCCTAAGGTCAGCGGTCTGGAAGTGCAGCAGCGTTTGTTGTCGATGGGCCTTGATGTGCCCATTGTCTTTCTGTCAGCCCATGGCGATGTGCCGGCGGCGGTAACTGCCATACGGCACGGGGCGATGGATTTTCTGCAAAAACCGTTCAATCCACAAGAATTCCTGGATGTGTCCAATCGATTGCTGCGAGAAGCTCAGGATCGTTTCAGTCAGAATGCCCATCGTGCTCACGTACAGCACTTGCTTGGGTTGCTGTCTGCCCGGGAAGCAGAGGTCCTGGAAGCCTTGCTGAAGGGGTACACCAGTAAAGAGGCTGCACGCCTGCTTGAGCTGAGTCCCAAGACGGTAGATGTTCATCGGGCCAATATTTTGCGGAAAATGCAGATCAAGACCGTACCGGAATTGATGCGAAAACTGAAAGACCATTTACACTGAGCGGTAGTGAATCTACGATCTTGCAGTGGCAAATGGAAATGCTCTCACGCCGTGCGGATGGGTTTAGGAACTTTAAAAATTACCGCATGCGGGTCTTGGCACAGTGCGGTTGGAACGGCGAGACTCACCGTGTCTGATTAATGTGCAGCTCCCGATAATGAGGTGAAGCCCGAATATTTTTTAAAATCAACAAAAACCAAAAGGGGCTTCCGAAGTTTTTCGGAAGCCCCTGTATTCTGGCGCGGCTGGCAGGATTCGAACCCACGACCCCTTGGTTCGTAGCCAAGTACTCTATCCAACTGAGCTACAGCCGCTGTAAAGAAGCGAAACTATAACACAACTTTTTTGTGTGTCATGTAGGCCTGAAAAAATTTTGTTTTTTCTGGGCCCCTAACCGTTGTGCGGCAGGTTTTTTACATCGACGTTGTTTCGCGAAGGCCGCAACTATAACACGGAAAATATGAAAAGTGCCACCATAATGTGAAAAACAGGTCTGCCGCGATGTAAAAGAATAGGTTTGCTTAACAAACAGGGCAGGCAATCATTCAAAAAAACTCATCCGTTTCACGTTGTCTGCCGCGTAAAAGACACGGCCTTCCTATAATTGCACCTGGATTCATTATTTACCTCATTTAACGGGTGCGTTTTGTTGACGCGTCATGCGGCCTTGCGGTGTTGTCGCAGGGCAGGGCGCACATCGCATCCAGGAGAACTGTCGTGGCTGATTTGTCGAAACTGACGTGTGTGGAAGATTTGCACCGTGCCGCGAAGCGGCGTGTGCCGGGCATGTTCTACGATTATGTGGCGTCGGGGTCCTGGACCGAAAGCACTCTGCGCGCCAACGAGGCAGACTTCCAGCGTTTGCAGTTCCGGCAGCGTGTCGCGGTCGATATCGAACATCGGTCGCTTCGTACGACGCTGCTGGGGCAAGACGTGGCCATGCCGGTGGCGATTGCCCCTACCGGACTCACGGGCATGGTGCATGCCAACGGTGAAATGCTTGCCGCGCGTGCGGCGCATCGTTTTGGCGTACCGTTCACCCTGTCCACCATGAGCATTTGTTCGATTGAGGATGTCGCCGGGTTCACTCAGGCCCCGTTCTGGTTCCAGCTGTATGTGATGCGCGACAAAGATTTCATGAAAAGCCTGATCCAGCGTGCACAGGCAGCGCAGTGTTCTGCGTTGGTGGTGACGCTGGACTTGCAGGTCATGGGTCAGCGTCACAAGGACATCAAGAATGGGCTGACTGCACCGCCCAAACCCACGTTGCGCAATCTTTTGAATCTGGCGACCAAGCCGCAATGGTGCCTGGGCATGGCCCAGACGCATCGGCGCACATTCCGTAATATCGTCGGTCATGCCAAGGGGTAACCGATGTTTCGTCGCTTGGAGCCTGGACTGCCGAGCAATTTGATCCGCGTCTCAATTGGGATGACATCAAGCGCATTAAAGACCTGTGGGGCGGAAAGTTGGTGCTCAAGGGTGTGATGGAGGTCGAGGATGCGCTGGCGGCTGCCGATGCAGGGGCTGATGCGATCGTGGTCTCGAATCATGGCGGGCGTCAACTGGATGGCGCACCGTCCCCGATCAGTATCTTGCCTGAAATTGTGGATGCCATCGGGAATCGAACCGAAGTCTGGATGGATAGCGGTATCCGTTCGGGGCAGGATGTCTTGCGGGCTATCGCCCTTGGCGCAAAGGGCACCCTGATCGGCAGGTCATTTTTATACGGGCTGGGGGCCGCCGGCGAAGCGGGGGTAACCCGCTGTCTCGAGATTATTGCCAAAGAGCTGGATATTACGATGGCTTTTTGCGGACATAACGATATCAAGAAGGTTGATTCCAGTATCCTGCGTCCATACTGATTCAAATGGTGTTGGCAAGGCAAGGGTAAAAGAATAAGGATAAAAATGACTGAACAGACAGATTCCAGGCAGGGGTTGCCTGCGCAACAGGCCTCTTGTTCATCGGGCCTTGAGTACTGGATGCCGGGTCTTCATACCTTGCGGCATTACAACCCCCAATGGTTGAAAGACGATATTGTGGCCGGCCTTGTGTTGGTCACGATTCTGGTTCCTGTGGGTATTGCGTATTCGGTGGCGGCGGGCCTGCCAGGTGTCTACGGGTTGTATGCCACGGTTATTCCGTTGTTTGCTTATGCCCTGTTTGGTCCCAGTCGTATTCTGGTGCTCGGACCCGACTCGGCGCTGGCGGCGGTTATCTTCGCTGTGGTTGTGCCGTTGTCGGGCGGCGATCCTGCCAAGGCCGTATTGCTTGCGGGGGCCATGTCGATTGCAGCGGGTATCGCGTCATTGCTGGCAGGCTTTGTCAAACTGGGTTTTATTACCGATTTGCTGTCCAAACCAATTCGTTATGGGTACATGAACGGCATTGCCCTGGTCGTGATGATCAGTCAGGCGCCCAAACTGTTTGGTTTCAAGGTTGAGGGTGACAGCATTATCGAAAAATTCATTGGGTTCTTGCAGGGGCTGGCGCAGGGCAAGACGCATTGGCCAACCTTGGCCATTGGCGTTGCGGCCCTGGCGATTATTGCGTTGATGCGTTCTAACCGCCGTGTTTCCGGCATTCTGGTCGCCGTAGTGCTCACGACACTGGCCGTCGGTTATTTTGAGCTTGACCGTTTCGGGGTGGCCGTGTTGGGTGTGCTGCCCCAAGGGTTTCCGGCGTTCACTTTACCGGTCATCCCCTGTCAGATGTGGTACAGGTTGTCATTGGGGGCGCGGTGGCGGCAGTGTTGGCATTTTCTGAAACCAGCGTTTTGTCGCGTACATATGCCATGAAAACCGGCGATCCGGTTAATCCGGACAAAGAAATGATTGCGCTCGGGGCGGCCAATCTCGCAACCGGCTTTTTCAGGGCTTTCCGATCAGCAGCAGCGCATCACGAACGCCAGTGGCCGACGCGGCCGGGGCGAAAACCCAATTAGCCTGTGTGGTGGGTGCGATTGCGGTGCTGTTTTTGCTGGTCTTCGGGCCCGAATTGCTCAAGAGCCTGCCCGATACCGTGCTGGCCGCCGTTGTCATTGCGTCAATGGTGGGTCTGATGGATCTCAAAAGCCTGGTGCGTATTTATCGCATGCGCCAGGCCGAGTTCTGGCTGTCGGTAGGGTGTTCGGCCGGTGTCATCGTGTTTGGCACCATCGAGGGCATCGGGTTGGCGGTAGTGGTTGCCCTGATCGCTTTTGTGTGGGAAAGCTGGCGTCCGTACTCGGCCATTCTGTCCAGGGTCGACGGCTTGAAGGGGTATCACGACATTACCCGTTACCCGCATGGGCGTCGTATTCCTGGTCTGGTGTTGTTCCGCTGGGATGCGCCGCTGTTTTTTGCCAATGCCGAGTTGTTTTCCAACCGGATTCTGGACGCTGTGCATGGGGCGCCAACGCCGACACGCTGGATTGTCGTGGCCGCAGAGCCGGTAACCAGCGTTGATGTCACGGCGGCCGATGCTTTGCTGGAGCTTAAAAAAGGCTGGATACCGATGGTGTGGTGTTGGCGTTTGCCGAAATGAAAGACCCGGTTAAAGACGAATTGAAAGAACTGGGGGTGTTATCCCAGTTTGAACAAGACCATTTCTTTCCGACCATAGGCCAGTGCAGTCAACGGGTATCTGGATGAGAACCCCGTTCAGTGGCTTGACTGGGACGAAGCCCCCGGAATGACGGCAGGGGCTGCCCCGTCATCCCTATTGCGCGATGGCCCGAACCCGGGCGCGTAGCGCGGCCTTGCGCCCGATGGGCAGGAACGAGGCAATGATGCTGTTGTCGGCCAGTTGGGCCAGTTCGTTGCGTGACAGTTTCAGGGCCTTGGCCACCGCCAGGTAGTTGTCGGCGACATACCCGCCAAAATAGGCGGGGTCGTCGGCATTGATGGTGACCAGAACGCCCTGGCGTAAAAGTCGGCCAGATTGTGTTTGGCCAGGTCGTCAACCACGCACAGTTTAAGGTTTGACAGCGGGCAGACCGTCAGTGGAATCTGTTCCTCAATCAGGCGTTGTACCAGTGCCGGGTCGTCGGCGCTGCGCACGCCGTGGTCGATGCGCTCGGCGTGCAGCACGTCAAGGGCGTCACGTACGTAGTGTGCGGGGCCTTCTTCGCCGGCGTGCGCCACCAGACGGAAGCCCAGTTCGCGGCAGCGCTCAAAAACCCGGGCAAATTTTTCAGGGGGTTCCCGAGTTCGGAGGAGTCCAGGCCGATGCCTACCCAGATGTCGTCGTAGGCCTCGCGCAAGGGCAGGGCGGCGTTCAGCGTTTCAAATGCAGCCTCTTCAGACAAGTGCCGCAAAAAACTCATGAGCAGGTAGCTGGTGAGGCCGGTTCGGGCCTGCATGTCACGCACAGCACGTGCAATGCCGGAAAAAACGGTTTCAATGGCAATGCCCCGCTCGGTATGGGTTTGCGGGTCGAACATGATTTCGGCATGGCAGACACCGTCGGCGTGGGCACGCTGCAGGTAGGCCATGGTCATATCGTAAAAGTCTTGCTCGGTAATCAGGACGCTGGCACCGGCGTAGTAAAGGTCCAGGAAGGATTGCAGGTTGGTAAAGGCGTAGGCCTCGCGCAGCGCCTGTACCGACGCATAGGGCAGGCTGACGTTGTTGCGTTGGGCCAGTTCAAAAATCAGTTCGGGCTCAAGCGTGCCTTCGATGTGTACGTGCAATTCGGTTTTGGGCAATGCTTTGATGTAGTCATCGAGATTCACAACAGGATTCATGGGGTGTGCTCCTTGTTCTTGTCGGTGTTCCTGAGGTGCCGTCAGGACACTCCGGAACGGGGTGATTGTTTACAGAAGGGGCCGTGTGGGGGCTCGCTATCGGTTCGTATTCTGTGACCGGGGATGCTCTTCGCCGTGTTGGCGGCGATGCCCTGAAGTTCAGCGCGTACGCCACGCGGCCCATGCCAGAACGGCCCATCCCGCAATGAAGGCAACCCCGCCAATGGGGGTGATGGCACCCAGGCTACGAATGCCGGTTAACGCCAGTATATAAAGGCTGCCGCTGAAAATCACAATGCCGGCAAACATCAGCAGACCGGCCGTCACCAGCCGGGTGTCGGACCGGTGCCCCAGTAAAGCGGCAATGCCCAGGATGCCCAGTCCATGAATCATCTGATAAAGTACGGCAGTCTGCCATATGGCCAGCATATCAGTCGATAACATGGCTTTCAGGCCGTGAGCGCCAAACGCGCCGGCACCAACGCCAACCATCAGGGTCAGTGCGGCAATTACTACGAAATGACGGTCATTCATGGTTCTTCTCCAGAGATGGGCAATATCTTAACCGGGTCGGGTACGCCCGGGTACCGTGGCGTGTTCAGGCGCTGGGCCAGGCGATTGGTGGCGGCTGGTGCTGTGGTGCTGGCTGGCTGTTCCGGGAACCCGTGAACAGCCCCTATCCCGATCAGAGTATGGCGCAAAATGTCTTGCACACGGCCTTCGCCCAGCGATCGCCCAAGTATCTCGATCCGGCCAGTTCCTATTCCAGTGACGAGTCGCCGTTCACCTATTCCATCTACGAGCCGTTGTACGGGTATCATTACCTGAAACGTCCCTATGCGCTGGTGCCCCGCGCGGCGCAGGAAGTGGCCCCCGGTGTATTTTGGCCGCAATGATCAGCCGTTACCCGACGATGCTTCCGGTGAAGACATTGCCTACAGCGTGTATGACATCCGCATCAAGCCGGGCATCCTGTTTCAGCCGCATCCGGCATTTGCACGCAACCCAGACGGCAGTTACACCTATTGGCCGCTGCCGCCAGACGGCCTTGAGAACCGTTATGCCATTCCTGACTTTCCCCAGACCGGCACGCGCGCCCTCACGGCTCACGACTATGTGTACGCGATTCGTCGGCTGGCCAGCCCGCGTGTGGTGTCCCCGGCGTTTGGTGTACTGTCGTCACATATCCAGGGCCTGCGCGAGTATGCTGAACGGCTCAAGCAGGTTGATGCCGAGCTGAAAAGCGCAACGTCGGGTCTTGCAGACGCTGGCGCTGGTCTTGCACATGCAGGCGCCGGCCCGGCAGCCAGTCAGGGCCTACCGGCGTGGCTGGATTTGCGCGATCATGCGTTTGACGGTGTGCAGGCGCTGGATGACCACACCCTCAGAATTCGTGTCAATGGTAAGTATCCGCAGTTCCGCTATTGGCTGGCCATGACGTTCACTGCCCCGGTGCCTTGGGAAGCTGACCGGTTCTATCAGCAACCGGGCATGGCCCAGCGCAATCTGTCACTGAATACCTGGCCCGTAGGCACAGGGGCTTACATGATGGTCGAGTCCATCCAGAACCGGCGTCATGTCATGGCCCGCAACCCGAACTTCCGTGGTGAACCCTATCCGTGTGAAGGTACGCCTGACGATCAGGCCAAAGGGTTGCTGGCAGACTGCGGCAAAATGACGCCGTTCATTGATCGTATTGAGTTTGCCCTTGAAAAGAAAGCGTACCGCTGATGGGCAAGTTTTTGCAGGGGTATTACGACATTCCCGAGGCTGATGGCGGTGATTACGGGGTCGCCATGCGTGTCGCCGCCACCGATTCGGCAGAAAAAGCCGAGCTTTATGCGGATCGTGGCTTGCAATTGCTGACGTCGACTGCGGCGCAAATTACCTATCTGGGTTTCAACTGGCTCGATCCTGTGGTTGGTCATGGGGATACGCCTGAGCAGCAGGAAAAAATCGCAAGTTGCGACAGGCCATCAGCATCGCCTTCAACTGGGAACAGTTTGTGTCAATCTTCCTGAACGATCAGGCCCAGGTTGCACAGGGCCCGTTGCCGCCGGGGGTCGCGGGTTACGAGCCGTTGCCGCAGGGCTTGAATCACCAGGTTTATCGGTGGGAAGACGGCCGTGCCGTGCGTCGTTCGCTTGATGAAGCACGACGCTTGCTGGCTGAGGCCGGTTACCCTGATGGTCGTCATGCCAATACAGGTGAACCCCTGATCCTTCATTTTGACTCGGCTGGCGGGTTGGGTTCGAGCCCGACCCTGGACTGGATGCGTCGCCAGCTCAAAGCCTTGAATGTCGAGCTGGAAATACGTGCTACTGATTACAACCGCTTTCAGGACAAAATGCGGCAGGGCGTGGCCCAGATGTTCATGTGGGGCTGGATCGCTGATTACCCCGATGCCGAGAATTTCCTGTTCCTTTTGTACGGTGAAAACGCCAAGGCCAAAACCGGGGGCGAGAACGCGTCCAACTACCAGAACCCTCATTACGATGCCCTGTTCAGAAAAATGCGGTTTCTTGATGAAGGCTCCGAAAAAGAGCAGGTGGTGCGTGAAATGATTGACATTGTCCAACACGACATCCCCTGGATGTTCGGGTTTTATCCGTATTCCGGGGGCATATCAGGCCTGGGTGGGCAATGCCCAGCCGACACAAATGGTACGCAACACCTTGCAATATCTGAAAATCGACCCGCAGCAGCGGGCCCATAGCGTCGCCCTATGGAATACGCCGCTCTGGTGGCCGTTGTGGGTGCTGCTGGGGCTGGTGGTGGTGGCGATATACCCGGCGTGGTGTGTAGTGCAACGCCGCGAGCGCAAGACTGCGCTGGGGGACACGCCATGACGGCCTATATTATCCGGCGTCTGTTTTACGGCGTAGCCGTGCTGGTGGGTGTCAATATCCTGACGTTCGTGCTTTTTTGCAGTCAATACCCCCGATGACATGGCCCGTTTGGCCATTGGCGGTCAGCGCGTCGACACTGAAGCCATTGAAAAGTGGAAAGCCGACCGCGGGTATGACAAGCCTTTGTTTTACAACGGTGCACAACCGGGTGCTGCGGCGTTGATGGACACCATTTTTTACGAACGATCAGTGCCGTTGCTCCGGTTTGATTTTGGTTTTTCTGATGCCGGGCGCGACATTAGCTATGAGATCAGGCAACGCATGGGCCCCAGTCTTGCCCTGGCCTTGCCCAGTTTTGTTCTGGGTCTGCTGGCCAGTGTGTCGTTCGCGTTGCTGCTGGTGTTCTTCAGGGCGACCCGGCTAGATTTCGCCGGGGTCGTGCTCTGCGTGCTCATGCTGTCGATTTCGGGGCTGTTTTACATTATCGCCGGGCAATGGCTGTTTGCCAAAGTGCTGCGCTGGGTGCCATATTCCGGGTTCATCGATGGCTGGGACAGCCTGCGGTTTTTGATTTTGCCGGTACTGGTGGCCGTGATTTCCGGGCTGGGTAGCGAGGCCCGTTTTTACCGTACGCTGTTTCTTGAGGAAATCGGTAAAGATTATGTGCGCACGGCGCGGGCCAAGGGCTTGTCGGAACGCGTTGTGCTGTTTCGCCACGTCCTGCGTAATGCGTCGTTGCCGATCTTGACCGGTACTGTCTCGGCTATTCCTTTGCTGTTCATGGGTAGTCTCATTGCGGAATCCTTTTTCGGTATACCGGGTCTGGGCAGTTACACGATAGACGCCATCAATGCGCAGGATTTTTCGGTGGTTCGGGCGATGGTGTTCCTGGGTTCGGCGCTTTACATCGTGGGGCTCCTGCTGGCTGATATTTCTTACACCCTGGTTGACCCCGGGTTCGTTTCGAGTAACGCCATGCCTCAATTTGTTTTCTTATGGACGGATGTCTTCATTTTCGGGCTGGTGGTGGCGTTGGTGGCTTACGGCTGGCGTGTCTGCCGCAGCGCGGCTTTGCGGGCCACTTGGCGCAGTGTCGGGCAGTCCACGGCGGCCATGTGCTCGGCAGTCATCTTGATGCTGTTTGTCGTGGTTGCCGTGCTTGATTCCATCCATTACCGACCGGTACTGCCGGCGGTTGCCGATGCACCTTCACCAGAGGTGGTGTATTCCCCGGTGGTGCGCTCTGCGCTTGATGACCTGATGTCGTTGACCCGTATGGGGCAAGCCGAAAAACGTATTCGGCACCCTGGCATTGCATCAATTCACCAAAGAGACGTTGCTGGTCGAAGGGCAGGCCGTGCGAAACTTCCCGCGACTGGCCCATGCGGGCAAACGGCTTTCGGATGACTCGGGCCACCAGGCAGATCTGGTGAGTCGGGCCCTGAAAGGCCTGGGTATCGGGCTGTCTCTGTCGGTGTTTCTGGCCGCGTTACTCAGCGCGTTCCATCGACGCAGGGCTGACAGTTTTCGTGGTGCATTTTCGCATTGGTGGTCAGGGTGCAGTGGCTTGCCCTGGCGAGCCATGTGGTTGACAGCGTCGGCCGTGCTGGTGGTTACGGCGGTGATGCTGGCGCTGGCAGCCGATTACCATGTGCTGGGCACGGATCGCACCGGCAACGATGTGCTGCGTCAGGCCTTGAAGAGCATTCGCACCGCCATGGTCATTGGCACCTTGACGACTTTGGCCATGCTGCCGCCGGCCTTGTTGTTTGGCATTTCGGCGGGCTATTTCAAGGGGCGTGTCGATGACGTCATTCAGTATATTTACACGACGCTGACCTCAATCCCCGGTGTTTTGCTGATTGCCGCGTGCGTGTTGATGATGCAGGTGTATATCGACACGCACCCTGATGCCTTCCCGACGGTTGCGGCTCGTGCTGATCTGCGTCTGTTTTTGTTGTGCCTGATCCTTGGGCTCACAGGCTGGGCCGGTTTGTGTCGTTTGTTGCGTGCTGAAACTCTCAAGCTGCGTGAGCTTGAGTATGTTCAGGCCGCGCGGGCATTTGGTGTGGGCCATTGGCGCATCATGGTGCGTCATCTGTTGCCCAATGTCATGCACATTGTCCTGATCACCATGGTGCTGCAGTTTTCGGGGCTGGTATTGTATGAGGCCGTGTTGTCCTATCTGGGTATCGGGGTTGATCCCAGCATGGCGTCCTTCGGCACCATGATTGATGCATCACGGCTGGAAATGTCGCGTGACCCCATGATCTGGTGGAATCTGGCGACGGCTTTTGCGTTCATGCTTGCACTGGTCTTGTCGGCGAACCTGTTTGCCGACGCGGTGCAGCAGGCCTTTGATCCGCGTATGCGGCGTTTGCGTCCAGCGCCTGGTGGGGTGTCGTCATGACGTTTTCATCTGCAACCAGGGAAGGTGATTTGACCGTTGATGAGGGCGCCTTGACTGTCGAGGGCTTGACGGTTCGTCTGCAGACCGATCAGGGCACCCGTGACGCTGTTCAGCAATTGGGGTTGTCTATTCGCCGGGGCGAGACCTTTGCTTTGGTGGGTGAGTCCGGCTGCGGCAAAAGCATGACCGCTTTGGCCCTGTTGCGGTTGTTACCCGAAGCCGGTCACATTGCCGCCGGTCAGGTTTGGCTGGGTCATCAGGATCTGAACCGCCTGCCTGAAGCGTCCATGCGAAAGGTTCGTGGCGGGCGTATGGCCATGGTTTTTCAAGAGCCCTCCACCAGTCTGAATCCGGTCATGACGGTGGGGCAGCAGATTGTCGAAACGCTCGAGGCCCATACGCCGTTCAGGGAGCGGCAGGCCCGCGAGCGCGCCGTGCTCTGGATGACGCGGGTGGGCATTCCCGAGGCATCGCGTCGATTCAACGATTTTCCCTTCCAGTTTTCGGGCGGGCAGAAGCAGCGCATCATGATTGCGATTGCGTTGGCCGCCGAGCCCGACGTCCTGATCGCCGATGAGCCCACGACGGCGCTTGATGTCACCGTGCAAGGGCAGATCCTGGCCTTATTGTCGGAAATCCAGAAGGAAATGGGGCTGGCAATTTTACTGATCACGCACGATCTTGCTGTGGTGCGTCAGGTTGCGGATCAGGTCGCCTTGATGAAGGATGGACAGATTCTTGAAACCCGGCTCGTCGACGAATTTTTCGCGTCGCCTCGGCATCCGTACGCGCGGGCGTTGCTGGCCGCGATTCCATCGTTTGAAAAGCGGGGTCAGTCGCTGGTGTCGGGCGTACATAACCCGGATACCACCAGGCCGGATGTCATTGTCGAGTCTGTGTCAGGCCGTGCCGGCACGGGTGCTGCTCGCGAGCAGGCGTCAGGTTTTGTGAAGCCCTTTGCGCTTACGGGGCAGGTACCTGTGCTGTCGGTCCGGAACTTGCGCGTCAGTTATCCCCAACGCGCAGGGCTGCTGCGTCGTGTGATTGCGCAACAGCGGGTGGTCGATGACTTGTCCTTCGATTTGCACGCAGGGGAAACGCTGGCCCTGCTGGGAGAGTCCGGTTGCGGCAAGACCACGACGGCCAAGGCGTTGCTGCGATTGCTCGACAAAACGGCCCTTGTCGAAGGCAGGGCATTGCTGGGGAAGATTCGTTGCTTGATGCAAAAGGTGCCGCCCTGAAGGCGCTGCGTCGTCGTTTGCAGATCGTGTTCCAGGATCCGTTCGCTTCGCTTGACCCGCGCATGCTGGTGGGCGACATCCTTGATGAAGGGATTGCGGCGCTGCATCCGCATCAGTCCAGGGCCACCCGTACGGGGCGCGTACGACACTTGCTCGATCGGGTCGGTTTACCGGCCGATACCGTCAGACGCTACCCTCACGAGTTTTCAGGCGGCCAACGCCAGCGCATTGCCATTGCGCGGGCGTTGGCGGTTGAACCCCGCGTATTGGTGTGCGATGAGCCGACATCAGCCCTCGATGTGTCGGTACAGGCGCAAATCACCCAGTTGCTGCAAGAGCTTCAGGCTGAGTTCAATATGGCGTATTTGTTCATTACACACAATTTTGGTGTGGTCGAGTATCTCTCTGACCGGATCGCGATCATGCAGGGGGGCGTATTGTCGAAATGGGTGAGACCGCACAAATTCTGCAAGCGCCTGCTCACGAGCAAACCCGTCGTTTGCTGGAAGCCGTGCCGCGCCTTTGAGGGCCAGCTTATAATCCGAATCTATGGCATTAAAAGTATTCGATCTTCAATGTGAACTGGGCCACGTTTTTGAAGGATGGTTCAGTTCTGATGACAACTACGAGTCGCAGCTGTCGCGTGGCTTGTTGTCGTGTCCGGTATGCAACAGCCAGAACGTGGCCAAAAAGCTGACGGCTTCGCGTATCAGTCGTAGCCGTTCCCGTAATCTGCCGGTGTCCGAAGTCCAGCCGTCGGCTGTGTCGGCGTCCTTGCCAGCAACTGGGGTGTCCCAAGACCGGCAGTTGGCGGCGCCGGCTACCGAGCAGTTGGCCCAGTTACAGGCCCAGATCATGCATAAGGTACGCGAGATCGTGCGCAACACCGAAAATGTCGGCCCCCGCTTCGCTGAAGAAGCCTTGCGCATGCATCATGGCGAAACCACCGAGCGTGCCATTCGGGGTACCGCTACGCCCGAAGAGCGTGAAACGCTGGCTGAAGAAGGGGTTACCATATTGCCGATACCCGATTACCTTGACGATGACCGCATGCAGTAATTTGCTATTCATCAATACGCCTGCTATCTGCGGTCCGGGCCCGGAAAACAGGTTCGATTGGCAACAAAAAAGCCCCATGCGGGGCTTTTTTGTTGCCAATAACCGCTTGCATAACGGTTGTGTCGACGGCGTCATACTGACGCCGGCATATCTGCTTCATTACATGACGCGGCTGCGGTACTCGCCAGTACGGGTGTCGATTTCGATTTTGTCACCCAGATTGCAGAACAGCGGTACGGCGATTTCTTTGCCCGTATTGATCTTTGCGGGCTTCAGGACTTTACCCGAAGTATCGCCCTTGACAGCGGGCTCGGTGTACGTGATTTCACGTACGATGATGGTGGGAAGTTCTACCGAGATGGCGCGGCCATCGTAGAAGACGACTTCGACGGTCATGCCTTCTTCCAGGTAGTCAAGCGAATCGCCCATGCTGTCGGCTTCAACTTCGTACTGGTTGTATTCCTGGTCCATGAAAACATACATGGGGTCGGCGAAATACGAATAAGTGCACTCTTTTTTGTCGAGAATGACGATATCGAACTTTTCGTCGGCCTTGGAAACCGACTCGCTGCCCGAACCCGACAACAGGTTCTTGAACTTGAGCTTTACTACGGCCGAGTTACGACCCGACTTGTTATATTCAGCCTTCTGGACAACCAGCGGCTCGCCACTAACCATGACGACGTTACCTACGCGCAATTCTTGTGCGGTTTTCATCAGATAAACTCCGGGGAAATTTTCGCTTGGGTTACCCTGCCAGGCCAAAGCGTTGATACAAAGCCCGCTATTTTAGCGTGTTTGCCAATTTTTCGCGCAAAAAGCTTCCAGGCTGGCGGCCAAGGCCGGTTGGTTGGCCAGTTGTTCAGCCCAATCCATCGCTGAGGTTTTCCATGGTTCCCAGGCAGGGCCGTCAATCAGGTTGGCCAGGCTGCTTTGCGCGGCTCCGGTTTGTCCGGTGTTCCAGTTCAGCATCAGCGAGTGCACACTTTCGGGGTAGGGGCTGGATGCCAGCCAGGCACGCAGTTTAATGATGTGGGCGCGTTCTTCTTGTTCGTAAATTTGCCAGACCAACGGCTTGCCTGCCCATAACGCCCTGATGACAGAATCTTCCCCACGCACGAAATTAAGGTCGCTGCTCCAGAGAATCGTGTCGAAATCGTCTTGCGTTACAAAAGGAATGCGGACGGCCTGCAGGGCCGTATCGGCAGGTGATTGGACTTCGGGATAAAGACCTTCCGGGATAAGGAGTACCCAGTGCGTTTGTGATTCAGCCAATGCGTTGATCAGGGCGTGTACAGGGGCGCTTGGATAACCAAAAGGAAAGCCAGACGGCCTGTAGTTTGCAAAGACTCAATGGCGCTGCCAGGCACGCCTAAATGCCTTAGCAGTTCCCAGCGTTTGGCAGGTTGCTGCAACCAGCGGTTGCGTTTTTGCAGCAAACCGTCTTCGCGCAACAGCCCGCCCGTCCGTGTCGTGAACCCGGGGAAGTAAAAGAATTTCCTCAGGCTGTCAGGCTGTAGCGACGGTAACCCATGGCAACCTTCCACCCACGATTCGGCGCTCAGATACTCAAGATTTATCCATAGGCTGTTGCGCGCCGCCATGGCACGTACGAAGGCGGGAGGAGGGTCGCAACTGAAGGCCTCAATGACAACGTCACCCGGTTCACGCATCGACACATCGGGGGTCCAATGCACCAGGGTGATGGACGGAGTCAGTGATTGAACCGCCTGATGTTTGACGGCAGGTTCGATAGACTGGAAGCGTCCAATGTCATCGACCCAGAGGGTGATGTGATGCTGCGGTGACCGAGCGGTCAGGTGCCGGGCCAGTCGCCAGCACACGCCAATATCACCGAAGTTATCGATTACACGACAAAAAATATCGAAACGCATGCGCTGGACCGACTGTAGTTACCGCTTCGCTCGCCGCAGGCGCGCGAAGCAGCAGGGGTCAATGGAAATGCCGAGGCTCCAGGTCTGTTTCTTCGGGAAGCTCGGGATGCATCATTTCACCTTGCGCATTCGGGAAAAAGGTGCGCCGCAGTCTTCGCAGATTTCGGTTGTACCAAGACCGGCAATTTGCTTGACGTCGTTGATGCCGACTTCGGCCAGATGAGCCGCGATTTCTTCAGGGATACTGAGCTGCTGCGGGTCACCTTGTGTACTTGCGGCTTCTTCTTTGCTAAGGATGGGCCAGACGCAACCGTAAATCACCTGGTTGCTGTGCCGTGTCGTGAACCCGACCCGATATTCTTCAACCACCGATTCACCGCAGCCTATGATGGCGGCCTGAAGTTCAGGCCCCCTGAGGTTGGCGGCATTCTGGAGCCAGATAACGGCCGACTTCAGAGCGAGCGGGCGGATCCGGCGATCGGCCTCGCGGCTGTTGACGTAGTAGGCATCGGGCTGAAGATAGTCAACAGCACAAGCGGTATAACGGTTTTGTACGACTGTGGTTATGGCCGCTTGCCATTTCTGCAGACAGGCCTGGCGTTCGGCGACAACGTCTTCGCCGGTGGTCTGCCAGCAGAATACAGGCTGGCCTTTGGGGACAGCCACGGCGCCAACGATAAAGCGGGCATCGGCCAGCATGCCTTCGGTGTTGGTCATGGGCCGGATTTCGGGTGCAGAAGCCTTTTTCCCAGTGCCTTTTGGCCCAGTTGCTGGGTCAGTCGTGCCGTTTCCTGGAACGTTTGAGGCATTTGCTCGAAGCTGACGATTTCTGGCAAAAGCGCAAGCTTGACATCAGGGGCCAGTACGCAGTCGTGCAGTGCTTTTGTAATTGTATCGGCATCTTTGGCACTCATGACTGAAGGCAAGGGCAACTGATAGCGGGTCCAGACCAGCAGGGGAGCCGAGAACAACAGCACGTCGTAGTCCTGTTCGCCGATAGATAACAGGGCTGATTCAGAACAGGTTTCGGCCATTTCAACCAGGATCTCATACGCGGCCATTCGCTCGGGTACCAAGGCTTCAAGGGCCGATTCGATATGCCGGTTGGCCTTGCCCTTGAGCAGCTTGTTCAGCACGGCGGTAATCTGGTTTTCCCAATAGATATCTTCGACGCGGCTGCCTGAAAGGGCCAGAGCCTCGGTAAGCGCCATAAGCCGACGGGCATCGGCAGGCAGGCGACCTGCGCCGGGTTTTAACGAAATGGACATGGTGCAATACAAAATTCAGAGAACGCTAGTGTACCGCGAGCGGCAAATAAAAATCCCCCGCGCAATGCTGCGCGGGGGATCGGCTTAACGACCGGTCAGGTTACAGCTTGACCGTGTCAGCGACCTTCTGGAAGTCTTCGATCTGGTCAAAGTTCATGTAGCGATAAATGTCGCTGCTGTTTTTGTCCAGAATACCCATATCGGCCAGATACTCTTCCTTGGTCGGAATGCGACCGAGGCGCGAGCAAATAGCCGCCAGTTCGGCTGAGCCCAGGAACACGTTGGTGTTCTTGCCCAGGCGGTTGGGGAAGTTACGGGTGCTGGTCGACATGACGGTTGCACCTTCGCGAACCTGTGCCTGGTTACCCATGCACAGTGAACAACCCGGCATTTCCATGCGCGCACCGGCCGAACCCAGAACGCCGTAGTGGCCTTCTTCAGTCAGTTGCTGCTGGTCCATCTTGGTGGGCGGAGCCACCCACAGGCGTACAGGAATGTCACGCTTGTTTTCAAGCAGTTTGGACGCCGCACGGAAGTGACCGATGTTGGTCATGCAGCTGCCGATAAACACTTCGTCGATCGGGGTGCCGGCAACTTCAGACATGGTTTTGACATCATCCGGATCGTTCGGGCAGGCAACGATAGGCTCAGTGATCTCGGACAGGTCAATATCGATGACCGCTGCGTATTCAGCGTCGGCATCGGGCTCAAGCAGCTGCGGGTTGGCCAGCCAGGCTTCCATCGCCTTGATGCGACGGGCGATGGTACGCTGGTCTTGGTAACCGTTGGCAATCATCCACTTCAGCATGGTGATGTTGCTGTTGATGTATTCGATGATGGGTTCTTTGTTCAGGCGAACGGTACATGCAGCAGCCGAGCGCTCTGCCGAGGCGTCAGTCAGTTCGAAAGCCTGTTCAATCTTCAGGTCGGGCAAGCCTTCAATTTCAAGAATACGGCCCGAGAAAATGTTCTTCTTGCCTTTTTTCTCAACGGTCAGAAGACCTTGCTTGATCGCGTACAAGGGGATTGCATTGACCAGATCGCGCAAGGTAACGCCAGGCTGCATTTTGCCCTTGAAGCGAACCAGAACCGACTCGGGCATGTCCAGCGGCATGACGCCGGTGGCGGCAGCAAAAGCCACCAGGCCTGAGCCTGCAGGGAAGCTGATGCCGATGGGGAAGCGGGTATGCGAGTCGCCACCGGTACCGACGGTGTCAGGCAGCAACATGCGATTCAGCCACGAGTGGATGATGCCGTCGGCCGGGCGCAACGAAATACCACCGCGGGTGCTGATGAATTCGGGCAGTTCGTGGTGTGTCTTGACGTCGACGGGTTTCGGGTAGGCGGCCGTGTGACAGAACGACTGCATGACCAGATCGGCCGAGAAGCCCAGGCAGGCCAGGTCTTTGAGTTCGTCGCGAGTCATGGGGCCAGTGGTGTCCTGGCTGCCGACCGAAGTCATTTTGGGTTCGCAGTAGGTACCCGGACGGATGCCGCGACCTTCAGGCAAACCACAGGCACGACCCACCATCTTCTGGGCCAGCGTGAAACCCTTGCCGGAATCGGCAGGTGTTTGTGGCAGACGGAACAGCGTGGATGCGGGCAGCCCCAGAGCTTCACGGGCTTTGGCGGTCAGGCCCCGGCCGATAATCAGGGGATACGCCCACCAGCACGAACTTCGTCGAACAGAACATCTGATTTGACCTGGAATTCGGCAATGACCTGACCATTTTTCAGGGCTTTGCCGTCATAGGGGCGAAGCTCGATCACGTCGCCGGTTTCCATCTGGGAAACGTCCAGTTCAATAGGCAGGGCACCGGCGTCTTCCATCGTGTTGTAGAAGATCGGGGCAATTTTGCTGCCAAGACACACGCCACCAAAGCGTTTGTTGGGTACGAAGGGGATGTCCTGGCCGGTGAACCACAATACTGAATTGGTTGCCGATTTGCGGGACGAACCCGTGCCAACGACGTCACCGACGTAGGCGATCTGGTGGCCTTTTTCTTTCAGGCTTTCCAGGAACTTGACCGGGCCAACCTTGCCGGGCTCGTCAGGCTCGATACCGGGACGCGGGTTCTTGAGCATGGCCAACGCGTGCAGAGGGATGTCGGGACGACTCCAGGCATCGGGTGCAGGCGACAGGTCGTCGGTATTGGTTTCACCGGTTACCTTGAATACTGTAACGGTCATGCTTTCGGGAACTTCAGGCTTGCTGGTGAACCATTCAGCGTCAGCCCAGCTTTGCATGATTTCCTTGGCAAATGCATTGCCTTTTTCTGCTTTTTCCTGAACGTCGTGGAACGCGTCAAACATCAGCAGGGTGTGCTTCAGGCCTTCGGCGGCAACAGAAGCAAGGGCGTTATTGTCAAGCAGTTCGACCAGAGGGTGAATGTTGTAGCCGCCCAGCATGGTGCCGAGCAACTCGGTGGCCTTTTCTGCGCTGATCAGGGGCATTTTTCGGTGCCGAACGCCACAGCAGCCAGGTACGATGCCTTGACTTTTGCGGCGTCGTCAACGCCGGCAGGAACGCGGTGGGTGATGAGATCGACCAGGAAGGCTTCTTCGCCGGCAGGCGGGTTCTTGAGCAGTTCGATCAGTTCAGCGGTTTGCTGAGCCGACAGGGGAAGCGGGGGATGCCCAGCGCAGCGCGCTCGGCAACGTGTTGGCGGTATGTATCCAGCATGTGACGTGCCCTTTGTGTAGGGTTGGAAAAATTCAAATGCAGCCCGGGCGCCGGATCGCGACGCGGGGCTGCTTTTTATTGCGACCGGTAAAACGAACGGGGACAAACCCCGTCTGACCGGGATTTGTCCCCGGTGGATGGTTTGACCGGTTTGGCAACAAGCGACTTACAGCAGGTCTTTGACGCCGTCGCGCTCTTCGAGCAATTCGTTCAGAGTGTTGTCCATGCGTTCGCGCGAGAAGGCGTCGATTTCAAGACCTTGAACGAGGGTGTATTCGCCGTTTTGTGTCGTGACGGGGAAGCCGTAAACAATGCCTTCGGGGATGCCATAGGAACCGTCGGAAGGAATACCCATGGTGACCCATTTGCCGTTCGAGCCCAGAACCCAGTCACGGATGTGGTCAATGGCCGCGTTGGCTGCGGATGCTGCTGATGACAGGCCGCGGGCTTCGATGATGGCGGCACCACGCTTGCCCACGGTGGGGATGAAGGTATCGCGGTTCCATGCGTCGTCGTTGATGACCTGGGCGAGTTTGTCGCCGTTGGCTGTGGCAAAACGGATATCGGGGTACATTGTGGGCGAGTGGTTGCCCCATACGATAAGGTTTTCAATATCAGCGACTTTTTTGCCCGATTTTGCTGCCAGTTGCGACAACGCACGGTTGTGGTCAAGGCGCAACATGGCGGTGAAGTTCTTGGCTGGCAGATCGGGGGCCGATTTCATGGCAATGTAGGCGTTGGTGTTGGCGGGGTTGCCGACAACCAGTACCTTGACGTTGCGGCTTGCAACGTCGTTCAGTGCTTTACCCTGAACCTTGAAGATTTCCGCGTTGACTTTCAGAAGGTCTTTGCGTTCCATGCCGGGGCCGCGCGGACGCGAACCTACCAGCAGTGCCACGTCGACATCTTTGAAGGCTTCGCGTGGGTCACTATGAGCGGTCATGCCCTGGAGCAGCGGGAAAGCGCAGTCATCCAGTTCCATCATGACGCCTTTAAGCGCCTTTTGAGCTTTTTCGTCAGGGATTTCAAGCAACTGAAGGATGACTGGCTGGTCTTTGCCCAGCATTTCGCCCGAGGCGATGCGGAACAGCAGGGCGTAACCAATTTGACCGGCAGCGCCGGTGACGGCGACACGCATGGCGGGTTTGGACATGAACAAATCTCCGGTGAGGGTGAAAAAGAAGACACTAAATCACGATTTTAATGGGTTTGAAGGTTAGAGGAAATTGCAGCGGTAGTCAAACATCTTATATCTTATATAAGACAGAAGAGTGTTAGACATTCGGCGCGAACCATGCGAGAATGTCGAGCGTTTTGTAAACCGGAATTCCTTCGCCTGTAATGTCCAGTGCTGCTGCCGATACGCCTGCTGAACCTGATCGTGCCGTTACCGGCGCGGCGTACAGCCCGTTGTATCAACAGATCAAAGGGCTGCTGCTGCAGAGTCTTGATCGTGGCGAATGGAAACCGGGTGAGGTCATTCCCAGCGAATTCGAACTGGCAGCGCGGTTTAATGTCAGTCAGGGTACGGTACGCAAGGCCATAGATGAGCTGGCCGCTGATAACTTGCTGATTCGCCGGCAGGGCAAGGGCACTTTTGTGGCTACCCACCACGAGGCGAAGGTTCGTTTCCGGTTTTTGCGTCTTGCGCCCGATGATGGTCATTCCACCGTGTCCAGCAGCCAGCTTATCGATTGCCGGCGTGTCAAGGCGCCCATCGACGTTGCGCGGTTGCTCGATCTTCCAGGGTCTGATGCGGTGGTCAATGTGCGTCGTCTGCTGTCGTTCGACAACGAGCCCACCATCCTTGATGACATTTGGCTGCCCGGCTCGGTGTTCAAGGGGCTGACCACAGAATCCCTGACCCGTTATAAAGGCCCGCTGTATGCCCTTTTCGAGTCAGAATATGGTGTCAGCATGGTCAGGGCTGAGGAAAAATCAAGGCGGTTGCCGCGACACCCTCCCAGGCAGAGTTGCTCAAAATCGACGCGGCCAGCCCTTTGCTGCAGGTCGAGCGGGTGTCGTTCACGTATGGTGATCGCCCCATGGAGTTGCGGCGCGGTTTGTATCTCACCAGTCGTTTTCATTACAGGAATTCATTGAACTAGGTTTTTTGACCTGATTTGATCCCTTTCGCCGAAATCGGCGAAAATACCGATAGCGTTTTGCAATTATTTGTTTGTTAACCTCGAGGCCATCATGTCCGATTCAGCTTCCAAGCCGCGTCCGCAGTTTCGCAATATCAGCGTTCCGCAGATCCTGAGCTACCGTCTTCCCTTGGCAGGGAAATCGTCAATTCTGCACCGCGTCAGTGGTGCATTGCTCTTTTGTGTCTTCCGCTCGTAATCGTGCCGTTGTTCGCACTTAGCGTAACGTCGCCTGAAACATATGCCTCAATTGCGGGCTGGGTTTCCAATCCGCTTTGCAAGCTGGTCTTGCTGGTTCTGGTCTGGGGTTATCTGCACCACTTCTGTGCGGGTATTCGTTACCTGATTCTTGATCTGCATATCGGTATGGATAAGGTTTCAGCCCAGAAAAGTGCAGGCCTGGTCTTCGGGGTAAGCCTCGCGCTCACGCTGGTTTTTGGTCTTAAATTGTTTGGGGTTTGGTAATGGCTATTCAAGAACGCGTTGGCACCAAGCGTATTGTCGTTGGTGCGCATTACGGCACTTTCGATTTCATCGTTCAGCGCTGTACCGCCGTCATTATGGCGATCTACACCCTGGTTTTGTTTTTCGGTGTGCTGTTCACATCGGGCATGAGCTTTGAAGGCTGGCAAAACCTCTTCACATTCCGTATCGGTGTCGTGCCCGTTGGTCAGTTGTTGGCCACCCTGGCGTTCTTCTCGCTGGCCTGGCACGCCTGGATCGGTGTGCGTGACATCTGGATGGACTACGTCAAGCCGGCAGGCATTCGTTTGCTCCTGCAAGTACTGACCGTGCTGTGGCTTGTTGGTTCAATTGTTTATTTCGCTAAAGTTCTCTGGAGTTTATAAGCCGTGGCTGCTGTCAAAAATTCCTTACCTCGCCGCAAGTTTGACGTTGTGGTCGTAGGCGCCGGCGGTGCCGGCATGCGTTGCTCTCTGCAACTGGCGCAGGCGGGCTTGTCGGTTGCCGTCCTGTCAAAAGTGTTCCCAACCCGTTCGCACACTGTGGCCGCTCAAGGTGGCGTCAGTGCTGCATTGGGTAACATGAGCGAAGATAACTGGTACTGGCACATGTACGATACCGTCAAGGGTTCCGACTGGCTCGGTGACCAGGACGCTATCGAATTCATGTGCCGCGAGGCACCGGCCGCCGTATACGAGCTTGAACACTTCGGCATGCCATTCGACCGTAACCCTGACGGTACTATTTATCAGCGTCCGTTCGGCGGTCATACGGCCAATTTCGGTGAAAAACCCGTTCAGCGAGCCTGTGCGGCCGCAGACCGTACCGGTCACGCCATGCTGCACACGCTTTACCAGCGTAACGTTGCCTCGCGCACACAGTTCTTTGTCGAGTGGATGGCGCTCGACCTGTTGCGCAACGATGACGGCGACGTAGTTGGCGTTACAGCACTCGAAATGGAAACGGGTGAGATCTACATCTTCGAAGCCAAGACCACGGTGCTGGCTACCGGTGGTGCAGGTCGTATCTGGGCTGCCTCAACCAATGCGTTTATCAATACCGGCGATGGTCTGGGTATGGCTGCGCGTGCAGGCATTGCCTTGCAAGACATGGAGTTCTGGCAGTTCCACCCCACCGGTGTTGCCGGTGCCGGCGTTCTGATCACCGAAGGTGTTCGTGGCGAAGGTGGTATCTTGCTGAACAAAGACGGCGAACGCTTTATGGAGCGTTACGCGCCTACACTCAAAGACCTGGCCCCCGCGACTTCGTTTCGCGCTCGATGGACCAGGAAATCAAGGAAGGCCGCGGTTGCGGTCCCAATGGCGATCACGTGCTGCTCAAGCTTGACCACCTGGGCGCCGACGTCATCAACAAGCGTTTGCCGTCCATTCGTGAAATTGCGATCAAGTTTGGTAACGTTGACCCCATCAAAGAGCCCATTCCCGTTGTGCCCACCATTCACTACCAGATGGGCGGTATTCCGGCAAACTACCATGGTCAGGTCGTTGACTTCAAAAACGGCGAGACCAAGGTCGTCAATGGCCTGTACGCCATCGGTGAATGTGCTGCGGTATCGGTGCACGGTGCCAATCGTCTGGGTACGAACTCGCTGCTCGACCTTATCGTTTTCGGGCGCGCTGCTGGCAAGCACATCGTCGATCAAAACCTCGATCGTCAGACATCGCATCAGCCTTTGCCCCAAGAGTCGCTCGATTATTCGCTCGACCGTGTCAACAAACTCGAAAGCCGTACATCGGGTGTCAAGGCGCAAGAAGTGGGTAATGCCATTCGTACCGCCATGCAGACACACTGCGGTGTATTCCGTACACTCGAATTGTTGAACAAAGGTGTTGATGCTATCGATAGCCTGACGCCTCAAGTCGACGAAATCTACTTCAAAGACAAGTCAAAGGTGTTCAATACGGCCCGTATCGAAGCGCTTGAATTGTCCAACATGATTGAAGTTGCGCGTGCAACCATCAAATCGGCGGCAAACCGTACCGAAAGCCGTGGTGCTCACGCTCTCGATGACCACCCCGAGCGCGACGATGAAAACTGGTTGCGCCACACACTCTGGTATTCAGAAGGCGGCCGTCTCGACTATAAACCGGTTCAAATGAAACCGTTGACAGTCGACAGCTTCCCACCCAAAGCACGGACCTTCTAAGCAGGAACTGAAATGAGCCAAAAACGTATCGTCAAGTTTGAAATCTACCGCTACGATCCTGACAAGGACGAGCGTCCGTACATGCAGAAGCTTGAAGTCGAGCTTCAGCCAACTGACAAAATGTTGCTTGATGCGCTGGTTCGCATCAAAAACGATGTGGATGACAGCCTTGCCATCCGTCGTTCGTGCCGTGAAGGTGTGTGTGGCTCTGATGCCATGAACATTAACGGCAAGAATGGCCTGGCATGTACCACCAACCTGCGCGAGTTGTCCCAGCCTATCGTGCTGCGTCCACTTCCAGGTCTGCCGGTAGTTCGCGACCTGATCGTCGACATGACCCAGTTCTTTAATCAGTATCACTCGGTCAAGCCGTTCCTTATTAACGATACGCCGCCGCCCGAACGCGAGCGTTTGCAGTCGCCTGAAGCCCGCGAAGAAATCGATGGCCTCTACGAATGCATCCTGTGTGCGTGCTGTTCGACGTCTTGCCCCTCGTTCTGGTGGAACCCCGACAAGTTTGTCGGTCCGGCCGGCTTGTTGCAGGCCTATCGCTTCATCGCCGACTCACGCGATCAGGCAACGACCGAACGTCTCGACAATCTCGAAGACCCTTATCGCCTGTTCCGTTGCCATACCATCATGAACTGTACGGATGTCTGTCCTAAAGGACTGAATCCGTCCATGGCTATCGGCAAAATCAAAGAACTGCTGGTTCGGCGCAGTATTTAAGTGCCATGAGCACACTCACCGAACTTGAGCGAGCCCGCCTGCGTTGGCGGGCTCGCCGTGGTCTGTTGGAAAATGATCTGATCATCACCAATTTTCTGGATCATTACGAAACCCAACTTACCGATACTGATGTTGTTGCCCTTACGCAACTTTTTGAAATGGGCGACAACGAATTGCTCGATGTTTTGTTGGGCCGGAAAGGTCTGGAAGGGGTGTACGATACGCCCCAGATCCAGCGCCTGGTCGAACAGATGCGGGCGCTGTAAATTTTTGAGGATAAAAGATGCAACTGTCAGATAAAAAAGCAACGCTATCGTTCTCGGACGGCAGCGCATCGGTAGAATTTCCGGTGTACAAGGGTTCCATTGGCCCTGACGTCATCGATATTCGTAAACTGTATGGTCAAACCGGCATGTTCACGTATGACCCGGGCTTCCTGTCCACGGCTTCGTGCGAATCGGGCATTACCTACATTGATGGCGACAAAGGGCAGTTGCTCTACCGCGGGTATCCTATTGACCAGTTGGCCCAGAACAACGACTTCCTTGATGTCTGCTACCTGATCCTGAACGGTGAATTGCCCAATGCCCAGGAAAAGGCAAAATTTGACAACGAAGTCACCAACCACACGATGGTGCATGAGCAGCTGGCCACGTTTATCAGTGGTTTCAGCCGTGACGCGCACCCGATGGCCATGTTGACAGCAGCAGTAGGTGCGTTGTCTGCGTTCTACCACGATGCTACCGACATCACCAATGCCGAACATCGTCGCTTGTCGGCCATTCGTCTCATTGCGAAAATGCCGACACTGGTGGCAATGGTTTACAAATACTCGCTGGGTCAGCCGTATATCTATCCGCGTAACGACTTGTCGTACACGGGTAATTTCATGCGCATGATGTTCGCTAACCCTTGCGAAGACTACAAGGTCAATGACGTCGTTGAACGTGCGCTTGACCGTATCTTTATCTTGCACGCAGATCACGAGCAGAACGCGTCGACATCCACTGTTCGTTTGTGCGGTTCGTCAGGTACCAACCCGTTTGCTGCCATTTCGGCAGGTATTGCCTGCCTGTGGGGTCCTGCACACGGTGGCGCGAATGAGGCTTGTCTGCAGATGCTTGAAAGCATTCAGGCGAACGGCGGTGTGGCCAAAGTTGGCGAGTTCATGGAACAGGTCAAAGACAAGACATCGGGCGTACGCCTGATGGGTTTTGGTCACCGCGTTTACAAGAATTATGACCCTCGCGCCAAGCTGATGCAGGAAACCTGCAAAGAAGTTCTGTCTGCACTGGGTCTTGAAAATGATCCGCTGTTCAAGCTGGCCATGGAACTCGAGCGTATTGCGCTTGAAGACCAGTATTTTGTTGATCGTAAACTGTACCCGAACGTTGACTTCTACTCGGGTATCGTTCAGCGTGCCATTGGCATCCCGACACCGTTGTTCACCGGTATTTTTGCATTGGCCCGTACGGTTGGCTGGATTTCGCAGTGGGACGAAATGATTTCCGACCCTGAATACAAGATCGGTCGTCCGCGTCAGTTGTACACAGGTTCTGTGGTTCGCGACGTCAAGGCGTAAATGGTGGTTTGTGTTCCGCACGCCTTGAGCTCTTGGGTTCGAGGCGTTGCGGCAAGTTGCCTTCGGGCGGGTGAGAAGGTGCAGGAATGCTGTTAAAGTTACTTGCTGCACACTATGTAGTTCAACATCATGCCCGTCAGCTTCAAAACAAAAAGCCCGCTTGAAAAGCGGGCTTTTTGTTTTGGCGACGCAAAAAATCAGGCCAAAATGGAAACGTGACAGAAGTTTTTGTGTGTTGCCGTAGCCTGAAAAAAATGGAACTGACAACCTTCTTTCGGTTAGCGTCGCGGCCTTCGCCGCGCGCCAACCTGTGGGGTTTGCCAGCCCCACAAAGTCCTTACGGGTTACGGGTTCATGGCCTTTTGCTGTGCTTCCTGCTGCGCATCAACCACAGCCAGTGCAGTCATGTTGACGATACGGCGTACCGTTGCTGATGTGGTCAGGATGTGCACCGGGCGGGCGGCACCCAGCAAGACCGGGCCCAGCGATACCCCGTTACTGCCCGTCATTTTGAGCATGTTGTAGGTGATATTGCCGGTATCAAGGTTTGGCATGATCAGCAGGTTTGCCGGCCCTTTCAACCGTGAATCAGGGTAGGCGCGCAAGCGGATTTTTTCTGACAATGCAGCGTCGGCATGCATCTCGCCTTCGACCTCGAGCTGCGGTGCACGTTCGTTCAACAGTTCACGTGCAAGCGCCATTTTGCGCGATGACTCGGTAACCCGGCTGCCAAAGTTTGAGTGGGAAAGCAGAGCGACTTTAGGGACCACGCCAAAACGCAAGATTTCGTCAGCAGCCTGAATCGTCATTTCGGCAATTTCTTCAGCACTGGGGTTTTCATTGACGTGCGTATCGCAAATAAACAGGGTCTGGTCGGGCAGCATGAGTACATTCATGGCTGCGTAGGTTTTAACCCCTTCTTTCAGGCCAATGACTTCATCCACATACTTGAGCTGGTTATCGAACTTGCTGGCAATGCCACAAATGAGGGCGTCGGCATCGCCACGCTGCAGCAGCATGGCGCCGATCAGCGTGTTGTGTTTGCGTACCATTGCCTTGGCAATTTCGGGAGTGACGCCGTTACGACCCTGAAGCTTGTAATAGCCGTTCCAGGTTTCGTTGAAGCGTTCGTCGTCTTCCGGATTGACCAATTCGATATTCTGACCGGGTACCAGGCGCAGACCGAACTTCTGGATGCGCATGTTGATGACAGCCGGACGTCCGATAAGAATCGGCTTGGCGATATTTTCATCAACGACGGTTTGGACGGCACGAAGGACGCGTTCGTCTTCGCCATCGGCATAAATGACCCGTTTGGGCGCGCTTTTTGCCTGAAGGAACAAAGGCCGCATGAGCTGGCCCGTGTGATAAACCAGCCCCATCAGACGCTGGCGATAGGCTTCGATATCTTCAATGGGACGGGTGGCTACGCCCGACGCAACGGCCGCTTCGGCGACTGCCGGAGCGATCTTGATGATCAGGCGTGGATCGAACGGTTTAGGAATAATGTAATCGGGGCCGAATGACAAATCTTGTCCGGCATAGGCCATGGCGACTTCGTCGTTTTGTTCGGCTTCGGCCAGTTCGGCAATCGCCTTGACGCAGGCCAGTTTCATTTCTTCGTTGATGACCGTTGCGCCGACGTCCATGGCACCCCGGAAAATGAACGGGAAGCACAGGACATTGTTGACCTGATTCGGATAGTCGGAACGGCCAGTTGCAATGATGCAGTCGGGGCGAGCGGCTTTCGCGACTTCCGGACGGATTTCGGGTTCGGGGTTGGCCAGGGCCAGAATAAGAGGCTTGTCAGCCATGCTCTTGACCATGTCGGCAGTCAGTACGCCGGGCGCCGAGCAACCCAGGAAAACGTCAGCACCTTTACAGACATCAGCCAGCGTCCGTGCGTCGGTTTTTTGTGCGTATTCGGCTTTGGTGGGTTCCATGTTGGCATCACGGCCTTCCCAGATAACGCCGCGAGAATCAACAACAAAAATGTTCTTGCGCGGGATGCCCAGGCTGACGAGCAGGTTCAGGCAGGCGATGGCCGCGGCGCCGGCACCCGAACACACCAGCTTGACCTCGTCGAGTTTCTTGCCTACAACTTTCAGGCCGTTCAGGATGGCCGCTGATGAAATAATGGCGGTGCCGTGCTGGTCGTCGTGGAAAACCGGAATCTTCATGCGCTCACGCAGCTTCTTCTCGATGTAGAAGCACTCGGGCGCCTTGATATCTTCAAGATTGATCCCGCCCAGGGTCGGTTCCAGCGCGGCGATGATGTCAACCAGCTTGTCGGGGTCGAGCTCGTTCAGTTCGATATCGAACACGTCGATACCGGCAAATTTCTTGAACAGGCAGCCTTTGCCTTCCATGACAGGTTTGGCGGCCAGGGGCCGATATTACCCAAACCCAGTACAGCGGTGCCGTTGGTGATCACGCCAACAAGATTTGAACGCGATGTGTACTTGGCGGCAGCATCCTCACCCCTTCGTAGATCGCCATGCTGGCCACGGCTACGCCGGGCGAATATGCCAGAGACAAGTCATCTTGATTGGCCAGTGTTTTTGTTGGTGTTACCGAGATTTTCCCCGGGGTGGGGAAGGCATGGTAATCGAGGGCCATTTTTGAGAGGTCCGCCTTGGCGTCCATAAGGTACTGCTCCTGAGAGTTATGCAAAGAAAGTAAACGTAGAAAATACACTATTCGTCGCAGATCTGCACCCCGGGACACCGGTTTTTGGCCATGTGTCAGTAAAAATCAACGTCGGGATTTCAAAAGCCGGGGGTTTCAGTTGCGCCCGTTACATTCCCATTTGTTTGTGGTTATACTAACTTCAATACGGCTACCCAAGGCGTCGTACTGTTGCCTTCTGCCCCCGCTATCCGCTAACCGGTCTGGCCGTGTCGCGGAAGGTGTTCCCCTGCATCAAACGAGTGAAGCACTCGGTAAGGTGAAGCGAATATATGTCCTCACAGAACGAATCATTATCTAATTCATATCTTTTCGGCAGCAATGCGCCTTACGTAGAAGAACTCTACGAATCCTATCTCGATAATCCCGGCTCCGTCACCGACGAGTGGCGCTCGTACTTCGATCAGTTGCAGCATCTGCCAGCCACTGATGGCAAAGAAGTCACCCGCGACCAGGCCCATGCACCCATCATTCAGTCTTTTGCAGAGCGTGCCAAAAACAACGCCTTCGTAGGTGTTCGCGTTCAGCAGCCTGATCTCACTGTGGCCAGCAAGCAGGTATCGGTGCAATCACTCATTGCAGCCTACCGTACGCTCGGTTCCCGTTTTGCAGAGCTCGATCCGCTCAAGCGTCACGATCGTCCTGTCATCCCCGAACTTGATCCTGCTTTTTATGGCCTGACCGAATCTGATCTTGATCAGGTTTATTCGGCAACCAATACCTATTTCACCAAGTCCGAGACCATGACGCTGCGCGACATGCTCAAGGCGCTGCGTGACACTTACTGCCGCAACATCGGTGCCGAATTCATGCACATGTCCGATCCAGCGGCTAAACGCTGGATCCAGGAACGCCTCGAATCGTTGTCCGGTGTTCCCGGTTACTCGGCCGACCGCAAGCGCCATATTTTGCGTCAGGTCACTGAAGCCGAAGGCCTCGAGCGTTTCCTGCACACCAAATACGTGGGTCAGAAGCGCTTCTCGCTTGAAGGTGGTGAAAGTTTCATTGCCGCCATGGACGAAGTCGTCAATCATGCCGGTGAAAATGGCGTCCAGGAAATCGTTGTGGGTATGGCCCACCGTGGCCGTCTGAACATGCTGGTCAACATCATGGGCAAAATGCCCGGCGACCTTTTCGCTGAATTTGAAGGCAAGTACGCCCAGAACCTCACCGACGGTGACGTTAAATACCACAACGGTTTTTCAAGCGATCTGTCGACCCGTGGTGGCCCGGTTCACCTGTCGCTGGCGTTCAACCCGTCCCACCTCGAAATCGTCAATCCTGTGGTCGAGGGCAGCGTTCGCGCCCGTCAAGACCGCCGTGGCGATAAAGAAGGTTCGCAAGTCCTGCCGGTTCTGGTTCACGGTGACGCTGCATTTGCCGGCCAGGGTGTCGTCATGGAAACCCTCAACATGGCACAAACCCGTGGCTATGGTACGGGCGGTACGCTTCACATCGTCATCAACAACCAGATCGGTTTTACAACATCTGACCCGCGCGATTCTCGCTCAACGTTGTACTGTACCGACGTCGTCAAGATGATCGAGGCACCGGTATTCCACGTCAATGGCGATGACCCCGAAGCGGTTGTTTATGTAACCCAGCTTGCTCTCGATTATCGTCGCGAATTCAAACACGACGTGGTTGTTGATATTGTCTGTTTCCGTAAACTGGGCCACAACGAGCAAGACACGCCGGCGCTTACCCAGCCTCTGATGTACAAGCGCATTGGTCAGCACCCCGGTACACGCAAGATGTATGCCGACAAGCTGGTCGCTCAGGGCGTTCTGGCTGAAAACGAGCCCGATGATATGGTCAAAGAGTATCGTCAGCTCATGGAAGACGGCCAGAAAACCGTTGAGCCTGTACTGACCGACTACAAGAACAAGTACGCGACCGACTGGAGCCCGTTCCTTAACGCCAAATGGACAGACCACGCCGACACCGGTGTGCCATTGGCTGAACTGACCCGCATCGGTGAACGTATTACCCAGGTGCCTGAAGGCTTTACCGTTCATCCCCTGGTCAACAAGTTGCTGACTGACCGTCTGAAAATGGCTCGTGGCGAACAGCCGCTCGACTGGGGCATGGGGGAACACCTGGCGTTTGCCACACTGGTTTCTTCGGGTTACACCATTCGCATCACCGGGCAAGATGCCGGTCGCGGTACGTTTACGCATCGCCATGCCGTATTGCACGACCAGAAGCGCGAGCGCTGGGACGATGGTACGTATATTCCCTTGCAGAACGTCTCCGATACCCAGGCACCCTTTACCGTTATTGATTCGGTCTTGTCGGAAGAGGCTGTTCTTGGTTTCGAATATGGCTACGCTTCGGCTGAACCTAACACCCTGACCATTTGGGAAGCCCAGTTCGGCGACTTCGTCAACGGCGCCCAGGTTGTTATCGATCAGTTCATTTCGTCGGGCGAGGCCAAGTGGGGTCGCCAGTGCGGCCTGACCATGATGTTGCCGCACGGCTATGAAGGTCAGGGTCCCGAGCACTCCTCAGCCCGTATTGAACGTTTCCTGCAACTGTGCGCCGACAACAACATCCAGGCCGTTCAGCCGACTAACGCTTCGCAAATTTTCCATTTGCTGCGTCGTCAGATGATTCGTCCGTTCCGCAAGCCCTTGGTCATCTTCACGCCCAAGTCGCTGCTGCGCAACAAAGACGCAACATCGCCGTTGTCCGATCTGGCCACCGGTACGTTCTTGCCCGTCATCGGCGAAACCAATGCCGATATCGATCCGGCTAACGTCAAGCGCGTTCTGGTCTGCTCCGGCAAGGTTTACTACGACCTCGCCAACGCCCGTACCGAACGTAACCGCAACGATGTTGCCATTGTGCGTATCGAACAGCTTTACCCGTTTGCTCACAAGGCGTTCCAGGCTGAACTTCAAAAGTACACCAACGCCAAAGAAATCATTTGGGTACAAGACGAGCCGCAAAATCAGGGCCCTGGTTCTATGTCCAGCACCACCTCTACGAAAACATGGTCGAAGGCCAGCGTCTGGGTTATGCCGGCCGTCCTGCATCGGCATCGCCTGCAGTAGGTTATCTGGCCAAGCACCAAGAACAGCAGAAAGCGCTCATCGAGCAGGCTTTCGCCGACAAGTTCAAGGGCGTCTCGCAGTCGTCCAAATAATGAATACTCATCATCACGGAAACTATTTACTATGGCTATCACAGACGTACTCGTACCGCAGCTCTCAGAATCTATTTCCGAGGCAACGCTGCTTAACTGGAAAAAGCAGCCCGGCGAGGCAGTCCAGGCAGACGAGATTCTGATCGAAGTGGAAACCGACAAGGTCGTACTTGAAGTGCCCGCTCCGGCTTCTGGCGTTTTGGCTGAAATCGTCAAGGCTGACGGCAGCACCGTTGGCTCCGGCGAAGTGCTTGCCCGTATCGACACAGAAGGCAAAGCTGCCGCTGCCGCGCCGGTTGCTGCCCCCGCTGCAGAAGCACCCGCCGCTGCTCCCGCAGCCGCTGCCTCTGCGGCTTCGGCTGTTGCATCGCCCGCTGCCAGCAAGATTCTGGCCGAAAAAGGCATTGATGCGGCTAACGTAGAAGGCACTGGCCGTGGCGGCCGCGTCACCAAGGGTGATGCCCTGTCGGCGCAGTCTGCGCCTGCCAAGAAGCCTGCCGCTGCACCTGCACCGGTCAGCCTGTCACTCGATGGGCGCCCAGAGCAGCGCGTCCCCATGAGCCGTTTGCGTGCTCGTGTGGCCGAGCGTTTGTTGCAATCCCAATCTGAAAACGCCATCCTCACCACGTTCAACGAAGTCAATATGCAGGGTATTCTCGATATCCGTGCTCGTTACAAAGATCAGTTCGAAAAAGAGCACGGCGTCAAGCTGGGCTTCACTTCGTTCTTCGTCAAGGCTGCCGTTGCCGCACTCAAGAAATACCCCGTTGTCAACGCCTCGGTTGATGGCAAAGACATCATTTATCACGGTTACTTTGACATCGGTATCGCTGTCGGTAGCCCGCGTGGTCTGGTGGTACCCATTCTGCGCAACGCCGATCAGCTCAGCATTGCCGAGATCGAAAAACAAATCGCTGATTTCGGTGCCCGTGCCCGCGACGGCAAGCTCAGCCTCGACGAACTTACCGGTGGTACGTTCTCGATCTCGAACGGTGGTGTGTTCGGGTCCATGCTGTCCACGCCGATCATCAACCCGCCCCAGTCGGCCATTTTGGGTATCCATGCCACCAAAGAGCGTCCCGTCGTCGAAAACGGCCAGATCGTCATTCGCCCCATGAATTATCTGGCGTTGTCCTACGATCACCGTATCATCGATGGCCGTGAAGCAGTGTTGTCGCTGGTTGCCATGAAAGAGGCGCTTGAAGATCCTCAGCGTCTGTTGCTCGACGTTTAAGGTCGTGTTTGTCGGGCCCCAGGCGGGTTCGTGCGCCTTTTGCGCACGGGCTTGCTCCGGGCCCTTTTCTATTACCGGTTTTGCGCGGGCCAGGCCCCGGAACCTGAATAATCACTGGATACATAATGGCTAAAAATTTTGATGTTGTCGTGATCGGGGCAGGCCCCGGCGGATATATCGCTGCAATTCGTGCGGCGCAACTGGGTATGTCTGTGGCGTGTATCGATGCGGCTACCAATGCCGATGGCAAGCCTGCGCCAGGTGGTACCTGCACCAACGTCGGCTGCATTCCGTCCAAGGCCTTGCTGCAATCGTCTGAGCACTTCGAGCAGGTGAACCATCATTTTGCCGAGCACGGCATCGAAGTCAAAGGTGTCAGCCTCAAGCTCGACACGCTCATTGGTCGTAAAGATTCTGTCGTCAAGCAAAACAATGAAGGTATTCTGTACTTGTTCAAGAAGAACAAGATAACCTTCTTCCACGGTACGGGTTCGTTTGCAGCTCACGTTGACGGCGGCTGGTCCATCAAGGTTTCGGGTCAGTCCGAAGAAGACCTGGTGGCCAAGCATGTTGTCATCGCCACGGGTTCGGCACCACGCCAGTTGCCTGGCCTTGACTTCGACGAAAAGCAAATTCTTTCCAACGATGGGGCATTGCGTATCCCTGCCGTACCCAAAAACTGGGTGTCATCGGTGCAGGGGTTATCGGTCTGGAACTGGGTAGCGTCTGGCGTCGTCTGGGTGCCGAAGTTACTGTCCTCGAGGCGGCACCCGAGTTCCTGGCCGTTTGCGATCAGCAGGTCGCCAAGGAAGCACTGAAAGTGTTTACCAAGCAGGGTCTGAATATCCAGACCAGCGTGAAAATCGGTGAAGTGAAAACATCGGCCAAGTCGGTCACCGTGCCTTACACCGATGCTTCCGGTGCAGAACAGTCCCTGTCGGTTGACCATCTCATCGTGTCGATTGGTCGTGTGCCTCACACCAGTGGCCTGGGTGCAGATACCGTTGGCCTGAAAGTCGACGAGCGAGGTTTTGTTGTGGTCGATGATGACTGCCGCACCAACTTGCCCAATGTCTGGGCTGTAGGTGACGTGGTACGTGGCCCGATGCTGGCCCACAAAGCTGAAGAAGAAGGCGTTGCTGTGGCCGAGCGCATTGCAGGCCAGCACGGTCATGTCAACTTTGGCACGATCCCCAGCGTTATCTACACATCACCTGAAATCGCCTGGGTGGGGAAGTCCGAGCAACAACTCAAAACCGAAGGAGTGGCCTACCGTGCCGGTAGCTTCCCTTCCTGGCGAATGGCCGTGCACGTGCCTTGGGTGATACGACAGGTTTCGTTAAAATTTTGGCTGATGCCAAAACCGATGAAGTCCTGGGTGTGCATATCATCGGCCCCAGTGCTTCCGAACTGATTGCTGAAGCGGTAACCATCATGGAGTTCCGTGGCGCTGCCGAAGACATCGCCCGTATCTGCCATGCGCATCCCACCTTGTCCGAGTCAGTGAAAGAAGCGGCATTGGCCGTTGATAAACGCTCGCTTAACTTCTGATCGTCTTGTTGTATTTCACAACAGCTGATCGCTAATGCAAAAAGGGGCTTGTTTGCCCTTTTTGCATTCAAACATCATGAACGTAAAAGAATATTATCACCACGCATTGGCTGAACGCGGGTATGCGCCGGACGTGGCTCAATTGGCTGCAATCGACCGGTTACAGCAGTTTTATGACGACTGGGTCGTCTACAAACAGGCTCGTTCCAGCACATTGAAAAAGTTGTTTCGACGCCCCGATATCCCTCGCGGGGTTTACCTCTGGGGTGGGGTTGGACGCGGCAAGAGTTTCCTGATGGATGCGTTTTACGCTACTGTTCCCTTGAAGCGTAAGGGGCGACTGCATTTCCATGAGTTCATGCGAGGGGTGCATCACCAGCTTGACGAAGTCAAGGGGCAGCAAGACCCACTGGACGAAGTCGCGCGTCGTATCGCCAAGCGGTATCGTTTGATCTGTTTTGACGAATTTCATGTGTCTGACGTTGCCGACGCCATGATCTTGTACCGGTTGCTGTTCCGCCTGTTTGAGCTGGGGACATCGTTTGTGATGACCTCGAATTACGAGCCATCAACCTTGTACCCCGACGGCCTGCATCGAGATCGCATCCTGCCCGCCATCAAGCTGATTCAGGAGCGTATGGATGTCCTGAACGTTGATACGGGTACAGATTACCGTCGTCGTGCGCTTGAGCAGGTCAGGGTTTACCTGTCACCCCTGACTTCAGACACCCGTGCCGAACTGCAGCATGCGTTCGAAAGCCTGTCAGATACGGCGCCGATGAAACCGGTGCTGACGGTAGAAAACCGTGAATTGAAGGCCGTGGCACTCAGCGGTAGCGTGGTCTGGTTTGACTTTGCCACCTTATGTGGTGGGCCGCGGTCACAGAATGATTACCTCGATCTGGCCAGTCGTTTCCAGACCGTGATTTTGTCTGAAGTGCCCCGGATGACGGTGCGTCAGGCGTCCGAGGCGCGCCGGTTTACATGGCTGGTTGACGTATTCTACGATCATAAAGTTAAACTGGTCATTTCCGCCGAATGTGAACCCGAAGGGTTGTACACCGAAGGGCCAATGGCAAATGAATTTCACCGGACGGTATCGCGGTTGCTTGAAATGCAGTCACGCGAATACCTCGAATCTGAGCGCCGAGTGGCGGCAACCCTGTAATTACTGAAACTGATGCAAAACACCAAAATCCGGGTCCTTACGGGGATCACGACAACCGGTACGCCGCACCTTGGCAATTATGCCGGTGCCATTCGTCCCGCTATTGAAGCCAGCCGGCAGCCCAATGTCGATGCATATTTTTTCATGGCCGACTATCATGCCCTGATCAAGTGTGAAGACCCGGCTCGTGTCGCGCGGTCACGGCTTGAAATTGCCGCCACCTGGTTGGCCGGTGGTCTGGACCATGATAACGTCACGTTCTACCGTCAGTCTGACATTCCTGAAATCCCGGAATTATGCTGGTTGCTGACCTGCGTGACGCCCAAAGGGTTGATGAATCGCGCCCATGCCTACAAGGCCTCGGTTGACCAGAATCTTGCGCGTGAGGTTGACCCCGATGACGGCGTTACGATGGGTCTGTTTTCCTACCCTGTACTCATGGCCGCTGACATTCTGATGTTCAACGCGAACAAGGTGCCGGTGGGTCGCGATCAGGTGCAGCATCTTGAAATGGCGCGTGACATTGCCCAGCGTTTCAACCATTTGTATGGTCAGGGACGTGAATACTTCGTGTTGCCCGAGGTCCAGATTGATGACGATGTGGCAACCCTGCCCGGGCTTGACGGTCGTAAAATGTCCAAGAGCTACAACAATACCATCCCCTTGTTTGAAGGCGGCAGCAAGGCCATGCGTCAGGCGGTCATGCGTATTGTCACTGATTCGCGCCAGCCGGGTGAACCTAAAGATCCCGACAGTGCCCACGTCTATGCGTTGTATCGGGCCTTTGCCGGTGCAGATCAAACGGCGTCATTCCGTGCTGCGCTGGAAGGCGGCCTGGGCTGGGGTGAGGCTAAAGAAGCGTTGTTTGTTTTACTCGACGGTATTGTTGCCCCGATGCGTGATCGCTACGAGTCCCTGATGGCCAACCCCGGCAAATTGAAGACATTTTGCAGGCGGGGGCAACCAAGGCGCGCAAGCAGTCGGCCGAGCTGATGTCAGCCCTGCGCGAGGCCGTAGGCCTGCGGCAGCCTCAGGCCAGCACCGCCAAGCCGGCCAGTGCCAAGTCAAAGTCTGGCAAGGCGGCACGTCTGGTCAGTTTCCGCGAGGCCGATCGTTTCCATTTCCGTTTGCTGGCAGCCGATGGCACTGAATTGCTGTTTTCCGAAGGCTTCGAAAACCCCAAAGTTGCGGGCCAAATGATGGCGGCACTGAGGCAACAGCCGCTTGATCAGCTGGTGACGCTGGACGGTGACCAGGCCCTTGTGCACGTGAACGGTCAGCGGGTCTGCACGTTTGCGCAAGAAAAAATGGCCCCGGTATCCGAGGCCATTGCATCCTTGCAGCAAGACTGATTCACTCCGGTTTTTTCCGGTTAAGTCTGCTCAACCGGAAAAAGCCGATCTACGCCTGGTTCGCTGAATCGCAGGTCTGACATTGTTAGTGTCCCGACACGGTAACCGGACTTCAGCCCGTTGCTCTGGTTTATTTCTTGAGTTTTGCAAATGCAGCCGCCATTGCACCCAGACCCTCCTGGGTGGTGGCGGCTTTTTCACGCCGGCCTCCTCCGCTGTTGCCGCGGGTATTTCCCGAGGCTGCTGAAGGACCGCGTGTTGCACCCGCCTCGTTACGCTGTGCAGGACCCGAGTCATCGCTCAGCCGCATGGTCAGGGCAATGCGCTTGCGCGCCACATCCACTTCCTGAACCTTGACTTTCACGGTTTGCCCGACACGGACAACGTCGCGCGGATCTTTGACAAACCGTTCGGCCAGAGCCGAAATGTGGACCAGACCATCCTGGTGCACGCCAATGTCTACGAAGGCACCAAAGTTGGCCACGTTGGTCACGACACCTTCCAGAATCATGCCTTGGGCCAGATCATTGATGGTGTTTACGCCTTCCTTGAACTGTGCGGTCTTGAACTCCGGACGAGGGTCGCGTCCGGGTTTTTCGATTTCCGAAAAAATGTCCTTGACGGTCGGGACCCCAAACTTTTCGTCAGTGAATTCGGCGGGGGACAGCCCGGTCAATGCACCCTGACGGCCCATGACCTCTTTGGCCTGTGCGTTGATTTTTTCAGGATCCGTTCGACGACGGGGTAGGCTTCGGGGTGAACCGCCGAGGCATCCAACGGGTTATCGCCGTTGGCGATACGCAGGAAGCCGGCAGCCTGCTCGAACGCCTTGTCGCCAAAGCGGGGTACTTTCATCAATTGCTTGCGGTTGGGGAAAGCGCCATTTTCGTCACGCCAGGTCACAATATTGCGCGCCAGTGTTGCGTTCAGGCCGGAGACGCGACTGAGCAATGGGGCCGAGGCGGTGTTGACATCAACACCGACAGCGTTCACGCAGTCTTCAATCACGGCATCCAGTGATCGGGCCAGCTCACGCTGGTTTACATCGTGCTGATATTGGCCGACGCCAATGGCTTTGGGTTCGATCTTGACCAGTTCGGCCAGAGGGTCTTGCAGGCGGCGGGCAATTGAAACGGCGCCACGCAGACTGACGTCCAGGTCGGGGAACTCAAGCGCGGCCAGTTCCGATGCTGAATATACCGAGGCGCCAGCTTCGGAAACGACCACACGTTTTGCGTTAATGTCGGCGAACTTTGCGCTCATGTCGGCGGCAAGTTTTTCGGTTTCACGGGATGCCGTGCCATTACCGATGGCGATCAATTCAACCTGATGCTTCAGGGCCAGCGCGGCCAGTGTATTGATTGAGCCTTCGTAATCACGCCGCGGCTCGAACGGGTAAATCGTGCTGGTGGCCAGCAGTTTGCCGGTAGGATCGATGACGGCAACTTTCACGCCGGTTCGAATGCCAGGGTCCAGACCCATGACGGTCTTGGGGCCGGCGGGTGCGGCCAGCAACAGGTCTTTCAGGTTGGCGGCAAAGACGCGAATCGCCTCTTGCTCGGCATGCTCGCGCAGACGGTTCACCAGTTCGGTTTCAAAAGCCGTCAGCAGTTTCACCCGCCAGGTCCAGCGACATACTTCGCCCAGCCACTTGGCACGGGGTGAGGCATTGGCGTCAAAACGTGCGCCTATCGACAGAAACGCGGCAACTCGACTGACGCAAGGATGAGGCGTTTGTTCTTCCAGTTCAGGTGCCAGACCGAGGCGAAGATCAAGAACACCTTGCTGACGACCTCGTAGTAACGCCAGGATCCGGTGCGAGGGCAGGGTGCGCAGCGGTTCGTGAAAGTCAAACCAGTCACGAAAGTTGGCGCCTTCGGTTTCCTTGCCGTCAATGACTTTGGCATACAACAGGCCGGTTTGCCATAGATGACCGCGCAGATCGGCCAGCAAGTCGGCGTTCTCGGCGTAGCGCTCAGCCAGAATGTCGCGTGCGCCGTCCAGGGCGGCTTTGGTGTCTGCAACGCCGGCATCGGCATTGAGGTATGCGATGGCCAGCATGGCTGGATCGGCGTTGACATCGTTCAGGATGGCGTCGGCCAGTGGCTCAAGGCCGGCTTCACGGGCAATCTGTGCACGCGTGCGGCGTTTGGGCTTGTACGGTGCATACAGATCTTCCAGGCGTTGCTTGGTGGTGGCGGCCAGCAATTCGGCTGAAAGTTCGGGCGTCAGCTTGCCTTGCTGCTCAATGGATTCAAATACGGCCGCTCGTCGGTCTTCCAGTTCGCGCACATACACCAGCCGCACTTCCAGATTGCGCAGGATGGTATCGTCCAGACCGCCGGTGACCTCTTTGCGATAACGTGCGATAAAGGGCACGGTGGCGCCACTGTCCAGAAGTTCGACAGTGGCCGCGACTTGCGCTGGTCGAACGCCCAGTTCTTCGGCCAGCAGGGCAATAATGCGTTCGGGAGAATTGTTCAGTATCGCGGGCGATGCCGCGGCAGTAGAAGCAGTCATGAGTCAGTCGCTTTCAGTCACATCAACAAGCGGGCCATTTTGCCACATTCAGGCCGGTGAGGACCCGGGGGCGGTTATCATTTCGTTTTGATTGATTTCTGGTTGGACGACTTCTCCATGCTGCTGCAAGAACTTGATGCGATATTTGCCCAAGAGGGCCCGATTGCTGCGGCTGTGCCGGGCTATCACCCGCGTCAGGCGCAACTGGAGCTGGCGCGCGCCATCAACGAGGCCATCAGTGATGGCAGTACCTTGATCGCCGAGGCGGGTACGGGTACCGGTAAAACCTGGGCGTATCTGGTGCCCGCTTTTTAAGCGGGGTCAAGGTGCTGGTCTCAACCGGCACCCGCACCCTGCAAGACCAGTTGTACCGCCGTGATCTGCCGCGCTTGCGCAAGGCATTGGCCTTGCCTGTAACCACAGCACTGCTCAAAGGGCGGGGCAATTATGTTTGCCACTATCACCTTGAGCGCCTGCAAGGTGATGACCGGGCGCTGAAGTCGCGCGCCGAAATTGCCCAATTGCGGCATATTTCGGTGTTCGCCCAGCAGTCACGCAGCGGAGACAAGGCCGAGCTTGCCGAAGTGCCTGAAGAGGCTGACATCTGGAGCCGTGTGGTGTCGACGCGTGATAACTGCCTGGGGCAAGACTGCCCCAATGTGCGTGATTGTTTCGTACTCAAGGCGCGCCGCGAGGCACAGGAAGCCGATATTGTCGTCGTCAATCATGCGCTGTTCATGGCCGATCTCGCTTTGCGTGAGGAAGGCATTACCGATCTGTTGCCCGAGGTGCAATTGGTCGTCTTTGACGAAGCGCATCAGTTGCCCGATGTTGCTACACGGTTTCTGGGCAGCAGCGTCTCATCGCACCAGTTGCTTGACCTTGCCCGGGCGGTTGAAGCGGCGGGTCTTGCGCATGCGCGAGAGGGCGGGAACTGGACGGAACAAGGGCAAAAGATCGAACACGCGGCCCGTGAATTGCGGTTGTCCACAGCAGCTATTGATCGTCTGCCCGGTAAAAAAGCCACCTTTGAAACCTTGCCGGATGCCCAGGTGTTCGATACCGCGCTTGAGCGCCTGCTTGAAGTGCTCGATGAATGCATTCAGCGACTGGGCATCGTGGCTGAAAAACACCCCGATCTTGGCGCAGCATCCAAGACCTGCCTGGATTTGCGTGCCCGTCTGTTTCGCTGGAGTCAGCCCGACCGGGCGGGCCGCAATGCATTGGCCCAATCCGATGCGGCCGAAGGCGTTGACGAGGTTTCTGTCCGTTGGGTTGAGTCCAGCACTCACGGCATGCGTCTGCACAGTGCGCCGTTGTCTGTTGCCCGGATATTTTCGCGGTTTCGACGCCCGGAACAGGCCTGGGTCATGACGTCGGCAACCTTGTCGATCAATGGTGATTTCGGTTACTTCCAGCGCCAGCTGGGGCTGCACGATGCTCAAACCAGCCGTTGGGAATCTCCCTTCGATTACGCCTCGCAGGGGTGCTGTTTGTGCCTTCGGCCTTGCCATTGCCGAATCAGCCACAGTTCAACGAAAAATTTGTTGATATGCTGGTACCCCTGATCAAGGCCTCGCCGGGTGGCGTGCTGGTGTTGTGCACCACCTTGCGTGCGGTTGACCGTATTGCCGAATTGCTTGAGGCCCGCTTTGAAGAGGCGGGCATCGATCGCTTGCTGTTTCGGCAGGGCGACACCTCACGCCGCATTTTGCTGGATCGTTTCCGTGATGCCCGCAACGGCGTACTGGTGGGTAGTGCCAGTTTCTGGGAGGGTATTGATGTGCCCGGCGATGCCCTGACGCTGGTTGCAATCGATAAACTGCCGTTTGCACCGCCCGACGATCCGGTACTTGAAGCGCGTTTGAACGAAAGTCGCCGCCGTGGCGGTAACCCGTTCATGGAGTTTCAATTGCCTGAAGCGGCCATTACCCTTAAGCAGGGGGCAGGGCGTTTGATACGTTCAGAAGGTGACTGGGGGTATTGATGGTGGCCGATTCCCGCATGGTTGATAAACCTTACGGGAAACTGCTCTGGCGAGGGCTTCCACCGTTCGCCAGAACACGTGATCTGGCTCAGGTGGTGAAGTTCTTCAAACAACGTGGTGCAGCCAAAGCTGGCAACTAAAACCAGTTGATCGGGTTCCAGAGCGTGCCGCGGGCTTCTTTGAGGCCTTCAGTGTAGTAGGCGCTGTTGGGAAAGTTGGTGTCAAGAACGCGTTTCACATCGTCTCGCAGTTCTGGCATGTTCAGTTTATCGTACGACATATACATGATATACAACGCTTTTTCGGCGACGGGCACACCTTCAAAATCGGTAATCACGATTTGGGCGCGGTTGATGGCGGCCAGATAGGCCGCGCGATCGTAGTAGTACTGTGCGACGATCGCTTCGTTTTCAGCCAGGGCGCTGACGATCCAGGTCATACGTTTTTTGGCGTCGGGCGTGTAGCGGCTGTCGGGGTAGCGATTGATCAGTTCTTTAAAGGCTTCATAAGATTCGCGCAGGCCTTTGGGGTCGCGTTCGGCCGGATTTTGCCCTGTGAATTCAGACAGCAGGGCGCTGGGCGGTGTGAATGTGATGAGGCCTTTCAGGTACAGCATGTAGTCTGTACCGGGTTGGTTCGGATACTGCTGCTGGAACCGGTCGATGGCAGCCAGTGCTTGCTCGGGCTCATCGTCTTTCCAGTTGACGTAGGCCAGATCAATAAGTGCTTGTTGTGCGTAACCCCCGAACGGGTAACGGGCTTCCAGGGCTTCAAGGCGCTGGCGTGCGTCAACCCAGTTGGCATCGCTGATTTCAGTACGGGCTTCCTGGTACAGGCGTTCGGCGCTCCAGCCAATGGTGGGGTCGACCTCGGCTTTGTTCAGTGCACCACAGCCGGAAACGGCTGCCGCAATTACAAAGACACCCGCGAGGCGGGCCAGCCGGGAACTGCCGGCGCAGAGTGCTGAAAATGGGTTAACGCGAGTCACAAAAGCATCCTTGGTGTTAGCATTGCAGGCTGATTATATGATTAGTCGCCATGCCTGACACAGATATTACTAAAGAAAGTTCATCTGATCTTTCCGACGATGAACCCCTGGTTTTCGAGCTGCCTTTCAAGACCTTGCCAGACCGTCTCGACAAGGTCCTGGCGAGCCTCTTGCCAGAGCACTCACGCAGCCGGTTGCAATCCTGGATCGAGGGTGGGCACGTTACCGTTAACGGGGCTCAGGCCCGGGTCCGGCAAATGGTGGGTCCGGCCGATCGCATCGAGGTGCGCGAGCAGGTTGCTCCCGAGCAGCAGGCCTTCAGCCCCGAGCCGGTAGATTTCGACGTTATTGCCCAGAGCCCCGACTGGATCGTTGTTAACAAGCCTGCGGGCCTGGTCACCCATCCCGGGGCGGGTAACTGGTCCGGCACCTTGCTTAATGGCTTGTTATATCGCTACCCCGAGCTGGCCACTGTGCCCCGTGCCGGAATTGTTCACCGGCTCGACAAGGACACATCGGGTTTGCTGGTTGTTGCACGCCACGAAAAGTCGCAAACCCACCTGGTGCGCCAGTTGCAAGATCGAAGTGTCAAGCGGCAATACGTGGCGCTTGTGCATGGCTGGGTCAACGCGCCCGGTACGGTTGACCAACCCATTGGCCGTGATCCTCGCGTTCCGGTACGCATGACCACCGAGCGGCCCATTGCCGCCCGTGAGGCCGTCACGCATTTCAGCCCCGAGCGCATCGGGGTTACGCCCGAGAACCAGCCCGTAACCCAACTGGTGTGCCAGTTGCAAACCGGCCGCACCCACCAGATCCGGGTGCACATGGCCAGCATTTGTCATCCGCTTGTCGCAGATGTCTTGTATGGTGGCAAATTGGTTGCCGGCGCAATGCGTCAGATGCTGCATGCCCAGGCGCTCGCGTTTGACGATTTTTCGTCTGGTGAGCGGGTTTCTTTTCAGGCTCCGGTGCCTGATGATTTTGAAAGGGTAGTGGAGCATTTGGTGTGGCAGTCATAACATTTCCAGATCAACTTCCCACTGTTTCCGGTACGTCCTGGCAGGGTGTCAGGTACGGTTGCACCACGCGCATGGGTGGTGTCAGTCAGATGCCGTTTGACACACTCAATCTGGCGATCCATGTCAATGACGATCCTGCCGCCGTACGCCGCAATCGCCGTATTCTGGCGCACGCGCTGGGTGCCATGCCCATATGGCTTGAGCAGGTTCATGGCACTGACGTGTTCGATGCCGATACGAGCCCTCAACTTGATGCCGGGGCAGATCCGCATTGCGATACCAACGCGTGTCTGAGGCCTGAGGGTCCAGATCCTCTCGAGGTTATGGCGGTTGCCGATGCTGCCGTAACGTCCCGGCCCGGCGTTGTGTTGGCCATTCTTACCGCAGATTGTTTGCCGGTTGTCATTGCCGACACACAGGGCAGGGCCGTTGGCATTGCGCATGCCGGTTGGCGCGGCTTGGCAGCAGGGGTCCTTGAAAACACCATTCAGGCGTTACGTCACCGCCTGCCTCCCGACGCGATTTTGCGGGCCTGGATTGGCCCTGCCATCAGTCAGGCTGTCTTTGAGGTGGGTGCCGACGTCCACCAGGCTTTTTGCGAGGCCAGGCCGGAGAATGAAATGTATTTTGTAGCGCGTGCTCGGTCAGGAAAGACAAGCGACTTCAAGTGGCTTGCTGATTTGTCTGGCCTTGCGCGACAGCGCATGCGCGATGCCGGATTGCGCTATATTGAGTGTAGCGGTTGGTGCACGTTGCGCCAGCCGGAATTGTTCTTTTCATATCGGGGCAGTACACGTACTGGTCGTATGGCGACACTGGCCTGGCTTGATCAGGCTCCCGAATTACCCTGATTGACAGTCAATCGTTCGCCCTCCAACATGCAGGTGTTTTGATGCAAATAGTCACAAAAGGCAGGATCCAATCATGAGCATTCCGTTTTCCAGTCAACGTATCGCAGAACTCCAGGCGGAATTCTCCAAAAATTGGCAGGCTTTGCTGAGCCAATCCGAAAAAGGTGAGTTGGCAAAACCCAAAGATCGCCGTTTCAGTGCCGATGCCTGGGCATCGCATCCGTCATTCCTGTTCATGGCCAATGCCTATATGTTGTCGGCGGAAACCATGCAGAAAATGGTTGATGCTGTCGATATGCCCGAGCATTCCCGTGAAAAACTGCGTTTTGCCACCATGCAATGGCTTGATGCCATGGCGCCGTCCAATTTCCTGGCCACGAATCCTGACGCGCAACAGGCGTTGGTGCAGTCCAATGGTATGTCGCTGTTGCAGGGGTGCAGAATTTCTATGGCGACCTGCAAAAAGGGTATTTGTCGCAAACCGACGAAAGCAAGTTTACGGTGGGCGAAAACCTGGCCATCACCGATGGCAAGGTGGTTTTCGAAAACCCCTTGTTCCAGCTCATTCAGTACACGCCACTTACCGAAAAAGTGTACGAAATGCCATTGCTGGTGGTGCCTCCGTGTATCAACAAGTACTATATCCTCGATCTTCAGCCTGACAACTCGTTCGCCCGTTATGCTGTCGAACAGGGCTTTACGGTATTCATGGTGTCCTGGCGCAACCCGCAGCCCAACGATAACGACGGTATCTTGAAGGCTACATGGGCCGATTATTTGCAATCTGGTGTCTTGCAGGCTGTTGATGTCGTCAAAGACATTACTCAATCTGAAAAAATCAATGCGCTTGGTTTTTGCGTGGGTGGTACGTTGCTCTCCAGCGCTCTGGCTCTGGCCAAGGCGCGTGGGCAGAATCCTGTCAACAGCCTGACGTTGCTGACGACGTTGCTCGATTTCGAAGATACCGGGGTCATTGATATTTTTGTTGATGAGAACCTCGTTCGTACGCGTGAGCTTCAGCTTAAGCATGGCGGCATCATGCCTGCTCGCGAGCTGGCGACTACATTCTCTTTCCTGCGTCCCAACGAGCTGGTCTGGAATTACGTTGTGGCCAACTACCTCAAGGGCCAGACGCCGCCTGCATTTGACCTGCTGTACTGGAATTCCGACGGCACCAATATGCCTGGGCCATTCTTTACCTGGTACTTGCGCAATACCTACCTTGAGAACAATCTCAAGGTGCCTGGCAAGGTCGTGGTTGACGGTACGCCGGTCAGCTTGTCCGATCTGACGCTCCCGACCTATCTGTATGGTTCTCGTGAAGACCACATTGTTCCCTGGAAGTCAGCCTACGCCAGTAGCGCTGTACTGAAAGGGCCGATGCAGTTCGTCCTGGGGGCCTCGGGCCATATTGCAGGCGTGGTCAACCCGCCAGCCAAAAAGAAACGCAGCTATTGGGTCTCGCCCGATACGGTCAACCCGGCCACCCTGAGTGCCGACGAATGGCTGGAAAAATCAGAAGAGCACCCGGGTAGCTGGTGGACAGACTGGTCCGGATGGTTGGCCAGCCACTCAGGGGCATGCGAGAAACCTGCCAGTCAAACATTGGGCAATGCCCATTATCAACCGCTTGAAGCCGCGCCAGGGCGTTATGTCAAGGTGCGGTCAGCCTAAGGAGACAAAAATGAGTGGAAAAGTAGCGTATGTAACCGGTGGTATGGGGGGATAGGAACCTCAATTTGCCAGCGTCTTGCCAAAGAAGGTTTTACCGTGGTGGCTGGTTGCGGTCCCAGTCGCGATCACCAAAAGTGGCTTGATGAGCAGGCTGCACTTGGCTACAAGTTTCATGTGTCGGTAGGTAACGTTGCCGATTGGGACTCCACTGTTGAGGCCTTTGAAAAGGTTCGCAATGAAATCGGTCCTATTGATGTGCTGGTCAACAATGCCGGCATTACCCGAGATGGCCTGTTCCGTAAAATGAGCCGTGAAGACTGGCGTGCGGTCATTGATACCAATCTGAACAGTCTGTTCAATGTGACCAAGCAGGTCATGGAGGGCATGATCGAACGCAACTGGGGGCGCATCATCAACATCAGTTCGGTGAATGGTCAGAAGGGGCAGTTTGGTCAAACCAACTATTCGACAGCCAAGGCCGGGATTCACGGTTTTACCATGGCTTTGGCCCAAGAGGTTGCCAGTAAAGGTGTCACGGTCAATACGGTGTCGCCAGGTTATATTGGTACGGAAATGGTGCGTGCGATGCGTGCCGACGTGCTCGAGAAAATTGTCGCAACCATTCCCGTACGCCGTTTGGGTACACCCGAAGAAATCGGTGCCATGGTTGCCTGGATTGCTTCCGACGATGCCGGGTTCGCTACCGGTGCCGATTTCTCGCTTAACGGCGGCTTGCATATGGGCTGACGCCCAACGTATTTATTTTATTTATGGCACAACCCAAAACCCGTCGGGTCCACGACTAATCAAGAAGTATCCGAACCGTCGTCTTTACGACACCCAGACCAGCGCTTACATTACGTTGGCAGATGTCAAGCAGTTGGTCCTTGGTAATGAAGACTTCCAGGTCGTTGACGTCAAGTCTGGTGAAGATCTGACCCGCAGCATTTTGCTGCAAATCATTCTTGAAGAAGAAACCGGCGGGATCCCCATGTTCTCTGCGCCGGCGTTGTCACAAATCATCCGGTTTTATGGCAATTCCATGCAGGGGTTATGGGGTCTTTTCTTGAAAAGAACATCCAGGCCTTCATCGAGGTGCAAGAGCGTATGGCCGAACAGTCAAAAAGTCTGTACGGTACGGCTGTAGGCCCCGAAGCCTGGACTCAATTCATGAGCGTGCAGACCCCGGTTTTGCAAACCATGATGAGCAATTACATTGATCAGAGCAAGAATCTGTTCGTGCAAATGCAAGATCAAATGCAGGACCAGACACGGTCTATTTTTTCAGCATTCCCGTTTGTTCCAAATCCGAATACAAACGACCCGGAAACAAAAAAATAATCAGGTGTTTTTTGAACGGGCTGTGGTTGACCAATGCTTCGGCGTAGTCATCCACAGCCCGTGTTTCATTGTCGACAAAATCGGCAATGGCATGTGCAAACCGGGGGTCACTGACCCAGTGGGCAGACCAGGTCTTCACCGGCAGCATGCCGCGAGACAGTTTATGTTCGCCTTGCGCCCCACCTTCAAAGACCTTGATGTTATGTTCGATGCACCACGCGATGGCCTGGATGTAGCACGTTTCAAAGTGCAGTCCCGGTATGAACTCGGTGCTTCCCCAATAGCGCCCATAAAGACGTTCGTCTCCCACAATATTCAGTGCGCAGGCGACAGGTTTGTTTCCCCTGACCGCCATGACAAGGAGCAGGTTGTCACGCATGTGTGCATGAAGTTGTCTGAAAAAATCAGCGGTCAGGTAGGGCGGATTGCCATGTTCGAGGTAAGTTTGTACGTAGCACGTGTAGAAGAAATCGAGGTCGCCGGATTCAATGGCGTTGCCATGAAGCCATCGGTATGAGATCCCGGCAGCCCGGACCTTTTTGGTGTCTTGACGGATTTTCTTGCGTTTTTCCTGGTTCAGGCTGGTCAGAAAATCATCCAGATCACGGTAGTTCTTGTTGTGCCAATGGAACTGTACGGTTTCCCTGAACATGAAGCCTGCCTCGCGCAGGGCGGCCTGGTCGGCCTCTTCCGGGAACAGGATGTGCAGCGATGAGAGGGTGTTCCGGGCGGCCAGGGCGATCGCAGCGCGTGCCAGTCGGACCCGGTCTTCATGGGTATGAGCCAGCAATCGGGGGCCTGGTACCGGGGTGAAGGGAACTGCACTGAGCAGTTTTGGGTAGTACGCAAGCCCGTGCTGAGTGAAGGCACGGGCCCAGGCATGGTCAAACACATATTCCCCGCGCGAGTGGTATTTGACGTACATGGGCATGGCGCCGCACAAGGCCTGATTTCGCCTCAGCACCAGATAGTGCGGGTCCCAGCCGGTCTCTGCACTGGCGCACCCTGTGCGGTGCAGGGCGTCAAGAAAAGCATGACGCAGCAGGGGGTGCCCGTGTGCCAGGGCATCCCAGCAGTCAGGTGATATATCGTCTAAAGTACGAACCAGTGAAAATTCTTCGGTCACGGTGTGCGCTTTTACGTGTTGAGGCCAGTCTGGCCCGGGTATGTGGCATGCCATTTTAGAGTAAAGGGTCAACCCGTCCGGTGAAGGCACTGGTTTGGCCCGGGTCACAACTATCATGAGTCAAAAAATTGCTGTGCTGGTGTTGACAGGCTTTTTGGGGGCCGGCAAGACGACGTTGCTGAACCGTTTGCTGGTCTCTGATGGTTCCGCTGGTATTGACCCTTCGGGCGTGGTCGTGCTGGTCAATGAAGTGGGGAAATTGGCCTGGACCATCATTTGATTCGTCATGTCAGTGATCGTGTGGCTATCTTGCCTTCAGGCTGTATCTGCTGCTCGGTAAAGGGCGAGCTGGTCAATGCCTTGCGTGATTTGTTCATGGCGGCGGTACAGCGAAAGATCCGGCCATTCAGTCACGTGATTATTGAAACAACCGGTATTGCCGACCCTTCTGCGGTGCGCTATACCCTTTCGCTTGATCGTTTCCTGGCTGATCGCTATCGATACGCCGGCTGCGTGACTGTGGTTGATACCGTTCATGTGCAAGACCAGTTTGATCGGCATCCTGAAGTCCAGTCACAACTTGCGTTGGCCGATGGTCTGGTTCTGACCAAGATCGATCAGTGTGCGGGTCCGGATATTGGGCAGGTCGAGACTTGGCTTCTGCGCTTGTTTCCTCAGTCAGAGTATGTGCGTGCGCCAGTCTTGACCAGTCTTGCTGATCTTTTTGCTCTGGGGATGGGGTCGGTGTTCAGGCCGCGCCTGTTTGGCGCTCAAGGTGGGGTGATGCCGTCAGTTGTGCATGGGCCGCTTGACGTGGCGGTCCGGCAATGGGCTGGCCCGGTTACCCGGTCAGCCCTGGTCAAAGCGCTGGCGGCTGCGCTTGAGCGTACTGGTCCTGTGTTACTGCGTTTCAAGGGGGTGTTTTTGCTGGATAACGCAGAGCGCGTGGCCGCTCATGCCGTTCACGGTACGCTTTACCCTCTGGAAACGGTGCTTATCGATACCGATGACGTTCCGGACTGTGCTGTCGTTGCCATTACGCGTGGGGGCTGCCCAGGAATTTTTGGCGTTTCTGCATGAGCAGCTGGTGAATGCAGTGGCATAAACGTTCAGGGGCAAACAGGTTGCGGCGCAGTAAGGCGTGCCATATGCCCCCCGACGTCCGGTTGCTGCCCAGAAAACAAAAAGGCCTGAACCGAAGTTCAGGCCTTTTCAGAAAGCTGGTTGCGGGGGCAGGATTTGAACCTACGACCTTCGGGTTATGAGCCCGACGAGCTGCCAGACTGCTCCACCCCGCGTCTGAAGAACTGAATATTAACCTATCTAAAAAAATAATGCAAATCCGTCGCAAATTGCACACAGGGGCTGTGCAGTATTGATAATTAACGCGTAGAATTAACCAAAACCAGAATTCATGACCGAAAACGAAATTATCAGGGTGCTTGAAGCGGCGTTGCTATGTGCCGAAGCGCCTTTGCCCATATCCGAATTACGCAGGCTGTTTCCCGATAACATTTCATCCGACGACATGCGTCGGCTGTTGTCCGTGTTGCAGCTTGATTGGTCAGAAAAAGGTCTCGAGCTGGTTAGTCTTGCCAGCGGGTGGCGGTTTCAAAGCCGCCCGGAAATGCAAAAATACCTCGAGCGCCTTAATCCTGAAAAACCGCCGCGTTACTCAAGAGCTGTCCTCGAGACGCTGGCAATTATTGCCTGGCGCCAGCCGGTCACCCGGGGTGATATCGAAGATATTCGCGGGGTGACTGTGTCGTCACAGATTGTCCGAACCCTTGAAGACCGCGGCTGGATAGAAGTGCTGGGCCATCGTGATGCGCCCGGACGTCCGGCCTTGCTGGGTACGACGCGCCAGTTTCTTGATGATCTCGGGCTTCGTTCCCTCGACGACTTGCCTGAACTTGAACCCCAAGGGGCCATCCAGGCACTCGAAGGGCTGCCGCTTGAGCCGCTGCCTGAAACCGATACCGATACTGATTGATACGGAGTATCTGAACAACTTATGAATGAGACGACTTCCGAGGCCCTTGATCGGGCCGCTGCTGATGCGCACCCTGCTGATTCCGGAGCCGCGCCTGCCAAAGGTCGGGGGCGCAAGCTGCGTACCCCGTTCCGTCGCCGGCGGGGTGACGAGGCCGGTGCCGAATCGGTAACAGCTTCGGCTGGGGCTGAGGTGCAACCCGCTGTTGAAAAGGTTGCTGTTGCAGAGGCGCCGGCACAGGCCGCCAAGAGTAGTGGCCGTACGCGCAAGCCGCGTTCGCCTGCGCCCCGCAGCACCGAGCCTCGGGCTGCTGCTGCGAAGCCGCGAGGCAGTCGTGGTGCTGCCAAGGCCAAATCATCTGAAGTCGCCCAGATCGATAATGGCGCTGATGCTGATCTGGCGTTGGCTTATCTCGACAAGGCTCAGAAAATCGAGCAGCGGCTTGGCAAGTACCTGAACAGTGAGGCGGTAACGCCCAAGTTGCACAAGGTGCTTGCCGATGCCGGAATTGGTTCCCGTCGCGAGATGGAGGAGCTGATTGTGGCGGGTCGGGTATCCGTTAACGGTGAGCCTGCGCACATTGGTCAGCGGGTTGGGCCTAACGACCAGGTGCGTGTCAATGGTCGGCCGATTACCCGGCCCAATGCCACCAAGCCGCCGCGCATCATTCTTTATCACAAGCCGGCAGGTGAAATCGTCAGTCACGATGATCCTGCGGGGCGTGCCACGGTGTTTGCGCGCCTGCCCAAGATGAAAGTGGGCAAGTGGTTGTCCGTGGGGCGGCTTGACCTTAATACGGAAGGGCTGTTGATTCTCACAACATCCGGAGATCTGGCCAATCGGCTTATGCATCCCCGTTATGGTGCCGAGCGTGAGTACGCTGTGCGAGTTCTGGGTGAGCTTGCCGAGGACCAGCAAAAGCAGCTCCTCAAAGGGGTTCAGCTCGACGATGGTATGGCCAGGTTTGGTTCGTTCGAGTTTCTTGGCGGCGAGGGTAGCAATCGCTGGTATCGCGTAACGCTGAATGAAGGCCGTAATCGCGAAGTGCGACGCATGTTCGAGGCCGCCGGTGTTACGGTCAGTCGTCTCATCCGCACCCGATTCGGTGAGATTGTCTTGCCCCGAAATCTGCGTCGGGGCCGCTGGGAAGAGCTCGATGGCTCTCTGGTGACGGCGTTGATGGTGCAGTTGGGTTTGATCAAAGATGAGGCTGTTCAGGGTGGTTCACGCCGAGGCGCTCGTCCGGCGCAACCGGTTTCCCACGATAGTGCTTTGCCGCCCGGGTTCGGTACGCTCGAACGTAACGGTACCAGTGGTGCAAAAATCAGCCGACGCGGCAAGTTATCCGGTGGACGTGCGGTTCCCGGCGGCGTAGCCCAAACGTTTCCCTCTGATCCCTATGGTACGGGGCTGTCCTTTGCGGGTGGTCTGCCCAACGGGCATCCTGAAGGCAGGCCTGCCGGGAAGGGGCGCAGGGCGTCACCGGTGCGTGGCAAACCCGAGGCTGGTGCGGGGCGCAAGCCGTCTGCCAAGCGCACCGACGCGCAGGGGCGTGGGGCGAAGGGTCCGGCGCGAAGCAGTCGTGGTGCCAAACCAGGTGGCGGACGTGGTGACGACTGGCAGCCTAAAAGTGCCTCAGCCCATGAGTCGCGTCTGGGTGTTTTGAAGTAGCTGCGTTGTTTTTTGCGTCTAAGCCCCGGAAACGGCACGATTTTTTCGGAAATCTGTTAAAATGTCGGGCTTCACAGGTGTATGTTTTGCATTATGCGGGCATTGTCCTGAGCTTTGGCGCAGGTAATGTGCAGGTAATCTGGCTTATGCCGGTTTGCCAGTCGTTCAGGCGCAGTAACAGTGGGCTGGCGTACAGCCCCTTTTTTTGAATTTTATGGCAGATATTTTCGCACTGACACAAGAAGTCCTCGAAGGCACAGATCTCGAACTTGTCGATATCGAACGCGCTCCGATGGGGTTGTTGCGTGTCACTCTCGATCGTCCTGACGGGGTGCGAATTGAAGACTGCGAGCAGGTTTCCAAACAGCTGTCCAGGGTGTTCGAGGTCGAAGGTATTGACTATCAGCGCCTCGAGGTCGGTTCGCCGGGCATTGATCGCCCGCTCAAAAAAGAGTCCGATTTTTTCCGTTTTGCCGGAGAACACATCGAGATCCGGTTGCGCCAGCCGCGCGAAAACCGAAAAGTTTTTGCGGGCCAGTTGCTGCCTGCCGAATCGGGTGCCGAGAAGCCGGTTTTTGGCCTCCAGCTTGATCCTGTCGATAAAAAAGCAAACCTGAAACGATCTCTTTCACGTTCGATGAACTCGATCGTGCCAAACTGGATCCCGTACTTGATTTCAAGGGTAAAAAGCGATGAGTCGCGAAATTCTTCTGTTGGTTGACGCCCTTGCGCGTGAAAAAAATGTAGAGCGCGAAGTTGTTTTCAGCGCACTTGAAAACGCATTGGCGTCAGCCATGAAAAAGCGTTTCAAGGAAGACGCCGACATTCGTGTGTCAATCGATCGCAATACTGGCTCCCACGAAGGGTTTCGCCGTTGGCTGGTCGTGCCCGACGAGGCCGGTTTGCAAGAGCCCGATCAGCAGGAACTGTATTCCGAAGCGCAAGAGTTCGTGCCTGGCATCGAAGTCGGTGAATACATCGAAGAACCGCTCGAGCCCGTCGAGTTTGGTCGCATCGGTGCGCAGGCTGCCAAACAGGCCATTTTGCAACGTATCCGCGACGCCGAGCGCGAGCAGTTGCTGAACGACTTCCTCGATCGTGGCGAGAACATCATTTCGGGTACGGTCAAGCGTATTGACAAGGGTGATGCCATCATCGAAACCGGCAAGATCGAAGCACGTTTGCCGCGCTCTGAAATGATCCCCAAAGAAAACATTCGCGTGGGTGACCGCGTGCGTGCCTGGGTCGCTCGTGTTGACCACTCGGCGCGCGGGCAGCAGGTCATCTTGTCGCGTACAGCGCCGGAATTCATCCGGCAGTTGTTCGAAAACGAAGTCCCTGAAATTGAACAGGGTCTTCTTGAAATCAAGGCGGCTGCCCGTGATCCGGGTGTCCGCGCCAAAATTGCTGTTATTGCGTACGACAAGCGTATCGATCCTATTGGTACCTGCGTCGGTATGCGCGGTTCGCGGGTAACTGCTGTCCGTAACGAACTGGGTGGCGAACAGGTTGATATCGTGTTGTGGGCTGAAGATCCCGCCGAATTCGTCATCGGTGCCCTGGCGCCGGCAACCGTTGAGTCCATTGTTGTCGATGAAGACAAACACGCAATGGACGTGGTTGTTGATGAAGAAAACCTCCCCAAGGCCATTGGTGCCCGTGGTCAGAATGTTCGTCTGGCCTCCGAACTGACGGGTTGGCAGATCAACATCATGACGCCCGAAGAAAGTCAAAGCCGTCTTGAACAAGAGCGCTCCGAGTTGCGCACAACGTTCATCAGCAAACTGGATGTCGACGAAGAAGTTGCCGACATCCTTATTGACGAGGGGTTCACAGGCCTTGAAGAGATTGCGTATGTTCCTATCCAGGAACTGCTCGAAATCGAAGCCTTCGATGAGGAAACCATCAACGAATTGCGTGCCCGTGCCCGTAATGCCTTGCTCACCGAGGCTATTGCCCAGGAAGAGCGGGTGCAGAAAACCGAGCCTGCCATGCTCGAACTCGAGGGAATGTCGCCTGAATTGGCGGCCAAGCTGGCCGAGCACGACGTCTACACCCGTGATGATCTGGCCGAACTGGCCACTGACGAGCTGGCTGAAATCGCCCAGCTCGACGAACAGGCTGCCAGCGATCTGATCATGAAGGCCCGTGCCCACTGGTTTGCCGACGATGAAACCTGATTTTCGGGTCCCGTTGCGCCAAAAGGTTGTTTTTAATGAATGAAGTAGTCGTATAAGAGAGAGTCGAATGTCGAGTAACACCGTCGCCCAGTTCGCTGTTGAACTGCAAATGCCTGCAGATGTACTGCTGGAGCAATTGCGCTCCGCAGGCGTTGAACTCAAATCAGTCGACGACAATGTCACTGATGCAGACAAGGCGAAGCTGCTCGAATCGTTGCGTCGTTCGCATGGTGGTGGTAACCCCGAGGGAAAAAGATCACGATCACGCGCCGTCAAACCTCCGAGATCCGTCAAGCTGACGGCTCGGGGCGGTCACGCACGATTCAGGTCGAGGTGCGAAAGAAACGCGTCTTCGTCAAGCGCGAACCCTCTGAACTGCTGGCTGAAACGGCCGCTCGCAAGACAAGCGAAGAGCCGCTTGTGTCTGCTGCAGCACCCGAGGTGTCTATGCCTGCAGAGGTGCCTGTGGCACCCCTTGCCCCGGCTGCTCCTGTAGTTGCAGCGCCAGAGGTTGCTGCACCCGAACCGGTACACGTCGAGCCCTCGCCTGCGCCGGTCGCTGAAGTCCCTGAAATTAAAGAAACTCCTGTAGAAGCCATACCGGAGGCTACGGCCGAACCGGTATCTGAACCTGCCGCTGAAGCCAAACCGGCCCAGACAGCGGTCGAGCCTGAAACCGTGCCACAAAATACCCCAAAAGCGCCAGAACAATCCCGGTCCGAACCTGTTACCGTCAAAGAGCCCGAGGCCGCTGCCAAACCGGCCGCCGTCAAGCCAGAGTCTTCTGTGCCGTCCCGTTCCACTGATAAAGCCCCGGTGCGTCGCGCTGCGGCTCCTGCAGTATCGGCAGCACCAGCCGTTGATCCCGATCGGGAACGTGCGCGCAAAGCAGCAGAAGCAGAGGCTGCAGCCCTTCGCCAGATGCTCAATCGTCCTCGCAAGGTGCTCAAGGCTCCTGAAGATGAGGGTGGCATCAGTGGTACGCTGCACAAGCCGGCCGGCAAAGCGGCCAAAAAAGACGTCAAGACAGCTGAGGTCAAAAAACCGGCACGTGCCACAGAAGGTACCGGTGCCTGGGTGGATGATGGCAGTCGCAAGAAGCCTCAGGCCAAGGCCGATGCAGCGCCGGCGGCTCGTGACGGATGGCGTGCAGGTGGCAAGGCTGGCAAGACAGGCCGTGGTCGTAATGGTCGACAGTCCCAGTGCCGAGCAGCGTCAGCCCCAGGTTGTTGAATTCATTGCGCGTGAAGTTCACGTGCCTGAAACCATCAGTGTGGCCGATCTGGCTCACAAAATGGCCGTCAAGGCAGCCGAGGTTATCAAGCACCTGATGAAATTGGGCCAGATGGTTACCATCAACCAGGTGCTTGATCAGGAAACAGCCATGATCGTCGTCGAAGAGCTGGGTCATACGGCAATTGCCGCCAAGCTCGACGATCCCGAGGCATTCCTCGACACCTCCGAGGCCGATGTCCAGGTTGAAGCCCTGCCGCGTGCACCGGTAGTTACCGTGATGGGTCACGTTGACCATGGTAAAACGTCGTTGCTCGATTACATCCGTCGTGCCAAGGTGGCGTCGGGTGAAGCCGGTGGCATTACCCAGCACATTGGTGCGTACAGCGTCAAAACCGATCGCGGTATGGTGACCTTCCTTGACACTCCGGGGCACGAAGCGTTTACCGCCATGCGTGCACGTGGCGCGCAGGCTACCGATATTGTCATTCTGGTGGTGGCTTCCGACGACGGCGTGATGCCGCAAACCAAAGAGGCCATCCATCATGCCAAGGCGGCAGGTGTTCCCCTGGTTGTCGCGATCAACAAAATCGACAAACCCGATGCGAACCCCGAGCGTGTCAAGCAAGAGCTGGTGGCAGAAGAGGTTGTACCCGAAGAATATGGCGGTGATGTTCCGTTTGTGCCTGTGTCTGCCAAAACGGGTCAGGGCATTGATGATTTGCTCGAGAACGTATTGCTTCAGGCCGAAATTCTCGAGCTCAAGGCGCCTGTCGAAGCCCCTGCCAAAGGCATTGTGATTGAAGCTCGTCTTGACAAGGGTCGTGGTCCAGTGGCCACCATTCTGGTTCAAAGCGGTACCCTGTCGCGCGGCGACTCGGTGCTGGCAGGTGCCAGTTATGGTCGTGTCCGTGCCATGCTCAATGAGAATGGCAAGCCGATTACCACGGCAGGTCCTTCTACACCGGTTGAAATCCAGGGCCTGACCGAGGTTCCGTCCGCTGGTGATGAAGTCATTGGCATGGCCGACGAGCGCAAGGCACGCGAAATTGCCTTGTTCCGTCAAGGCAAGTTTCGCGATGTCAAACTGGCACGTCAGCAGGCCGCCAAGCTCGAGTCCATGTTCGACAACCTGGGCGAAGGTACACAAACGCTGGCGCTTATTGTCAAGACCGATGTGCAGGGTTCGCAAGAAGCCCTGGTGCAGTCGCTGCTCAAGTTGTCTACCGACGAAGTGCGTGTTCAGGTGGTTCATGCGGCGGTGGGTGGCATCTCCGAAAGCGATGTCAACCTCGCCATTGCCTCCAATGCCGTCATCATCGGCTTTAACGTACGCGCTGAACAAAGCGCCAAGAAACTGGCTGAAACCAACGGTATCGACCTGCGGTACTACAACATTATTTACGACGCCATTGACGATGTCCGCAACGCCATGTCCGGTATGCTGGCACCCGAAAAGCGCGAGGAAGTCATTGGTTCGGTCGATATTCGCGAGGTTTACACCATCTCGAAGGTCGGCAATATTGCCGGTTGTATGGTGACCGATGGTTTGGTTCGTCGAGACTCCCAGGTTCGTCTGGTTCGCAACAACGTTGTGGTCTGGACAGGCGGTATCGATTCGTTGCGTCGTTTCAAAGACGACGTCAAGGAAGTCAAGGCTGGCTTCGATTGCGGTATTACCCTCAAGGGTAATGTTGATATCGAAGTGGGCGACCAGCTTGAAGTCTTCGAAATCAAAGAAATTGCACGGACACTGTAAGCATGGGGCGTCACAAATCCAAGGCTGTATCCGGGCGTAATACGCGCCTGGCTGACCAGATCCAGAAAGATCTGGCTGTGCTCATCCAGCGCGAGCTGGATGTGTCCCGTGCCGGTCTCATTACCCTGACAGGTGTAGAGCTTTCTGCCGATTACGCCCATGCCAAGGTGTACTTTACCGTCATGGGGGCTGAGCCCGATGTTGCGCTTGAAGCCCTTCGGGACAAGGCGGGTTGGCTTCACTCCCTGCTTTTCAAGATGTTGCACATTCATACTGTGCCGACCTTGCACTTCCATCACGACGACCAGCTCGCGCGCGGGCTGGCCTTGTCGCAGCTTATTGACCAGGCAAACGCACCCCAGGGCCAGTCGGCCCGCTCTGCCGCACCCGAAGAACCTGACGAACAGCCCTGAGGGGCTGTCGTTTTTTAAGAGATCCTTGACGATGGCTTCACGACGCGGGCAACTGCTCGATGGCGTCCTGTTGCTTGACAAACCCGAGGGTTTGTCCAGCAACCACGCGCTGCAACGTGCCAAGCGTACACTTGATGCGCGCAAGGCCGGTCATACCGGTACGCTCGATCCGTTTGCCACGGGTTTGCTGATTTGCTGTTTTGGCCGTACGACGAAAATTGCCGGTGCCATGCTGGATGCCGACAAGGTGTACGAGGCAACGCTGGCCTTCGGAGAAGAAACAGACTCTGGTGATCTGACGGGTAATGTGGTCACCAAGGTTGATGGCTTTCAGGGTATTGATCGTGACGCCCTTGAGGCGGTACTGCCTGCCTTCAGGGGTGAGATCCTGCAGATCCCTCCCATGTATTCGGCGCTCAAGCGCGATGGCAAACCTCTGTACAAGTATGCCCGCGAGGGTATCGAGCTTGAACGCGAGCCACGCAGGGTCACCATTCACGACTTGCAACTCATGGCATTCGACGGGCGCCAGGCCCGCTTGTCGGTGCATTGCAGCAAAGGTACGTACATTCGTACACTTGCACAAGATATTGGCCGGGCTATCGGGTGTGGCGCACACCTTGTGGCCTTGCGTCGGACGGCTGTCGGGCCTTTCAGCATTGATGATGCAGTGGCGCTTGATGCCCTGCAGTCAATGTCGGATCCGGTTTCGGTCCTGATTGCGCCAGACAATTTACCTGCCGGTCTGCTGCCTGCAGGTGCTCAACAAAAGGATGAACAGTTATGAGTCGCGCATTGCGCAATGTGGCAATTATTGCCCACGTCGACCACGGTAAAACGGCCCTGGTTGACCAGTTGTTACGTCAGGCCGGTACGTTCCGGGACAATCAGCAAATTTCCGAACGCGTCATGGACTCGGGTGATATCGAGCGTGAACGTGGCATTACCATCTTGTCCAAGAACTGTGCGGTCGAGTATGAAGGCACCCACATCAATATTATTGACACCCTGGGCACGCGGACTTCGGCGGCGAGGTTGAGCGCGTTTTGTCGATGGTCGATGGCGTGTTGTTGCTGGTGGATGCGGTTGAGGGTCCGATGCCTCAAACCCGTTTCGTGACACGCAAGGCACTTGCTTTGGGCCTGAAGCCCATCGTGGTGGTCAACAAGGTTGACCGTCCGGGTGCGCGTATTGACCATGTGATCAATGCGACGTTCGACCTGTTCGACAAGTTGGGTGCGACGGAAGAGCAACTTGATTTCCCCATTGTGTACGCATCCGGTTTGTCCGGTTACGCAGGCTTGAGCCCCGATGTTCGTGAGGGTGATATGCGTCCGTTGTTCGAGGCTATCATCAAGAACGTTCCGCAACGTGAAGACGATCCAGACGCGCCGCTGCAATTGCAGGTCATTTCAATGGACTACAGCAGCTATGTGGGCAAGATCGGTATCGGCCGTGTCAATCGTGGGCGCGTGCGTGCCGGTCAGGACGTCGTAATCAAGTTCGGTCCGGATGGCGAACCCATCAAAGGACGCATCAATCAGGTGCTCAAGTTCAAGGGCCTCGAACGTGAGCTGGTCGACGAGGCGCAAGCTGGCGACATCGTACTTATCAACGGCATTGACGAGATTGGTATCGGGTGCACGATTCTTGATCCGAATGCCCAGGAAGCCTTGCCGCTGTTGCGCATCGATGAGCCCACCCTGACCATGAACTTTATGGTCAATTCGTCCCCCTTGGCGGGTCGTGAAGGCAAGTTTGTGACCAGTCGTCAGTTGCGTGATCGCCTTGAGCTTGAGCTCAAGTCGAATGTGGCCCTGCGGATGAATCCTACCGACGACGATATGGTCTTTGAATTGCGTGGCCGCGGTGAGTTGCACCTGACCATCTTGCTCGAAAATATGCGCCGTGAAGGTTACGAGCTGGCTGTTTCGCGCCCGCAGGTACTGCTCAAGGAAATTGATGGCGTCAAGATGGAGCCATTTGAGCTGTTGACTGTTGACGTCGAGGAAGCCCATCAGGGCGGTGTCATGGAAGAGCTGGGGCGTCGCAAGGGCGATCTCAACGACATGCAATCTGACGGTCGTGGCCGCACCCGCCTTGAATACCGGATCCCGGCGCGTGGTCTTATTGGTTTTCAGGGTGAGTTCATGACGCTGACCCGTGGTACAGGCCTGATGAGTCACATTTTTGATGATTACGCACCGATGCGTGAGGGTGGCGTCGGTGAGCGTCGTAACGGTGTGTTGATCAGTCAGGATGATGGCAATGCGGTTGCGTACGCCTTGTGGAAACTGCAGGATCGTGGCCGCATGTTTGTCAGCCCCGGCGAGCCGTTGTACGAAGGTATGATCATCGGCATCCACAGCCGTGACAATGACCTGGTGGTTAATCCCACCAAAGAAAAGAAGCTCACAAATATTCGTACGACCAGCAAGGACGAACACATTGATCTGGTGACACCGATCAAGCTTACACTCGAATATGCCGTCGAGTTTATTTCTGATGATGAACTGGTCGAGGTCACACCGAAGTCGATCCGCTTGCGCAAGCGTTACCTGCAAGAGCACGAGCGTCGCCGCATGTCGCGTGAAGGTGCCGTCTGATCCCGGCCATATCGGCCGTGCAAGATAGCCCTCGTTGACGCGTGGGCTGCTGATACCAACAGACCCCGTTTGCCTTTGCGGCAGCGGGGTCTGTTGGTATCAGCAGCGCCCTATTGGCGCTTTCCAAGCAGTTTGCCCTGCGTCTGGCCAGGTGCGACGTGGTTTATTCCGGAATGATGGCTTCGTAGCCCAGCTCATCTGCTTTGTTGCGGATGAACGATTCGATGCAGCGCATGGCTTCATCGACATCGTCGGTCAGTACCATGAGGTCGATGTCGTTCGGGCCGATCAGCCCGCTGGTTTCAACTTCGGTCTTGATCCAGTCGATCAGGCCGACCCAGTACGCTGTGCCCATCAAGACGACCGGCGCTGCCGGAATTTTTCCGGTTTGAATCAGGGTCAAGACCTCGAACAGTTCGTCCAGTGTGCCGAAACCGCCCGGAAGGGCAATGTAGGCCGCACTGTGCATAAAAAAGTGGCCTTGCGTGAATAGAAGTATTCAAACTCAAGGCTGTGTGTCTGGAACATATTGTTTTTGGTTTCATGGGGCAGCTTGATGTTCAGGCCGATGCTCTGGCCACCGGCATTGAACGCGCCCTTATTGGCGGCTTCCATGATGCCGGGCCCGCCGCCGGCAATGACCGGCAGCCCTGCGTTCGCCAGGCGCTGGCCTACAGCCTCGGCCAGGGCATACCAGGGTGATTCTGGTTTAATACGGGCACTTCCAAAGACACTGACACCCCAGCCGATGTCCTGAAGGACATCGGCAGCGGCCTGCATCTCTGACATAATCACGGGGATCTGCCGGGACACCGGCATACGAATTACTTTATTGCGACTCATGAAAAAAACCTTGTTGCTTGTTGATGGCTCCAGTTACCTGTACAGGGCGTTTCACGCACTGCCCGATTTGCGTAACGCCAAAGGACAGCCTACCGGGGCCTTATATGGTGTCATATCAATGTTACGCCGACTGCCCCACGACTATAACGCCGATTATCTGGCTTGCGTGTTTGATGCAAAGGGCGGCACCTTCCGGGATGATATTTACCCCGACTACAAAGGTCATCGTCCGTCCATGCCCGACGAACTGGCGTCCCAGATCGAGCCTATTCATCAGGCGGTGACCGCTCTGGGCTGGCCTGTGCTGTCGGTGTCCGGCGTTGAGGCCGATGACATCATTGGCACCTTGGCCCGACGTGCCGAGCGCGAGGGTGTGCACACCATCATTTCTACGGGTGACAAAGATCTGGCACAACTGGTCAATGAGCATGTTGAACTGGTCAACACCATGAACGGCGGGCGTCAGGATGTGGCTGGCGTTATTGAGAAATTCGGTGTCCGACCTGACCAGATCATTGATTTTCTGATGCTGACGGGGGATACCGTCGACAATATCCCCGGGGTTAAAAAAGTCGGGCCAAAAACGGCGGCCAAGTGGTTGAACGAATACGGATCGATTGAGGAACTGGTGCGCAATGCCGACAAGATCAAAGGGGTGGCGGGGCAAAACCTGCGCGAGGCGATTCCTGATTTTGACATGACCCGTCAGCTTGTCACGATCAAGCTTGATTGCGAAATTCCGTTTCTCTCCGATGACCTGTCTGATCTTTCACCGCGCCCTGTCGACCGGAATGCTTTGATTAAACTGTATGACGAGTATGGCTTTCGGACCTGGCTGCGCGAGCTGTCGGGTGACCAGGAACGCGTACCTGAACAAGACAGTCGTGTGGCCGTCGACCCACCGGCACCACCGGCCGAAGTGGAGTACGACACCATTCTCGACTGGTCGCAATTCGAGCAATGGCTTGAACGCATCAAAGGGGCTGATCTGGTGGCCGTTGATACCGAAACGACAGCGCTTGACCCCATGCAGGCCCGGCTGGTCGGGGTGTCGTTCTCGGTGAAGGCAGGGCAGGCCTGTTATATACCGGTTGCCCATCGAGGCCCTGACAATGTCGTTCAGTTGCCGCGTGATGATGTGCTTGAGCGTTTGCGCCCTGGCTTGAAGATGCCACTGCAGCCAAGCTGTTCCACAATGCCAAATACGATGCGCATGTCTTCATGAATCATGGCATTCGGGTGGCGGGCATTACCGAGGACACCATGCTTCAGGCCTATGTCCTTGAGTCACATCGTCGTGTCAACCTGGAAGAGCTGGGTGAGCGTTGGTTGGGCCGCAAAGGCGTCAGTTACGAGTCCATCTGCGGGAAGGGGGCCAAACAGATCGGGTTTGACGAAGTCGAGGTAGAAAAGGCCGCGTTCTATGGTTGTGAGGATGCTGACTTCACGTGGCAGTTGCACAGTGTATTGCGACCCAAGGTTGCTGCCGATGAAAAGCTTGAGACGGTCTATCGGCTTGAAGTACAGGTCTCTGATGTACTGACCACCATTGAACGCAACGGCGTCATGATTGATGCGCAGGTGCTGGCGCGGCAAAGTCACGAGCTGGGCCTGCAGTTGAATGCGCTTGAGTCGCGGGCCTATGAACTGGCGGGTCAGCCGTTCAATCTCAATTCCCCAAACAGCTGGGTGAAATACTGTTCGAACGCATGCAGTTGCCGGTGGTGCGCAAGACGGCGGGCGGTGCGCCGTCAACGGATGAGGATGTGCTGACGAAGCTGGCACAAGATTACCCCTTGCCGCAAGTGCTGCTTGAATACCGTGGCCTGGCGAAGCTGAAATCCACGTATACCGACAAGTTACCCAAAATGATCAATCCGTCGACCGGTCGGGTTCACACGCGTTATTCGCAGGCGGCGGTCATCACCGGGCGGCTGGCGTCGTCCGATCCGAATCTGCAGAATATTCCGGTTCGCACGGCAGAAGGGCGACGTGTTCGTACGGCGTTTGTAGCACCCGAAGGCAAGATCGTCTCAGCTGACTACTCGCAAATCGAGTTGCGTGTCATGGCCCACGTGTCGGGTGATGCGGGCATGCAGAGTGCATTTGCGCAGGGGCAGGATATTCACCGGGCAACCGCCGCAGAAATTTTCGGGGTTGAACTTGAGGCGGTGACGTCCGAACAGCGTCGTTCGGCCAAGGCCATCAATTTCGGTCTGATCTACGGTATGGGTGAATTTGGCCTGGCCAGCGCGCTGGGCATTACCCGGGATGCGGCCAAATCGTATATTGACCGGTATTTTGCACGTTACCCCGGAGTGGCGCGCTATATGGAAGAGACCCGGGTCAGGGCCGATGAACAAGGCTATGTCGAAACCGTATTCGGTCGTCGCCTATGGTTGCCTGACATCAAAGGCTCGAAAGGCCCTCGACGTGCGGCTGCTGAACGAGCCGCCATCAACGCGCCCATGCAGGGTACGGCGGCCGACCTGATCAAGATGGCCATGGTGGCTGTGCAGCGTTGGCTTGAGCACGAAAAACTAAGCACGCGCATGGTCATGCAAGTGCACGATGAACTGGTGTTTGAAGTGCCGGATGCTGAAGTCGACCTGTTGGTGGCCCGGCTGCCAGGCCTGATGTGCAATGTGGCAGAGTTGGCGGTGCCCTGGTCGCCGAAGTGGGGTTGGCCCGAACTGGGAGCAGGCTCATTAACGGCTGCGGCTTGCCTGGCAAGGGGCATCCCCGCCAGGTTTCAGTGTGCGTGCTGGTTTTCAGCGGCCACGTTAACGTGATTCAAACGGAGGAAACATGTCTTTTTCACCCATTACCGGCGCAGCGCCGACAACAATTCATACCGATGCCACGGGTCTGGCCCATGGCGAATTCCAGTTGCCAACATTTGACGGCACGATTACGGCCTATTATGCCGCTCCAGAGGGGCAAATGAATCGTCCGGTGGTTCTGGTCATACAGGAAATCTTTGGTTTGCACGAGCATGTTCGTGATGTCTGCCGTCGTTTTGCCAAAGAGGGTTACTTTGCGGTGGCCGTCAATTTACTGGAACGCCAGGGTGATTGCAGTCAGTACACTGACGTGCCCACGCTGATCAAGGAAATTGTCTCGAAGGCTCCCGATGATCAGGTTATGGCCGATCTTGACGCCAGTGTGGCCTGGGCCAAAGCACAGGGGGCCGACACTGCGCGTCTGGCCGTCACGGGTTTCTGCTGGGGCGGGCGTATCACCTGGATGTATGCGGACCACAACCCGCAGGTGCGCGCGGGTGCCGCTTGGTACGGCAAGCTGCTGGTGGGTCACGGGCCTTTGCAGACCCGTAATCCGATTGATGTGCCCCGCACCTTGAAGGCCCCGGTTCTGGGCCTTTATGGTGGCCTGGACGCCAGTATTCCGCTGGAAGGGGTCACGCAAATGCAAGAGGCGCTGGCGCAAGGTAATGCCAATGCACGTGCGTCTGAAATCGTGGTATATCCCGAGTCAAATCATGCGTTCTATTCTGATTACCGTGCAAGTTATAACGAGGCCGATGCCAATGACGCGTGGCGACGGGCACTGAACTGGTTTGCGAAGCATCTAGGTTAGTTACCGGTTTTCGTGTCAGGCTTTCAGGCCTGTTCGTGGCCGGAAGTGAAAAAGCCGCTTTGCTGTGAGGCAAAGCGGCTTTTTGTCGGGCGTTTGTAGAGCGTGAATTCGGCCAGAACAAACCCCGATTTCCGTGGGGCCAGCCTGTAGGTCAATCAGGGCCGGTTCCGGAACTGATCAGGCCAGATTCTGGTGTGCCGAATCAGCGAATTAGAGTGTCTGGGCACTGCGCAGGGCACGGATACGGTCTTCGATGGGGGTGCGTGGCAAACAGCGCCGCAATTCCGGCACCGCCTGAAATACCCGATGCCTCGAATGATTTGGGCAATTCGCCGGGTTCAAGTCCGCCCAGTCGGGCCAGTGCACGAACCATGGGTTCACGGGCACCCATCAGTTTGGCGGCTCCGGCATCGGCGCGGTACTCGCGTTGGCGCGAGAACCAGGCCACAATAATCGAGGCCAGCAGGCCGAAAACGATTTCGCACACAATGACTGTGCCGTAATAGCCGATACCCACATCGCGTTCGTTTTTTAGAACGACACGGTCAACAAAATAACCGACAACGCGTGCCAGGAACACCACAAAGGTGTTGACCACACCCTGAATCAGGGTCAGGGTGATCATGTCGCCGTTGGCGACGTGGGCGACTTCATGACCCAATACCGCCGCCACTTCTTCTTCGGTCATGCTTTGCAGCAGTCCGGTTGATACGGCGACCAGAGCGTCATTTTTGAATGCCCCGGTTGCAAAAGCGTTGGGCGGGCCTTCGTAGATGGCCACTTCGGGATGACCGATACCGGCCCGGTCAGCCAGTTGGTGAACGGTGTCAACCAGCCAGGCTTCGCGCGCGTTGGCGGGAGCTTGTGGGTTGATGACCCTGGCTCCGGTGCTTTGCTTGGCCATCCATTTGCTCATCAGCAACGAGATGAACGACCCGGTAAAACCAACCAGTGCAGAAAAAATCAGCAACTGGGTCAGGTCAAGACCTTGTGCAGTGAGAAAGCGACCAACACCCAGTACGTTCATGGTGATGCTTAAAACAACCATGACCGCAATGTTGGTCAGCAAGAACAGAAAAACACGTTTCATGTAAGGATCATCCTGCAAGTAGGTGAGTTGATTCAGACCATATAAATGGGGCCCGGTTCCCGCAATTAAAGGGTCTGCGAGTGAAATCCGGGTAACCTGTCAGGGCCTGCCGGAAGCAAGCCCGAAGCCCATGCCGTTATGGGCCACTATCAGGTGTTCGCCCTGATAGTTTAAATACTGACATTTTGCTGAAAATAAAAAATTTCGGGCGGCAGTATAGTATCGTCTTTCAGGTTTTATCGGAACTATACCGCGCCATTATGCAGTCGTTGTGGATGATTCTTGCATGTGCCATGTTTGCCATCATGGGTGCCTGCATCAAACTGGCCGCCAGCTTTGGCGTGCCGCTGGCGCAAATAATCTTGTTTCGCGGTGTTCCGTCGGTGCTGTTGCTGCTGGGCTGGGCCATTTTCACCCATCGTCGCATTATCCCTGAACACCCAAAAAGCATCTCTGGCGCAATGTGTCGGGTATTGCCTCCATGTGGCTGGGGTTTTACGCGCTGTCAAATTTGCCACTGCCAACGGCGATCAGCCTCAATTACACCTCGCCCTTGTTCATTACCGGCTATATGCTCCTGTGGGGCGGGGCACGCGGTGATTATGTGCGTGCTTTGGCGGTGGGTCTGGGGTTTGTCGGTGTGTTGGGGATTCTGCGCCCCAGCCTGGGGGAAGACCAGTTTGTTGGCGCGCTGGCCGGTCTTGGGGCGGGCATGCTGGGTGCCATCGCCATGATGCAGGTTCGCCAGCTTGGGCAGTCGGGCGAGTCTGAATGGCGCACCGTACTTGTTTTTTCGCTGTGTGTCTGTATCTCCAGTCTGGGTGTTCTGTGGATTGACGGCTGGCAGTCTTTGTCGTGGCAAGCCTGGCTGGCTGCGCTCGGGCTGGGTTTGTCGGGTCTGGTCGGGCAGTTGGCCATGACCCGCGCATTTGGTGCGGGCAAAGCATTATTGACGGCAGCGCTGCAATATACAACCATTGTTTTTGCCACTATCCTTGGGGTGGTGTTCTGGGACGAGGTTCCTGATGGGCTGGCCTGGGTGGGCATGGCGCTGGTTATTGCCGCAGGTTTGTTGTCGACCTGGCGCACCTATACTGAAAGCCGGCGCAGTCGTGCCACGGCCAAGGCGTAACCCGGAGAATTGATATGTACCGTTTGTTGATTGACCCTTCCGCGCTTGATCGCCTGCTGCGCGACAGCGCCTGTGTGGTTTTCGATGTGCGCCATGATTTGCTCGATCATCAGGCTGGATTCAAGGCCTGGAGTCTCGAGCATATCCCCGGCGCTGTCTTTCTGGATCACGAGCATGACTTGTGTGCGCAAAAAACCGGTACCAACGGGCGGCATCCGTTGCCGTCGCTGGATGATTTTTGGCCCTGATGCGCACGCATGGGGTTGGCCCCGGGGTGCAAGTGGTCATTTACGACGGGGGGCAGGGGCTTTTGCGGCGCATTTGTGGTGGATGTTGCGCTGGATGGGGCACGATGCCGTTGCCGTCCTTGATGGCGGCTGGGCGGCCTGGAAAGCCTCGGGGCTGCCTGTGGCCTCGGCAGCGTCTGGTGCTGTCGTGGCGCCTGCTGCTGCGAGTAAAGCGCAAACGGGGCTGATGTCCACAGACGTCGATAGTGCGCCAGCCGACGCCGCTGGTGTGAATTCGTCCGCCGGGCGGACGCCATTCATGCCGGTCGTGAATGCAGACCAGGTGTTGGCGAATATTGCCAAGCCCCGGTTTGTGGTGGTTGATGCACGTGCCGAGAACCGTTTTCGCGGCGAGACCGAGCCCATGGATCCGGTGGCCGGGCATATACCGGGGGCCTTGAATCGTCCGAACTCTCTGAACTGCCAGCCTGATGGCCGTTTTTTGCCGGCGGAGCAGTTGCGTGAGGCGTTTGATGCCTTGCTGGGTGAGACTCGTCCGGAGCAGGTGGTTCACCAGTGTGGTTCAGGCATTACGGCGTGTCATAACCTGTTTGCCATGGAACTGGCCGGCCTGTCGGGGTCGGCCTTGTATCCAGGGTCGTGGAGCGAGTGGTGCAGTGACCCTGAACGCCCGGTGGCTACGGGCGAGTAGGGTCACGAGGTCAGCTGGTCTGGTTCATCAGGCGGTGGTACCAGGCATGGAAGTGCATCATGCCGTCTTCCATGGGTGACTGATACGGACCGGCTTCAGTGGTACCGCGCATCATCAAAGCCTTGCGCCCGGCATCCATGCGTTCGGCAATCTCGTCATCTTCAACTGCGGTTTCCATATAGGCAGCGCGTTGCGCCTCGACGAAATCGCGCTCAAATGCGGCAATTTCCTCGGGGTAATAAAACTCGACGATATTGACGGTTTTTTGCGGGCTGACAGGGTGCAGGGTCGACAACACCACGACATGCGGGTACAGCTCGATCATGTGGGTGGGGAAGTAGGTGACCCAGACGGCTCCGAAGTCGGGGGTTTCGCCCTGACGGAATTGCAAGAGCTGGTCGTGCCAGCGTTTGTAGGTTTCAGAGCCAGGTTGGGCCAGGGCATTGTGCACCCCCACCCGTTGCAGGCTGTACCAGTCGGCGAATTCCCAGGTCAGGTCATCGCAGGTGACAAAACGCCCCAGGCCCGGATGAAACGGCCCCACATGATAGTCTTCGAGGTAGACCTCAATGAAGGTTTTCCAGTTGTAGTTGCAGTGGTGCACTTCAACGTGATCAAGCACGTAGTCACCGAAATCAAACTCAGGCCGTTTAAACAGCGACGCCATATCATGTGCAGGGTCACGCGGGCCTTCGAACAGCAGCCCGTGGCAGTTTCTGAGCGTGAATCTTTCCAGATTCATGCAGGGGTTTCTGGAAACTGGGGTGCCCCCAGCAATTCGCCGTTTTTGCTGTAGGTCCAGCGATGAATCGGGCAGACAATGTTGCCGCCTGTATCGCGCAGGTTGCCCCGGTGCGTTTTAGGCCCTGCCGGGTCGAGCATGTCGAAGCCCAGCATGACGGCCTGTCGGTGACGGCAAACATTTGAGATCAATTCTACGCCGTTCGGATTGCGAACCAGGGCACGCCCGGCGTGCTCGTGCGCCAGCGTGTACCAGTCACCCGTTTCGGGCACCAGTTTCTCGTGCCCGACGTACAGGGCTGAGTTATTGAAAATACGGGCTTTTTCGCGAGCGAAGATGGTATCGTCGAAATAACTTTCAACGGAAAGCTGCGATTGTGCCAGCGCGAATTGCGCTTCCCGACCAATGTCGGTCATGATTTGTCCCCCGCGCGGTTACTTACCAGCCGGTGAAAGTTTTGGCTGGTGCGAAGAAAAAACGGACTGGCCGATGAAATGTAAACGCGCATTGTACCCGAAACTTTTTCTTTAAAAACAAGACTTACGGCGAGGCCGGCGTTGTTTGATCCGGCATCTCGTACAATCGCACTAATTCAAATTCAGGAAATTGTCATGGCCGAACATTCTGCCACCTCATCCGGGGTAACGCCGTCGCCAGGTGCGGCACCGTTGCCACAAGACTTCGAGACCGCGTTGTCCCAGCTCGAGGCGCTGGTCGCACGGATGGAAAGCGGGGAATTGCCGCTTGAACAGTCGTTGGCGGCGTACGAGCGCGGTGTTGAGCTCTCGCGCGTGTGCCAGCGTTTGCTGGATGCTGCCGATGAGCAGGTCAAGGTGCTGCAGGGCAACGTGTTGAAGCCGCTTGATGATACGACCAACCAAGAGGGATAAGCGGTATGTCGATCACAATTCAGCCGTTTTCTGATTGGTTAAAGGCCACAGCGGCACACGTTGAAAACGTTCTTGACGAGTTTCTGCCTGAGGCTGATATCGAGCCCGTACGCTTGCACGAAGCCATGCGCTACTCGGTGCTGGGTGGCGGCAAACGGGTTCGCGCCGCGCTGGTCTATGCGGCAGGCGAGGCCTCTATTGGCGCCGGGCAGTCATTGTCGTCGGCGCAGGCCAAGGCGCTTGATCATGCCAGCGCCGCCGTTGAACTGATTCACGCGTACTCGCTTGTACACGATGACTTGCCGTGCATGGACAATGACGATTTGCGCCGCGGTCGCCCTACGACTCATCGTCAGTTTGATGAGGCGACCGCCATGCTTGCCGGTGATGCCTTGCAGCCGCTGGCCTTTGAATTGCTGGCTCAAACCCCGGTTGCGCCCGCGCTGGTTATTCAGGCCATCGAGTTGCTGGCTCGCTCTGCGGGTAGCCTGGGCATGGCGGGTGGGCAGGCCATTGATTGTCTGGCCGTGGGTCAGGCACTTAGTCAGGCCGAGCTGCAGGTCATGCACAGCATGAAAACCGGTGCGATGCTGCAGGCCAGTGTGTTGCTGGGGGGCATTGTTGTGGGTGCAGGTTCGGCTACCCGTGAAGGGCTTGAGCGTTACGCCAGCGCGGTAGGGCTTGCCTTTCAGGTGGCCGACGACATTCTTGATGTGACGGCCAATACGGCGGTGCTGGGCAAGACGGCGGGAAAAGACCTTCAGAACAACAAGCCAACGTATGTCTCGTTGCTGGGTGTTGACCCTGCACGTGAACTGCTTGAGTCGCTGCGTCAAGAGGCGCATGCCGCCTTGTTGCCGCTCGGGCCGGCGGGCCATCGTCTGGGTGATCTTGCTGATTATATTGTGGGTCGCGATCACTGATGGCGCTTCGGGTGCCTGGCTACTCAACTAAAATAGGCCTCAGTGGCGTCTGGCGCCAACAGGTTCAACGTGTATGACTATTCCCTCTTTAGAACAGATCAATTCGCCCGACGACTTGCGCGGCCTTGACGCGCGGTCGCTCAAACAGGTTGCCGATCAGTTGCGCTCGTTCATTTTGACTGCGGTGTCCCGCACCGGGGGCATTTGTCCTCCAACCTGGGTACTGTCGAACTGGCCGTTGCCCTGCATTATGTGTTCAATACCCCCGACGATCGCATTGTCTGGGACGTCGGTCACCAGTCGTACCCGCACAAGATCTTGACCGGGCGCCGCGACGCAATGGCCCATTTGCGCCAGTTTGGTGGCATTTCAGGGTTTCCCAAGCGCTCTGAGTCCGTGTATGACCCCTTTGGTACGGCCCATTCGTCCACTTCGATTTCGGCGGTGCTGGGTATGGCGGTTGCATCACGCAATCTGGGGCACGCCAAGCGTCAGCACATTGCGGTCATTGGCGATGGTGCCATGACGGCAGGCATGGCCTTCGAGGCCTTGAACAATGCGGGTGTCACGCCCGGTGTCAATGTGCTGGTGATCCTGAACGATAATGACATGTCGATTTCGCCGCCGGTTGGTGCACTGAATCATTATTTTGCACGGCTTATGTCCGGCAAGTTTTATGCCGCCGCCAAGAACATGGGCAAGGCTGTCTTGCAGCACATGCCGCCGGTACTTGAATTGGCTCGTCGGGTCGAAGGTCACGCTAAAGGTCTGGTGTCCCCCGCCACGCTGTTTGAAGAGCTGGGCTTCAATTATGTGGGCCCCATCGATGGTCATGACCTTGATGCGCTGGTGCCGACGTTGCAGAACCTGCGTCAGCTGGGTGGTCTTCAATTTCTGCACGTGGTCACAAAAAAGGGCAGGGCTACAAACTGGCTGAAGCCGATCCTGTGCTTTATCACGGCCCCGGAAAATTCGACCCCACGGTGGGTATCCAGAAATCGACGGCCCCTGTGCGCCAGACGTTTACCCAGGTCTTCGGACGCTGGTTGTGTGACATGGCCCGGCACGACGATCGACTGATGGCCATTACCCCCGCCATGCGCGAGGGCAGCGGCATGGTCGAATTTCACCAGCAGTTTCCCGAGCGCTATTTCGATGTGGGTATTGCAGAGCAGCACGCCGTCACGTTTGCGGGTGGTATTGCCTGCGAGGGGCTCAAACCCGTCGTGGCCATTTATTCCACCTTCTTGCAACGAGGTTACGATCAACTGATTCACGATGTGGCGTTGCAAGACCTCGATGTAACGTTTGCGCTTGATCGTGCGGGTCTGGTGGGTGCTGATGGCGCTACCCATGCCGGTAATTACGACATTGCGTTTTTGCGCTGTATTCCCAATATGGTTATTGCAACGCCGTCTGACGAAAATGAAACCCGGTTGTTACTCAGTACCTGTTATCACTACAACGGGCCTGCCTCGGTACGTTATCCGCGCGGTGCCGGTTGTGGCGCCGAAGTCACGTCATCGCTCGATACCGTCGAAATCGGCAAAGGCCATGTTTTAAGGCACGGCAAGCGGGTTGCCATCCTGGGTTTCGGCACGCTGGTGCCCGCTGCGCTCGAGGCGGCCCACGAACTGGATACAACCGTTGCTGACATGCGGTTTGTCAAACCGCTTGATCATGCTTTGGTTGATCAGCTGGTGGCCAGCCATGAGGCTATTGTGACACTTGAGGAAGGCGCCATTATGGGCGGCGCAGGCAGTGCTGTACTCGAGCATCTGGCCAGTCGCGGAGTCCAGATCCCTGTCCTGCAGCTGGGTTTGCCTGATGAATTCATTGATCATGGTGATCAGGGCAAATTGTTGCAGCAGCACGGGCTCGACGCCCTGGGCATTGCCGACTCGATTAGACAGAAGTTTTGTTTGTCCTAGTTTGTCCAGGACAAAATCGTGTCAATAGGGTGTCCCGCAAAAACCTGTCGAACCCAGGGGTTATGCTCGACACCGCTTGAACGTCAGGGTAATGTAGAGTCGTTATCATTCATTGTCCCGGCATCGTCCGGTTTTATACAGGTCAAATCATGAACTCCATCACTGATTCTGCTGCCGTCATGCCCGATGTTCAAAGCTCGGCCGATACCCGCCGGATGCCGATCCAGCGTGTCGGGGTTCGGGGTGTACGTCACCCCATGCTGGTCAGCGGCGCAGGCGGCCAGCCGATGCCCACCGTAGCCGACTGGGAGCTTACCGTTGCGCTGCCTGCCCATGAAAAAGGCACGCACATGTCGCGTTTTGTCGCCCTGCTCGAGCGCTATCGTGCAACGCCCATGACGCCAGCGTTGTTCTGCGAAATGGCCCAGAACATGCTGCCTCTGCTGAATGCGGAAAAGGGCGACATCCGCGCGCGATTCCCGTATTTCATTGAAAAGGTGGCCCCGGTATCCCAGGTTGCCAGCCTGATGGACTACGAAGTGTCCTGGAAGGCGATCGCCACGGCAGATGACGTGCAGTTCGAATTGTCTGTACTGGTGCCTGTGACCAGTCTTTGTCCGTGTTCCAAAGCCATTTCCCAGTACGGTGCGCATAATCAGCGCTCACACGTTACGGTCGAGGCAGTATTCGATACTGTTGATGCCATCGATGTGAATGCGCTCATTCAGGGTATCGAACAACAGGCTTCGTGTGAGTTATGGGGGCTGCTCAAGCGTGGTGACGAAAAGTTCGTTACCGAACGTGCTTACGAAAACCCCAAGTTCGTGGAAGATCTGGTGCGTGATGTGGCCGTGCAATTGCAGTCAATCAACGGGGTTCAGCGCTTCCGTGTCGAGGCTGAAAACTTTGAATCCATTCATAACCATTCTGCCTACGCCGTGGTTGAAGGCTGATTTTTTGCAGCATGTTTTGCCGACGGGCAGGCCTTGGGGTCTGCCCGTCTTGTTTGATGTGTGTTGCTGCTATTTGCCTGAACTGAAAGCGATTTCAGGCAGGGGTGTAGCCCTGTGATACAACCCGCAATCATTGCCCGGAAAAACAGCTTCGTGCTATCATTAGCGGTTTCTTGCTCGACGGGCATGGGTGCGTTTACGCGCTTTGTCTGCGGGCTGACCCTTTTGCGGCTTATCGCAGGCCGTAAAAGCTATCCTCAAGGAGTCCTACCTATGCGTCACTACGAAGTAGTGTTTATTGTGCACCCCGATCAAAGCGAGCAAGTGCCCGCCATGATCGAGCGCTACCAAGGCTTGGTTACCGGTAACAAAGGTACAGTGCACCGTCTTGAAGACTGGGGCCGTCGCCAGTTGGCTTACCCGATCCAGAAACTGGTCAAGGCACACTATGTGTGCATGAACATCGAGTGCGACCAGACCACACTCGACGAACTCGAGCACTCGTTCCGCTACAACGACGCCGTCTTGCGTCACCTGGTTGTCAAAACCAAAAAAGCTGAAACTGCGCCTTCCATCATGATGAAGTCCGTCGAACGCGAAGAAGCACGCAAGTCCAGCAACGACGCAGCGGCCAGCGCCGAGTAAACCCGCGTCACCCACAGGCAACGTGTTGAACCAGTTTCGCACTACCGCCAGTGTGCTTGAAATCAAGCCGCTGCGTTATACCCCGGCAGGGGTTCCGGTCACTGAGCTGGTTTTGGATCACGTTTCTGATGTCATGGAAGCCGGTGCAATGCGCCGTGTGCAGTTTTCCATAGTCGCAGTAGCCTTGGGCGATATCGGCCTGCTGATGGCCCAAACCCCGTTGGGGGTTTTGCTCAACATCGAAGGTTTTCTTGCTCCGGTCAGAAAAGGGGCCAGCAAACTGGTGTTGCATATACAGCAGGCGTCGCGTGTTTACGCCGATGACGGTCCGGTGACCGTTTAGCCGCGTTGTAGTTCCAGTTCTCGCACGGGCATTTGGCCCGATGCATACTTAATACCGATTGGGCCACAGGCTCAAGCACTCAAGAGGCACATTATGGCTTTCTTCAAAAAAGGCAAAGAAAAACGCAAGTTCAACCAGCAGAACCCGCTTTTCAAGCGTCGCAAGTTCTGCCGCTTCACCGCTGCCGGTGTCGAGCAGGTTGACTACAAAGATCTCGATACCCTGCGCGATTTCATCCAGGAAAACGGCAAAATCATCCCCGCCCGCCTGACCGGCACCAAGGCGCACTACCAGCGCCAGCTCGACACCGCTGTCAAGCGTGCCCGTTTCCTGGCGTTGTTGCCTTACACCGACAACCACAAATAATCCGAGGTTAAAGTCATGCAAGTTATTCTGCTCGAAAAAGTCAGCAATCTGGGTAACCTCGGTGACGTCGTCCGTGTTCGCGACGGCTTCGCCCGTAACTACCTGATTCCTCAAAAAATCGCTCGCCGCGCCACTGAAGCGGCTTTGAAAGAATTCGAAGCACGCCGCGCCGAACTTGAAAAGCAACAGGCCGAGCGTCTGGCTGCGGCTCAGGCCACAGGCGAAAAACTGGGCGGCTTCCTGCTCAAGATGTCCCAGAAAGCGGGTGTTGACGGCCGCCTGTTCGGTTCGGTTACCACCATGGACATCGCTGCAGCTCTGCAAGAAGGCGGCTTCCAGGTCGTCAAGTCGCAGGTTCGCCTGCCCGACGGCGCGATCAAGGCGGTGGGCGAGTTCCCCGCCCAGGTCGCATTGCATGCTGACGTCGTGGTTGACATCACTGTCAATGTTCAAGGCGAAATGGTCTAACTTCGGTTCAAGACCCTGTCGTCCGCCATGGTACATTTCACAGCAATGTGAAGTACCTGGCCCCCTGAAGAAGCCGGTGCAAGCCGGCTTTTTCCATTTTGTTTCTTCTGGATTGCCTTCGTGGAAAACGTACAACCAACCGGTGACAAGCAGCTAGATTATTTGCGGGTTCCTCCGCACTCCATCGAGGCCGAACAGTCGGTTTTGGGTGGCTTGTTGCTCGACAATGCCGCTTTCGACCGTATTACTGATGTGGTTGGCGAAGATGACTTTTACCGTTTCGATCACAAAATCATCTGGCAGCACATCACGCGCCTGATCAGCCTCGCACGACCGGCAGACGTTGTCACGGTGTATGAGTCATTGGCCAGTGCCGGGAAGGGTGAAGAGGTTGGGGGCTGGCTTATCTGAATGCACTGGCGCACAATACGCCGTCCGCAGCCAACATCCGCCGCTATGCCGAAATCGTGCGTGAACGCTCTATGCTGCGCAAGCTGGTGTCGGTGGCGGATGAAATTGCGGCGGCCGCCTTTAACCCGCAGGGCAAGGAAGCTCGTCAATTGCTTGATGAGGCGGAATCCCGGGTGTTCCAGATTGCCCAGGAAGGGGCACGCGGTGCCACCGGTTTTCAGGAAATCCAGCCCTTGCTGACCCAGGTGGTCGAGCGCATCGACGAACTGTATCACCGTGAGGGTGGTTCCGATATTACCGGTGTACCGACGGGCTTCAATGACCTCGATCGCATGACGTCGGGGTTGCAGCCCGGCGATCTGATTATCGTGGCCGGTCGTCCGTCGATGGGTAAAACGTCGTTTTCCATGAACATCGGTGAGCATGTCGCCATTGAACAGGGCTTGCCGGTAGCGGTATTTTCCATGGAAATGGGGGCGGTCCAGTTGGCCATGCGTATGGTGGGTTCGGTGGGCATGCTTGATCAGCATCGCATGCGAACCGGAAAACTGACTGCTGAAGACTGGCCGCGCCTGACGCATGCCGTCCAGCAGGTGCAGGAAGCCCAGATTTATATTGATGAAACCCCGGCGCTCAGTTCAATGGAGGTGCGTGCCCGTGCGCGGCGTCTGGCCCGTCAATGCGGGCAACTGGGTCTGATCATTATCGACTACATGCAGTTGATGTCGGCCAATTCGGCCGGTGAAAACCGGGCGACTGAAATTTCGGAAATCAGCCGTTCGCTGAAAGGCCTGGCCAAAGAACTGAATTGCCCGCTGATTGCCTTGTCGCAGTTGAACCGAAGCCTTGAACAGCGGCCCAACAAGCGCCCGGTCATGAGTGACTTGCGCGAATCGGGCGCTATTGAACAGGACGCCGATCTGATCTTGTTTATTTACCGAGATGAAGTGTACAACCCCGATTCACCCGATAAAGGCACCGCCGAAATCATTATCGGCAAACAGCGTAACGGGCCAATCGGTTCGGTGCGCCTGACCTTCCAGGGGCCAGCACACGCTTCCTTAACTTTACATCGGGGTTGCAATAAGCGCTGAAGGTTTTCCCCGTTTTGAACGGTGACACGGGCTGGCCACTTGTCGCGGGTTGCCTGTGGCAGGCAGTGGTGGGAACCCGGTGGCAATCAATCGGGCGTGGCCCCCGACATGGCCAAGGCCATATTGAACGCTGCTTTCAGTGAGCCGGCATCGGCGATGCCTTTGCCGGCAATGTCGAAAGCCGTGCCGTGGTCAACGCTGGTGCGAATGAATGGCAAGCCAACCGTCACGTTGACTCCTTCATCAACACCCAGATATTTGACCGGAATCAGCCCCTGGTCGTGGTATTGGGCGACCACAATGTCGAACTCACCCCGACGGGCTCGCATGAAAATGGTGTCGCCTGGCCATGGGCCCGAAACATTGATCCCCTCGGAGCGAGCCAGGGCAATGGCGGGCTCGATGATGTCGCTTTCTTCGTGTCCGAACTTGCCATGTTCGCCTGCGTGCGGGTTCAACCCGGCAACAGCGACCCGTGGGGCAGTAACGCCGGCATGACGACAGGCTTGGTACGCCAGCCGTATGGTTTGAAGTTCCTTGTCGATCGTCAGGCTTGGGCTGACATCGACCAACGGGATATGAATGGTGACCAGGATGACGCGCAGCTCTTGATTGGCCAGCATCATGGCGAAATGTGCGGTGCCGGTGCGGTCTGCCAGGATTTCGGTATGCCCCGGGTAATTGATGCCGCCCAGTTGCATGGCGGCCTTGTTTAACGGCGCGGTGACAACGGCCCGCAGTTTGCCGGCCAGCGCATCATCGGTGGCGTGGCAAACGTACTCGTAGGCGGCGCGTCCGGCATGGGCATTCAGCACGCCGGGCTGAACCGTGTCGGGCAGGGGGCTGTGACGGTTAACGACAGCAATGGCGCCTTTGGCCAAGGGCCAGGCAATGTCATCAACGCGGTGGTAACTGTTGATGAAGAGCCTGTCTGCAAGATCGAGCGCCTTGATGGTGCGTTCGAGTACACCGTGGTCTCCGTAGACCACAACCGGCCAGGCTGGCCCTTCGGCCAGCAGGCGGATGATGATTTCGGGCCCGATGCCGGCAGCATCACCGAGGGTAATGCCGACCGGTTTTGTGTCCGGGTTGTTGTCGTGATGGGTCATGATCGTTTAGAGGGCTTCGCTGGCGTAGTCGGCCAGTCGTGAGCGCTCGCCGCGCTGCAGGGTAATATGCCCGGAATGCGGCCACCCTTTAAATCGGTCAACCACATAGGTCAGGCCCGAGCTGCCTTCGGTCAGGTAGGGGTGTCGATTTGCGCAATATTGCCAAGGCAAACGATTTTGGTCCCGGGGCCGGCTCGGGTGACCAGTGTTTTCATCTGTTTCGGCGTCAGGTTCTGGGCTTCGTCGATGATCAGGTATTTGTTCAGGAAGGTACGTCCACGCATGAAACTCATTGACTTAACCTTGATGCGTGAACGGATCATTTCCATGGTGGCGTTTTTAGTGCTGTCGGTACCATTGCTGGCGGTGTAGCCCGGATTGCCGGTGCCCAGGTGAAGGACCTCGAGGTTGTCTTCCAGTGCTCCCATCCAGGGCAGCATTTTTTCTTCTTCAGTACCTGGCAAAAAACCGATTTCATCGCCGACAGGCACGGTAGCCCGGGTGATGATGATTTCAGAGTATCGACGTGTTTCAGGGTTTGGGTCAGCCCGGCAGCAAGCGCCAGCAGCGTCTTGCCTGTACCCGCCTGACCCAGTAGCGAAACGAAATCGCAGTCAGGGTTCATGAGCAGATTCATGGCAAAGTTCTGCTCTCGGTTTTTGGCGGTAATGCCCCATACATTGTTTTTGCTGTGGCTGTAGTCACGCAAGGTGGCCAGTACCGCGCTTTTGCCAGTGACTTCCTTCACCTGGGCATACAGCGGCATTTCACCTTCCAGAAACACGAATTCGTTGACAATCAGCTGCGCGCACAGTGGCCCCTTGATGCGGTAGAACGTCGTGCCGCCCTGTTGCCAGGACTCCACGTCCTTACCATGCTGGCTCCAGAAATTGTCTGGCAGCGGCATGACGCCTTCGTACAGCAAATCGGAATCGTCAATCACATGATCGTTGTAGTAGTCTTCAGCATGAAGGCCCAGAGCGAGTGCCTTCAGGCGCATGTTGATGTCTTTCGACACCAGGACCACTTCGCGGTCTGTGTGCTGTTGCTGCAGGGCGTGAACCACGCCCAGAATCACATTGTCGGCCTTGCCGGCAGGCAGCGTCATGGGCAGCTCTGATTGCAGGGCTGTCGTCTGGAAATGCAATGCGCCACGGGCCTCTGCATTGCCCAGTGCGTCAAGGTGAAGACTTTCTACCGACCCCTTGTTGTCTGCAACCAGGCTGTCAAGATAACGGCTGGCTTGACGGGCATTACGGGCCACTTCCGACATGCCTTTTTTCTGGTGATCGAGCTCTTCGAGAACCAGCATGGGAAGAAAGACATCGTGTTCTTCAAACTTGAACAGCGAGCTGGGATCGTGAAGCAGGACATTGGTGTCGAGCACGAACATCTTGCGTTTCTCGACATCCAGGCGCGGTTTCTTTGTGTTGCGCGATTTTGGCGCAACGACAGGTTGTTCGCTGATGGAAGGTGTCGTCGTGACGGACAACCGCTTCTTTGAGGCAATAACGGGCGGTGCAACGGGTTCAGTCGGGGTCACGTCCGGGTTTTCAGCTTCCGGCGAGGCAAGGGCATTCAAAGACCCTTCGGCAGCCGCCGTTGCCGTACTGGCTTTGCGGCGTGTTGACTTGCGAGCCCTGGGGGTGCCGGCGGGGCGGGTTGCTCGTCGGGTGATGTGATGAAGGCATCAAGGGTTTTGTCGACAGTAACGAGGCTTCCCGGGCGGGTCGGCAACTTGGGTAGCGGCATAAGGTGGAGGCTCCTGAGCGTGGGCTGGGGTAGGGGCTTATTGAGCCGCTGCAGTGACGGTTTGCAGTACCTGGTCAACATGACCGGGCACTTTAAGGCCACGCCATTCGTGGGTGACAACACCTTGCGGGTTGATCAGGAAGGTGCTGCGCTCAATACCCCTGACCTGTTTACCGTACATGTTTTTCATTTTCATGACGCCGAACAGGTTGCACAGTGTTTCGTCGGGGTCCGAGATCAGTGTGAATGGCAATTCTTGTTTGCCGATGAAGTTCTGGTGCGATTTGATGGAGTCGCGTGACACACCCATCACCTGGCAACCCGCTGCCTTGAAGTCGTCGATGCGATCCCGAAAATTCTGCGCCTGGGTGGTACAGCCTGGTGTGCTGTCTTTCGGGTAAAAATACAGCACTGTCCAGTGCCCTTCAAGGCTGGCGTTGGTGATGTCGCCGGCGGTGCTTTGTGCGGTAAAGGCAGGAACGGCAGAGCCGATGGATATTTCGCTCATGTTGACTCCAGTGGCAGCAGGGCGGCAACGACACGGCGCCCCTCTGCCATCAAAATGTTGTAGGTGCGGGCGGCAGCGTGCGTACTCATGGCTTCTACGCCGATACCCGCGTCAAGCAGCGGACGAATAACCGCCGCTGGCAGAAAATGTTGCTGTTTCCCGGTGCCGACCAGAATGACTTCTGGCGCATCGTCGGGTCTGGTCGGACGGCCCTCGGGGGCATCCAGAAAATCAAGGGTGAAACCGCAGTGTGTGCAAGCCCTGCAATATCGCGCAGCTGCTGGCTGGTAATGTCACTTACCCGAGTGGTTTCCCAGCGCTTGACCTCGCCTTCGGGACCGAAGTACACAGCATGGTCGAACCGCACGGCATTGATTTCAATATAGTGCTCGCCGTAAGCGGTGACGGTATTCAGGGCAGGGTTTGATTCAGCTTGCAATTGCACGGTAAAAACTCCAGAGGACAAGGCTGATCATAGCGCAATCGTGGCCGGAACCCATGCCGTGCATGTCGGGCAGCGGGTCGCCTTTTATTGGTTGGGGCTATCGTTTAAACTATTAGGTTATGCGCTAACCAGCCCCATTTTTCGCTTACAAGCCTCTTTTAACCCCCAAGGAATTACCATGACGAATTTTCCTCGCATTGAGCGTTTGCCGCCGTATGTTTTCAATATTACTGGCGAGCTCAAGATGGCGGCGCGCCGTCGTGGCGAGGACATCATTGACATGTCGATGGGGAACCCCGATGGTTCCACACCAAAGCACATTGTCGACAAACTCGTCGAAGTCGTTTCGCGCCCCGATACCCACGGTTACTCGGTTTCCAAGGGTATTCCGCGTTTGCGCCGGGCTATTTCCGGCTGGTACGACCGGCGTTACGGGGTCAGCATTGACCCCGATTCCGAAGCCATTGTCACCATTGGCTCCAAAGAAGGTCTGGCGCACCTGATGCTGGCGACTCTTGACCGCGGCGATACCGTACTGGTGCCGAATCCCAGTTATCCCATCCATATTTACGGGGCGGTTATTGCAGGTGCCAACATTCGTTCGGTGCCCATGACACCGGGGCTCGATTTCTTTGAAGAAATCGAGCGTTCAGTCAAAGAATCCATTCCCAAGCCAAAGATGATGATTCTGGGCTTTCCCAGCAATCCTACGGCGCAATGTGTCGAGTTGTCCTTCTTCGAACGGGTCGTGGCACTGGCCAAAGAGCACAATATTCTGGTGGTGCACGACCTGGCCTACGCCGATATCTGCTTCGACGGTTATGTGGCGCCTTCCATCATGCAGGTGCCGGGTGCGCGCGATGTTGCGGTTGAATTTTTCACCATGAGCAAAAGTTACAACATGGCCGGCTGGCGTGTGGGGTTCATGGTGGGTAACGCCGAACTGGTCAATGCATTGGCCCGCATCAAGAGCTACCACGACTATGGCACGTTTACACCTATCCAGGTGGCGGCCATCACGGCACTCGAAGGCCCGCAAGACTGCGTGGCCGAAGTGGTCGAACAGTACCGCAACCGGCGTGATGTCCTGGCCAAAGGCCTGCACGAGGCCGGCTGGATGGTCGATATTCCCAAGGCGTCCATGTACATCTGGGCGCGTATTCCCGAGCCTTACCGTGCGCTGGGTTCGCTCGAGTTTGCCAAGAAATTGCTCGAGCAGGCCAAGGTGGCGGTTTCGCCGGGGGTCGGGTTTGGCGAGTATGGCGACGAATATGTGCGCTTTGCACTGATTGAAAACGAGCAGCGTACACGCCAGGCGGTACGCGGCATTAAAGAAATGTTTCGTAAAGACGGGTTGATCAAATGAGTCCTGTAAAAGTAGGTTTGTTGGGTTTTGGTGTTGTCGGTGGCGGTACGTTCAAGGTACTTGTCCGCAATGCCGAAGAAATTGCCCGTCGGGCGGGCCGCAAAATCGAGGTGGTTGCGGTTGGCGCTCTTAACGTTGATGCCGTGCGCCAGGAAGTGGGTGACAATGTACTGGTCACCTCTGATGCCTTTGAGGTGGTGCGTCACCCCGATATCGATGTTGTGGTCGAACTCATCGGTGGCGATGGTATCGCCCGGGAATTGGTCAACGAGGCCATTGCCCAGGGTAAGCACGTGGTGACGGCCAACAAGGCTTTGCTGGCCAAGCATGGCAACGAGATTTTCGCGGCGGCCCAGGCCAAGGGCCTGATGGTTGCGTTCGAAGCCGCCGTGGCCGGTGGTATCCCTATCATCAAGGCGATTCGCGAAGGCTTGTCGGCCAATCGCATTCAGTGGGTCGCCGGTATCATTAACGGCACAACCAACTATATTCTTTCTGAAATGCGCTTCAAAGGGCTGTCGTTCAACGAAGCCCTTGCCGATGCCCAGCGGCTGGGCTACGCCGAAGCCGACCCGACGTTCGATATTGAAGGTGTCGATGCTGCCCACAAGCTCAGCCTGTTGGCTTCGCTGGCCTTCGGTATCCCCGTCCAGTTCAGCAAGGTTCACATCGAAGGCATTACCGGTCTGGCCAAAGAAGACATCGAGCACGCAGAACGTCTCGGTTACCGTATCAAGCTGCTGGGTATTACCCGTCGTTGCGAGAACGGCATTGAGTTGCGTGTTCACCCCACACTTATTCCTGCCGAACGCCTGCTGTCCAGCGTCGAGGGCGCCATGAACGCGGTGCAAGTCTATGGTGACATGGTTGGGCCTACCCTGTATTACGGCCAGGGTGCGGGTGAATTACCTACGGCTTCGGCGGTGGTGGCTGACCTGGTCGATGTGACCCGTTTGCTGTTGGCTGATCCGGGCCACCATGTGCCGCCGTTGGCGTTCCAGCCGGGTGCCATGGCCGACACGCCGATTCTTTCCATGGATGACGTCGTTTCGTCGTACTATCTGCGCTTGCGCGTTGATGACCGCCCGGGCGTTCTTGCCGATCTGGCGCGTGTTTTGGCCGATCACCAGATCTCGATCGGGTCCATGTTCCAGGAACCGCATGGTCCCGACGATGCCGATATCATTTTCCTGTCGCATCAGGCCCGTGAAGGCAATGTCAACCGTGCCCTGGAAGAGATTCAGGCCTTGCCTTTCGTCAAGTCTCATGTGACACGTCTTCGCGTGGAAAGCCTCCAATGAAATACCGTTCAACCCGTGGCGGTATGGCGCCACTGCAGTTTTCTGACATTCTGCTCGAAGGCCTGGCCCCCGATGGCGGGCTGGCCCTGCCCGAATCGCTGCCAAAAATTTCAGCTGAAACGCTTGAGTCCTGGCGCACGCTGTCGTATCCGCAACTGGCCACCGAGGTTCTGGGCCTGTTCATCGATGATATTCCGCGTGCCGACCTCGCAAAGCTCACTGCGGCAGCCTATACCACCGATGCATTTGATTCGCCCGATATTGTTCCGGTCAAGCCGCTTGATGGCGGGTTAAGCTTGTTGGGCTTGTCGCAGGGCCCAACCCTGGCCTTCAAAGACATGGCCATGCAGTTTCTCGGGCAAGTGTTTGAATACGTTCTGGCGCGTCGCAACACCACACTCAATATTCTGGGTGCAACCTCGGGTGATACCGGTTCCGCCGCCGAATATGCCTTGCGCGGCAAGAAAGGGGTGTCGGTTTTCATGTTGTCGCCTCAGGGCCGCATGAGCGATTTCCAGCGCGCCCAGATGTACTCCCTGCAAGATGAAAACATTCATAACATCGCGGTAAAGGGTGTGTTCGACGAGTGCCAGGATATCGTCAAGGCACTGGGCAGCGATCTTGACTTCAAGTCGCGCTACCATCTGGGGGCTGTCAATTCAATCAACTGGGCGCGTATTGCCGCTCAGGTGGTGTACTACTTCTGGGGCTGGTTGCGCGTTACTACCGGTCCGGGTCAGCAGGTGTCGTTTGCTGTCCCTTCGGGTAATTTCGGCAACATTCTTTCGGGTCATCTGGCCCGTGAAATGGGTTTGCCTGTGCGTCGTCTGGTGCTGGCTACCAACGAAAACAATGTGCTCGAAGAGTTTTTCCGTACCGGTGTGTACCGACCGCGTTCGGCTGCGCAAACGCACGCCACTTCCAGTCCTTCCATGGATATCTCCCGGGCGTCCAACTTCGAGCGGTTTGTATTCGACCTGGTCGGTCAGGATGCGGCTCGCGTGGCGTCGTTATGGCAGCAGTTGGGCACTCAGGGCGAGTTTGATCTTTCCGATCTCAAGCCCTTGTTCGAGTCGCGTTATGGTTTCGTGGCCGGTGTCAGCAGCCATGCCGACCGTCTGGCTACAATTCGTGCGGTACACGAAGCCACGGGCGTTATCATCGACCCGCATACGGCCGATGGCGTCAAGGTGGCACGGCCCTTTGTCGAAGCGGGTGTCCCCATGCTGGTGCTTGAAACGGCATTGCCTGCCAAGTTCAACGACACCATTGTCGAGGCCATTGGTCAGCCCGCGCCACCCCCTGCGCACTGGGGCATCTGGCGTCCTTGCCGCAAAAAGTCGAAATCATGGATTGCGACGTGGCTCTGGTGCGTCGCTACATCGAGCAGCACGCACAGTTGTAGGCTGCGGGCAGCGTACGTAGTGGCAAGCATGTCTGTGGCCGGCTCACCTGATCAATCCGTTTGTTTGGGTAGTCGCCGGCCATGATAACGTTTGCACACTTGCTGGCCGTAGGTGCAGGCGCGGCCTTGGGGGCCATCGGCCGCTGGTTGCTTGGCCTGTGGCTGAATCACTCGGGGGCGGTCTTGCCGTGGGGCACACTGGCGGCCAATGGCCTGGGTGCGTATGCCATCGGTCTGCTTCTGGCGTTGGTCGTGCAGTGGCCTGCGGCGCCCGACTGGCTCAAGCTGTTCATGATCACCGGGTTTCTGGGTGGCCTGACCACATTCTCTACATTTTCTGCCGAAACCATCGGTCTGCTGCAGCGGGGCGATTGGCTGGCGGCATTGGGTTATGCCTTCATCAGTCTGGCAGGCTCGTTGGCCCTGACCGCACTGGGGTTTTATTCCGTACAGCGTGTATTGGCCTGATCCTTCAGGCCAGCGCGCATATCCTGTCGAGGCGTTCGGGGGCATGGTGTCGGCCCGATTCACTACGTAAAGTGACGAGTACCTGGGCTGGTTTATTGCTTCGTCATCAGGCTGGTCGCCTGACCTGTGATTAAACAATTGTCGCGATCTGTCGTTACTGTTTGAACATGAGGGCCTTGCTTCGGTGGCTACGCCTTCGGTATCCGCCTTAACAGGACCCGAGACATGAAAATCGAAAGTTCAAACATTGCGTTTGCCAGTCAGCATACCCGCGTCAGCCAGGTATCGGTTCAAGAGACGATGCGGGCCTGGGTGGGTAACCAGCGCCCTGATTTTGAAGGGCAAGAGGCCGTCAATGGTGCAGCGGGCCGCTCAGCGGCGCTCCCTGGCAGCAACGTGAGTATTTCGGAGGCGGCACGTCAGGCGTTGTTGCAGGCGGCTTCCCAATCCCCGTCATCAGCGCCAGTGCAAGGGGGAATACCGGTTCTGCCGCCAGTCGTCCGGTTGGTGGTGAATTATCTGGCCAAGAGGCCGCCGGGGCTGATGCGGTTGATGCCCAGTGCTGAGGCCATCGACTCTGATCCCAAGCTCAAGCTGCTGGTCACACTGATCGAGGCGTTCACGGGGCGCAAGGTCAAGCTGATGGATGCTTCGGAATTGACGCAGGCGGCCGGTGCGGCCGCATCGGTTCCTGCGCAGGCAGGGTCTGTGCCGACCCAGGCCGATCAACCTCAAGGGTGGGGTATTGAATATGACCGTCGTGAATCCGTCTACGAATTCGAGCAGACCTCATTCTCGGCAGAAGGGGTCATTCGCACCGCAGATGGCAAAACCCTGCAGTTCAGTGTCTCCATGCAAATGACACGGGAGTTCGCCAGCGAAAGCACGTTTTCCCTGCGCGCCGGTGACGGGGTCCGCAAAGATCCGTTGGTCATCAATTTTGGTGGCACGGCAGCGCAACTGACCGATCAGAAATTTGCGTTTGATATCGACAGCGATGGTGTCGACGACACAATCTCGTTTGTGGGCGGTGCCAGCGGTTTCCTGGCGCTCGACAGAAATGGCAATGGCATCATTGATGACGGGTCTGAATTATTCGGTACCCAAAGCGGTAATGGTTTTGCCGACCTTGCCCAATACGATGAAGACGGCAACGGCTGGATCGACGAGGCTGACAGTGTGTTTGCGCAATTGTTGATCTGGACCAAAGACGGTCAGGGTGAAGACCAGTTGACGTCATTGGCGCAACGCAAGGTGGGGGCCTTGTATCTCGGGCAGGCCGAAACCCCGTTTGATCTCAAGGGACGTGACAACACCATGCACGGCCAGGTCCGGGGTACGGGGTTGTATGTTGGTGAAGACGGCCGACTGGGTACGTTGCAGCAGGTCGATCTGGTCGTCTGACGTCAATAGCCCTGACACAGCAGGGCGGCGGCCCGTTGTCCGCTGCGAACGGCGCCTTCCAGTACGGCGGGGTAGCCGGTGTCGGTCCAGTCGCCGGCTACCATCAGGTTATTCCAGGGAGACGCATTATCGGGCCGCGTCAGGCCCGGCGTTGCTGCAAACGTTGCACGTTTTTCAATGATCAGAGTGTGACCCGTAATGCGTGGCATGGCGTTGCAATGGGCGGTTTGCGTGCGTATCTGGCGTAGCAGTTGTTCAATAGCTTCATGCCGGTCCAGCGTCATCAGGGCTCGGCAATCACTGATAACCACACAGAGCAGGTGCTTGCGTTGGGGTGTTGCGGCAATATGGGCATGGTTGAACAGCCATTGCCCCAGGGCGCCCGGGTGTGCCTGGTCGTCCAGCATCAGCATGTTGTCTGGCAAGTCATACCAGGGGCGTTCCAGCGCCAGGGTCAGTGTGGCGATCGGTACCGGCGCAAACGCTGAAAGCGACTCAAGCAATGGCGTGGCGTGTGGTATCTGCGGCAGGCCCGCCAGCAGTCGGTGGGCCGAGGCCGGCGCTGTTGCCACCACAAGGGCATCGTAAGAATAGCTTCCGTCAAGACGATAGCCGGATCCTTCACGGGTGATTTGCCGTATGGTCGAGCGGCGATGTGTCGTGATGTCCCCGGGGACATGATTGGCCCACAGATCGGAAAGGTCGGTTGTCGGGATCAGTACATCGCTGGCGTGTCGTCCGGCATCCAGGCTGTCACCGAGAACCCGGGCCAGCATGTCGATACTGGCATCGTGCAAGGGTGTGTTCAGGGCGGCAAGGCACAAGGGTTCCCAGAATCGTTGAATGATCCTGGCGGGTTGGCGGTGCCGTTCAAGCCAGCAGGACACGCTCTGGTCGGGCACGACCGTCCATCGTCGGTTTTTGAGGCGCAGAATCGCACGCGTCAATGCCAGTTTCTCTGACAGGTTCCAGCCTCTGGCCCGAAAAACCCCTACAGCGGCGTGCCACGGCGAAGGCAAGTCGACGCAGCGCAGTTCGAACGAGTGGTCGGCAGCTTTCAACGCGAGCGGTTGACGTACGAACGCGGTTTCAGTATTCAGACCCAGTCGTTGCATCAGGCTCAGAGTGTGGTGATAGGCTCCCAGCAGGATGTGCTGTCCGTTATCCAGCATTGCGGCGAATTCAGGACGATCGACGGCACGGGCTCGCCCACCCAAAGTACCCGAGGCCTCATGAACCGCAACAGTGTGGCCCGCATCGCGCAGTGAAACGGCCGCAGCAAGCCCGGCCCAGCCCGCACCGATGATGCCGACGTTCATTGGGCAAACTGTTTGGCCAGCCGTTTGCCACCGGTTACCCAGGTTTTCCAGGCCAGCCAGAACTTGCGGATCGGCGTCAGTGAAACGCGCTGGTCAAGTACCTGCCAGCGATCACGTTCGATTTCGAGCAGCAGGGCGTGGTAAATGGCTGCCATCGCCAGCCCCGAGCGCTGGTTGCGCCGGTCGATCTCGGGCAGGGCTGCGAGCGCTTCGCGGTAATAGGTTTTGGCTCGTTCTGTCTGGAATTGCATCAGGGCAACGAAGCGGTCGGAGTATTGGCGGTTCAGAATTTCCGAAGCCTTGACATCAAACTGCTGCAGCTCGTCGATCGGCAGGTAAATGCGCCCGCGCCGGGCATCATCGCCCACATCGCGAATGATGTTGGTCAGCTGGAAGGCCAGGCCCAGCTTGTCGGCGTAGACCAGGGTATTTTCGTCCTGGTAGCCGAATACCCCCACTGACAGTTCACCGACGGCCCCTGCTGCGTGCCAGCAGTATTTCTGCAGGCCAGGCCAGTCAAGATAACGGCTTTGGTCCAGGTCCATTTCCATGCCATCAATCACGGCATGCAGCCGCGCGGCCGTAATACGGCACGATTCAAGGTGCGGCATCAGTGCTTTCATGACCGGGTGCTCGGCTTTCCCGGCAAACAGTGCGTCAACCTGCTGATGCCACCAGGCCAGGGTCTGGCGGGCTACCGAAGGGTCGTGGCATTCATCCACCACGTCATCCACTTCGCGACAAAAGGCGTAGAGTGCGGTGATGGCGCGCCGGCGTTCGGGGGCAGAAATAAAAACGCGTAATAAAAGCTTGAGCCACTTTTTGTGGCCTTGTTCTGGCAATAATCGTCGGGGCTCATGCGTGGCCTGAAGGTTTGGGCGCTGATCTGCGCATAATTGCCCGACCCAGAACAACGAACCAGTCGCGGGGTTTCAGGGTGGGCCGATGGTTGAACATGTCGTAGTTTAAATCGTCCAGGCGTTCCAGAATGCGCAAACCGCCTTCAATGACCATGCGCAACTCAAGAGCCAGCCGCATCGGAAGGCGCCCGGGCAGGGAATATCCTGAAAGCAGCAGCGCCCGGGCCTGACCCACCTGATGCCGCATCAGTGCCTGCCAGCGTTCGTCGACGCGGCCATGGGCAATGTGCTGTTCGCTGACACCAAACTGGGTCAACCGGGCCTGCGGCAGGTACACGCGGTTCTTGGCCCAGTCAATCGCGATGTCTTGCCAGAAATTGGTCAGTTGCAAGCCGGTGCAAATGGCATCGGCCTGGGTCAGGTTCAAAGGGGTCGCTGCATCGTACAGCTGCAGCATCAGATGGCCGACCGGGTTGGCCGAGCGCCGACAGTAGTCAAATAATTGCGCGTCGTCGTCGTAGCGGGTGATGACAACATCTTGCGAAAATGCCGACAGCAAATCGTAGAACGGTTGCAGCGACAGCCGGTGTTTTGCAATGCTTTCGCCTAACGGTTCGAAAACTTCGGCCAGCTGCGCAGTGATCGGATCCGGCGTTTGACCCGCAAGGTGATCCAGTGCGTGTCGGTAGGCTTGCAAGCCATCCAGCCGCGCCTGCGCCAGGGCATCGCCTTCATCGGCGATGTCGTCAGCGTTGCGGGCAAAGCGGTAAATGTCGACCACGGCACGGCGTATGTGACCAGGGACAAGTACCGAGGCAACAGGGAAGTTTTCGTAGTGATTTACCGCCATGAAAATTGTTTTGAATTTTTACAGGATGCCAAGCGCGGGCACGCCAGTTGGATTAGACTTCCGTTATTAGGGAGAAGTCATGCCACGTCCGATTTCGGCAACAATTTCGTTGCCGTTTTTAACTCACAACCTGGCTGTTGTACGCAACCAGCTCGATCGTATCAGTACTGAACACCGTCGCGTACGCCCGAAAATCTGGGCGGTAATCAAGGCCAATGCCTACGGACACGGCATTCACAATGCTCTCAGGGCATTTGATCAGGCCGATGGCCTGGCCATGCTTGATCTGGCCGAGGCCATTGCCTGTCGCGAGGCAGGGTGGGTGAAGCCCATTTTGCTGCTCGAGGGTTTCTTCGATGCGGCCGATATTAACCTGTTCAGCCAGTATTCGCTTGATGCCACCGTGCATTGTCAGACGCAACTGGATATGTTGTCGGCCGTCAAGGTAAACAAGCCTGTCAATGTGTTTCTGAAGTTGAACACGGGTATGAATCGTCTGGGGTTTGAGCCAGACCGGTTCCGGTCGGCCTGGGATAGCGTCACGGGTTTGCAGCGGTCGGGCACAGTGGGCCGCATCGGCAAAATGACCCATTTCGCACGCGCCGACGAGGCACACGACCTGACGAATGCGCAAATTCGCGTGTTTGCCGAGGCTACCCACGGGCTTCCCGGTCCTGACAGCATGTGTAATTCAGCGGCCAGTCTGACGCCGGCCTATTGGTTGTCCTTGCCAGATACTGCCGAACAATGGGTGCGACCCGGTATCTGTTTGTATGGTTCGTCCCCGTTTACGCAGCAGACCAGCGCCGATCTGGAGCTCAAGCCTGGCCAGACGCTGTCGTCCAGGCTGATTAGCGTGCGTTCAATCGGGCCAGGTGAAGGCGTGGGCTATGGGCATATCTTTGTGGCTGAACAGCCCATGCGCATTGGTGTTGTCGCCTGCGGTTACGCTGATGGCTATCCGCGTCATGCACCTACCGGTACTCCGGTCAGTGTGGCCGGGGTACGTACCCGTTTGCTGGGGCGAGTTTCCATGGACATGCTGACGGTCGACCTGGGGCCTGTACCACAGGCCCGGGTCGGCGATGACGTGGTTTTGTGGGGTCAGAATGGCCCGACGGTCGATGAAGTCGCCAGCGCGGCTGGCACAATTGGTTATGAATTACTATGCGCGGTGGCACCACGCGTTCCGAAGTTGGTGGTTTCCTGAAATCAACATTACGAAGGACGGCTCGTGAAAAACAAATGCGTACTTGTTACCGGGGCAACCCGCGGAATTGGCTGGGCAATCAGTCAGCGTCTTGCCGATATGGGTTGCCATGTTGTGGGCCTGGCGCGCAACACGCAAGACATTGATTTCCCCGGTTACCTGTATGCCTGTGACCTCAGCAATGCGGGTGAAACCGAGGATATTTTGCGCATGATTCGTGAAAAGTATCCGGTTGACGCCATTGTCAACAATGTCGGTGTCATTCGCGATGAGCCTCTGGGTGATGTCGATCTGGCGTCGCTTTATTCGGTGTTTGATCTGAATGTGCGTGTCGCTGTCCAGGTCACGCAAGCGTTTGTGGCGTCCATGAAAACGCGTCGTGAAGGGCGCATTATCAATATCTGTGGCTCCAGTGCCCACGGGTCTGCGAACCAGACCAGTTTTGCCGCCGCCAAGAACGCCCTCATTGCCTGCACCAAAACCTGGGCGCTTGAACTGGCCGAGTATGGCATTACCGTCAACGCGGTTTCGCCCGGTGCGGTTGAAACCCTTACATTCCGCGAACAGCATCCGGTAGGCAGTGACGCAGAAAAGCGCGCGATTGCCTCGGTGCCGTTGCGGCGTCTGGGTCAGCCGGCCGATGTTGCTGCCGCCGTCTTGTTCCTGTTGTCGGCCGAAGCGGGTTTCATCACGGGTCAGGTTCTGGGCGTTGATGGTGGCAGCAGCCTGGCCGGTCGCCAGGTGTAAGCGCAGCCCGGTCATGGCCAAATCAAAAACCAATTTTGTGTGTTCCGACTGCGGCGGTACCAGCCTCAAATGGGAAGGCAAGTGTCCCCATTGCGGGTCCTGGAATACCCTGGTCGAGACGCTTGAAGCGCCTGCGGCATCGCACCGTTATGCGTCGCTGGCCGGGGCCAGTCCGGTGCAGGTGCTGGCCGATATCGAAGCCCGTGAACTGCCGCGCCAGCCATCCGGCATAGCCGAGTTTGACCGGGTTCTGGGCGGTGGCCTCGTACCCGGTGCGGTCATACTCATCGGCGGTGATCCGGGGTGGGTAAATCGACCTTGCTGCTTCAGGCGATGGCAACGCTGTCACAGCAGGTACCGGTGCTTTATGTCACAGGTGAGGAATCTGCCGAGCAAGTGGCCTTGCGGGCTCGCCGGCTTGAACTGAGTACCGGCAAAGTCAGTCTTCTGGCAGAAATCAGGCTCGATGCCATCATGGCGACACTGACGGCACAAAAGCCGGCGGTTGCCGTTATCGACTCCATACAGACGTTGTATTCAGCCGAGTTGTCTGCGGCACCGGGTTCGGTATCGCAAGTGCGAGAATGTGCGGCGCAGCTGACCCGTATGGCCAAGCAAACGGGCATCACACTCGTGTTCATCGGTCACGTTACCAAAGAAGGGGCGCTGGCCGGGCCCCGCGTGCTCGAACACATCGTTGATACCGTGCTCTACTTTGAAGGCGACACCCATTCGTCGTTTCGTTTGGTGAGGGCGTTCAAGAACCGGTTTGGTGCGGTCAATGAACTGGGTGTGTTTGCCATGACTGACCGTGGCCTCAAAGGGGTCAGCAACCCGTCGGCCTTGTTCTTGTCGCAGCACGATCAAAGCGTGGCGGGGTCATGCGTGATGGCCACCCAAGAGGGTACGCGGCCCTTGCTGGTTGAAATCCAGGCCTTGGTTGATACGGCGCACGCGCCCAACCCGCGCCGGATCAGCGTAGGCCTTGAAGGGACGCGTCTGGCCATGCTGCTGGCGGTGCTGCACCGTCACGCCGGGGTAGTGACGCATGACCAGGACGTTTTCGTCAATGCGGTTGGCGGCGTCAAAATCACCGAGCCAGCAGCCGATTTGCCGGTGTTGCTGGCCATTTTGTCATCGTTGCACAATCGTCCGCTGCCGGCGGGTTTGCTGGCCTTTGGCGAGGTGGGTCTGGCCGGCGAGATCCGTCCGGCACCGCGGGGGCAAGAGCGCCTCAAAGAGGCCGCCAAACTCGGGTTCAAGATCGCCCTCATCCCGAAAGCCAATGCACCGCGTCAGCCCATACCGGGTCTTGAGGTCTGGGCCGTTGACCGCATTGACGCCGCCATTGCCCGTCTGCGTGAAAGTGCGTTCTAGTGTGCTGAAAAAGAGGTCGTATGTCCGTTAGAAACCATCAAGGTTCCGCCTGGCGTCTGGGGCTGTCTGCGTTACGACGTGACTGGCGTTCGGGCGAGCTCAACATCCTTTTGCTGGCGTTGGTTATTGCAGTGGTTGCTGTTACCAGTGTTGGTTTTCTGGCAGACCGCGTCAGTCAGGCCCTGACCAGCAATTCGGTCCAGATGCTGGGGGTGACCTTGCACTTGAGGCGGATGCCCCAGTGCCTGAACTCTTCATGGCACGCGCACAGGGTGCCGGTCTTGAAACGGCGCTTACGGTGTCTTTCCCGTCCATGGTGGGTACGCAAAGCGGGGTTCGTCTGGCATCGGTCAGGGCGGTGTCCGATGGTTACCCGCTTTACCCGGGTCTGCGGCTTGACGTCGGCGATGGGCAAACACGACTGGCAGATCGGGCACCCGAGCCGGGTACGGTATGGGTTGACCCACAGATCCTGACGCTGCTGTCCGTTGAGCCCGGCGGTGCGCTTGATGTCGGCGACTTGTCCATGAAAATCAGTGGTGTCATTGCCTACGAGCCTGATCGCGGGGTGCGCTTTGTCAATGTGGCGCCCCGTGTCATGATCAACGCTTCCGACCTGGAGGCAACGGGCCTGTTGGGTTTGGGAAGCCGGGCACGTTACGGGATGCTGGTGGCCGGTTCGGGCTATACATTGGCCGGTTATCGCGTCTGGCTTGAGAATGCCCTGACACCGGGCCAGCGTTTGCAGTCCATTGACGATGCCAGCCCCGAAATCCGGGGTTCGCTGCAACGTGCACATCAATTTCTGATGCTTGTGGCTTTGCTGACGGTGATGATTGCTGCGGTGGCGGTGGCTCTTGCCACGCGCCGCTACCAGCTGCGTCACCGGGACGGTATGGCCATTATGCGCTGCCTGGGCGCAGCGCGGCGTCAGCTCCAGTGGGCGCTGCTTGTCGAATTCCTGGTGTTTTCCATCGGGGCTTCGGCACTCGGCGTGCTGCTGGGTTATGCCGTGCATGAAGTGCTGGTTGCTGCTGTCGCCGTGGTGTTCGACACGCCGCTGCCGTCACCTTCGTGGCATCCGGCAGGACAGGGTTTTGTGACCGGGCTATTGCTCTTGCTGGGGTTTGCCCTGGCTCCGCTGGCTGAATTGGGCCGTGTTGCACCGGCGCGTGTGCTGCGCCAGGATTCCGGTACGCCGCTTAAATATCGTGCGACACCCTATGTGCTTGGGTTGGCCGGTTTTTTGCATTGGCCCTATGGGTGTCCTCCGACGTGATGCTGAGTGCAGTCATTGTCGGTGGCGTTCTTGTGGTGCTGGCCGTATGCAGCCAGTTGGCCTGGCTGGGAGTTGCCGCTCTGGGCTATTTCCGTCAGCAGACCGGAGCACCTTCCGTGTTGCGGTTCGCGCTGGCGGGTATTGCGCGCAGAACGTCCCTGGTGGTTGCCCAGGTGTGCGCCTTGTCTGTCGGGCTGCTGATTCTGCTGTTGCTCAGCATCACCCGCACCGACCTGTTGCAAGGCTGGCAAAATGCCTTGCCTGATGACGCACCCAATACGTTCCTGATCAATATTCAGCCCGGTCAGCGCGACGCCGTCCAGGCTCGCCTGAAGTCGGCAGGTATTGTCCTTGATGCGCCAGCGCCCATGGTGCGGGGGCGGTTGGTCACGATCAATCGCCAGCCGGTCGATTCGCGCAGTTACAGCAGCCCGCGTGCGCAACGCATGATTGACCGCGAATTCAACTTGTCATGGCGTGCCGATCTCCCGCAAAGCAATCGGGTGGTCGCCGGTCGCTGGCTTGACGTCACTGCCCCTGAGGTTTCACTGGAGTCCGGGGTTGCCGATACGCTGGGCGTCGGTTTGGGCGATGAACTGGGGTTTGACATTGCCGGCGAGCAGGTGGTTGTTCGGGTAAGCAGTTTGCGGTCGGTCAAGTGGGACTCCTTCGATGTCAATTTTTTTGCCTTGATGTCGCCCGGGGTACTTGATTATGCCCCGACGTCTTATCTGACGGCGTTTTATTTGCCTCCTGATAAATCGGGCCTGGTCCAGGATCTGGTCCACCAGTTTCCCAACCTGACAGTTTTTGATGTGGGTTCCATGCTGACACAGCTCAAGTTCATTCTTGATCAGGTGGTCAAAGCCGTTCAGACGCTCTTTGTGTTCACCATTGCGGCGGGTGTTCTGGTGCTTGCGGCTGCGTTTTCTCAACCCGCGACGAGCGCATGCGTGAAGTGGCCATTTTGCGCATGCTGGGTGCGAACTCACGACAGTTGTCGGTGGCCATGGCCGTCGAGCTTGTCCTGATTGGCGGGTTGTCTGGTTTGCTGGCCAGTTTCGGTGCCGTCGCCATCGCCTGGGTACTGGCCGAATGGGTCATCGAGATCAGTTTTACCTGGCCGCTCTGGCCCTGGCTGGTGGGTAGCATGGCAGGTATTCTGGCGGCGCTGCTGGCGGGTAATCTGGCGTTGCGGGGTATCCTGAAAACGCCGCCGTTGTTGTCCCTGCGGACAATGTCCTGAGCTGTTTGCTTCTCGTCGCCATGTCCTTATCGTCGCCATCCAATAGCCTGAACGCACCCGACTGGGTCGATATCCCGATCGATGCCGGCGGGTTGCGCCTGGCTGCCCGACTGGCAACCCGGGCCCGAAATGAAAGCCCGGCGCTGTGGTTTGACCCGGCTCAGGCATTATTGCAGGCAGTACCGGTGCAGGTCGGTGGGCGTCAGGCCGCCTGGTTTGTGCAGGGGCCTTGGGAAAGTGCAGTGCTTCGCCATTATCGCCGTGGCGGCCTGGTAGCCCGTATCAGCCAGCAACATTATCTGTGGCAAGGGGTTGAACGCACCCGCTCCTTTGCAGAGTTTGCATTGCTCGATCGCATGGTGCGCCAGGGGTTGCCGGTACCCGAGCCTTTGGGGGCGGCGTGGTGGCGTGCGGGCATGGTGTATCGGGCGGCTATTGTGGTGGCGCGCATCCACGGGGCCACCACGCTGGCCCGGTCACTGGATGTCGCCGACCCGATTCGCGTGGCCGCTGCCATTTTGCGCGTGCACGACGCCAATGTCTGGCATGCTGATCTGAATGCCTTTAATATTCTGCTCGATCCGGCCGGTCGGGTCTGGCTGATTGACTTTGATCGCGGGCGTGTGTGTCGCATGACGACAGCCCGACGTCGGGCAAATCTGGTACGGCTGTATCGTTCATTAGGCAAGCAGGGTGCGTTGGGCCAGTCTTTTGCACACGCTCTTGATGTGGCGTACCGGCAGCTGTCTGCCACCTGAAAACAGCGGGTTCTGCGGTTAAAAAGGCGCTATCATCACGCCTTTCCTGAAAATTCTTGTCAAGGTTTGTCGGTCATGATCTCTCGTCTGGTCGCTAAAATCATGCTGTTGGCCGGGGCGGCGCTGCTTGTAATGCCCGTGCAGGCGCAGGTGTTGAACGTTTATAACTGGGCTGAATATACGGCACCCGATACGCTTCCGGGTTTTGAACGCGAGACCGGTATCCGCATCCGATACGATGTTTACGACAGCAACGATACCTTGCAGGCCAAGCTTCTGACAGGCAAGTCGGGCTACGACATTGTTGTGCCTTCCACTCACTACGCCGCGCGCCAGATCGAGGCGGGGTTGTTCCAGAAACTCGATAAATCGAAACTGCCCAATCTGAAACACCTTGACCCGGACCTCATGGCCCTGGTCGCTGCGGTAGACCCGGGTAACCAGTATCTGGTGCCCTGGGGTTATGGCACCAATGGTCTCGGTTTCAATGTGACCAAGGTGCGTGAAATTCTCGGCCCCGATGCCCCGTTGAACAGTTGGGATATTCTGTTCAAGCCCGAATACGCGCAGAAATTGCGAAGCTGTGGCATTTCCATTCTTGACGAGGCCGCGCAGGTGTTTCCGGCGGTACTCAATTACCTTGGCAAAGACCCCAACAGCCACAGTACGGAAGACTACGCGGCCGCGCTCGAGGTCCTCAAGCAGATCCGTCCTTACATTCGTCAGTTCAGTTCGTCGGGTTATATCGATGAGCTGGCCTCGGGTGACTTGTGCATGGTGTATGGTTTTTCGGGCGACATCATGATTGCCCGTTCGCGTGCCAAAGAGGCGGGTAAACCTTTCGAGATCGATTACGTCATTCCCGAGGGCGGTGCGCCGGCCTGGTTTGACACCATGGCGATACCGGCCGACGCCCGTAATGTTGATGAAGCCCACGCTTTTATCAATTACATTGAAACGCCGCAAGTGCATGCCGCCATCACCAATGAAATGTTCTACCCGAATGCGAACAAGTCGGCGCGTGACTTTGTGGTCGAAGAAGTGGCCAGCAATCCCATGATTTATCCGCCACCCGAGGTGGCGCGTTCGTTGTTCGTGATCAAATCCCAGCCCCTTGTTGCAAAGCGCATCCAGACGCGGATGTGGGCAGCGCTGAAATCAGGCCGTTAAACCATGACAGATAATCGCAGTGCAGGCAGCACCTGGTCGGCCGATGCCGACGAATTCGTTCGTGTCGAGGACGTCGTCAAGATTTTTGGCGATACGGTTGCCGTTCAGTCGGTCAACCTGTCCGTGCGACGCGGTGAAATCTTCGCCCTGCTGGGCAGTTCCGGTTGTGGCAAGTCAACGTTGTTGCGCATGCTGGCCGGTTTTGAGCAACCGACCTCAGGCCGTATCTACCTGGACAACGAAGACATCACCGCCTTGCCTCCTTATCGCCGTCCCGTGAACATGATGTTCCAGTCGTATGCGCTGTTTCCGCACATGACGATTGAAGCCAACGTGGCGTTCGGGCTCAAGCAGGAAGGGGTGCCGCGCAACGAAATCCACGAACGGGTTTTCGAAGCACTCGATCTGGTGCAGATGGCGGCGTATTCGCGTCGCAAGCCGCATCAGTTATCGGGCGGGCAGCAACAGCGTGTGGCGCTGGCTCGCAGCCTGGTCAAGCGGCCCAAGTTGTTGCTGCTTGACGAACCCATGTCGGCACTCGACAAGCAAATCCGCCAGAAAACCCAGGTCGAGCTGGTGAAGATCCTGGAGCAGGTAGGGGTCACGTGCATCATGGTGACCCATGACCAGGAAGAATCTATGACCATGGCGGATCGTCTGGCGGTCATGACCGAGGGGCAGATCATTCAGTGCGGCACACCGCAAGACGTTTACACCTTTCCGAATTCGCGCTTTGTGGCCGGGTTCATCGGTTCGACCAACCTGTTTGACGGCCGCATCACGGTCGATGAGCCCGATCACATCGTGATAGAAAGCGATCAGCTCAGTCGCCCCTTGTTCGTTTCGCATGGGGTCAGTGAGCCCCTCGGTATGGATGTTCACGTCTCGATCAGGCCGGAACATATCCGCGTGCTGCGTGAGCAGCCGCTGGTCGAGGGTAACTGGGCGCACGGGATCGTCAGCCATGTGGCCTGGATGGGCAGTTATGTGCGTTATCAGGTTCGCCTTGATTCCGGTTTCATGCTTGAGGCCAATGTGCCCCTGATGGTACAGGACCCGGCCACAGCGCCGGCCGTTGAAGACGAGGTCTATGTCAGCTGGGCGGCCGATAGTGCAACGGTGCTGCCGTCATGAAGCCAATGCCAGCCTGGTCTCGTCGCCTGTTATCGCGGCGTCTTGCGATTTTGCCGCCCTTTCTCTGGATGGCGCTGTTCTTGCTTGTGCCGTTTTTGCTGGTATTCAAGATCAGTTTTGCCGACCTGCGTTTTGGTATCCCCCGTACACGCCGCTGGCTCAGCTGGAAGACTACACCCTGAAGCTGGGGCTGCACCTGAACGCCTATTACCTGCTGTTTACCGACAGCCTGTACATTGCGACCTACCTGAATTCCATCAAGGTGGCGGCGATCACCACGCTATGCTGTGCCCTGATCGGCTATCCGATGGCCTATTACATTGCGCAATCCAGCCCCGGGCCCGCAATCTGTTGTTGTTGGCTGTCGTGCTGCCGTTCTGGACGTCATTGTTGTTGCGGGTCTACGCCTGGGTGGGTATTTTGCGTAACGACGGGCTGCTGAACAACTTCCTTTTGTGGCTGGGTGTCATCGATACGCCGCTGGAAATCTACCGCACTGATCTGGCGGTCTACATTGGGTTGGTTTACGCCTATCTGCCGTTTTTCATCCTGCCGCTTTATGCCAATCTGGTCAAACTCGATCGTCGCCTGCTTGAAGCGGCTTACGACCTGGGTGCTCGTCCTTTTACGGCGTTCTTCAAGGTGACGTTACCGTTGTCGCTGCCGGGCGTGATTGCCGGCGGCATGCTGGTGTTCATCCCCACAGTGGGTGAATATGTCATTCCGGAAATGCTGGGCGGGGCCGATACGCTCATGATGGGCCGCATCATGTGGACCGAATTTTTCAACAATACCGATTGGCCGATGGCCGCCGCCGTTACGGTGGTTATGGTGGCCATTTTGCTGGTGCCGCTGGTCATTTTCCAGCGTAACCAGCTTGAGCAAATGAATGCCGGTAAAGGGGTGGTGATGCAGCCTGACCGTACGTTGAAGGCCATTGCGCTGACGCTGGGGTATGCGTTCCTGTATGTGCCCATCGCCTGCCTGATGGTTTTTTCGTTCAACGACTCCGCCCTCATGACCTCCTGGTCAGGGTTTTCATTTCGTTGGTATCTGGAATTGTTCAATGATCGCGCTTTGCTCAGCGCGGCGTTTCTTTCATTAAAAATCGCTGCGCTTACCGCAACAGCCGCCGTCATTATCGGCACGTGGGCAGGGTATGTGCTGGCGCGCATGGGCCGATTCAGGGGTTCACCTTGTATATCGGCATGCTCAGCGCACCGTTGGTCATTCCCGAAGTGGTGCTGGGTATTTCCTTGTTATTGCTGTTTGTTGAAATGGGCCAGTGGCTGGGTTGGCCAGAAGGAACCGGCATGTTCACCATCTGGGTCGGACATGTCACCTTGTGTGTCGCGTATGTGGCCATTGTCATTCAGTCGCGTATTCGTGATCTTGATCGCTCACTGGAAGAAGCCGCCCTCGATCTGGGGGCCAGCCCGGCCCGGGTATTTTTCCTGATCACGGTTCCGCTGATCGCCCCGGCCCTGTTGGCCGCGTGGTTGCTGGCGTTCACCCTTTCTCTCGATGATGTGGTGATTGCGTCGTTCTTGTCGGGGCCGGGCTATACCACCTTGCCGCTCGAGGTGTTTTCCCGGGTGCGTCTGGGGCTCAAACCTGAAATCAATGCACTGGCGACCTTGTTCATTCTGGTTGTCGGTATTTTTGTCATTGTCGCCAGCCGGCTGCAATGGCGCGGAGAAGCAAAATGACACAACCTTTGAAACTGTTCGGCCTGAAACGTTGCAGCACGTGCGTCAAGGCGCAGGCCTGGCTGGGCCAGAATGGGTTGCCATTCGAATTCATCGACTATCGTGACCAGCCGGTTGCTCCTGAAGTGCTGACACAGTGGGCCCAGGCTCTGGGCGGTTGGGACAAGCTCGTGAATCGTGCATCAACCACCTGGCGCACGCTGTCAGAGGCTGAAAAGGCGGTCAGTACGCCGCAGGGGTATCTCGATCTTATTGCCGCAGCACCCACGCTGGTCAAGCGTCCCGTACTGGTCAAGCCCGATGGTACGGTTGCCGTTGGTTTTTCTGACAAAAAATATTCTGAACTACTGGGGTAAAACATGCTTTCTCAAAACGAACTCAAGCAGAACGTTGCCCAGGCAGCGGTTGATTACGTCTTGCCATTGCTGGGGCCAGACGTCATTGTGGGTATCGGGTCGGGTTCAACGGCCGATCTGTTCATCGACGCATTGGCCGTACATAAACAAAAATTCCGTGGCACAGTGTCCAGCTCCGAACGCAGTACCCGGCGTCTTGAAGGTCATGGCATTACCGTATTCGACCTGAATGACGTCACTCAGGTGCCGGTGTATGTTGATGGCGCAGACGAAATCGATGCCGGTTTGAGCATGATCAAGGGCGGGGGCGGGGCACTTACCCGTGAGAAAATCGTGGCGTCGGTGGCTGATCAGTTCGTTTGCATTGTCGATGAATCCAAATTCGTCGACTGCCTGGGGGCCTTTGCATTGCCGGTCGAGGTCATTCCGATGGCGCGTGAATCGGTCGCTCGTCGTTTGCGTGCGCTTGGCGGCGAACCGCAGTTGCGCGAGGGGTTCGTCACCGATAACGGTTGCGTCATTCTTGATGTCGCCGGTTTGCGCATCCGTCAGCCTGCCGAGCTCGAAGCCATCATCAACAACATCCCGGGGTCGTGACGTGTGGTCTGTTTGCCATCTCGGGGGCGACTGTCGCTTTAATGTCAACCCAGGACGGCGTTGTGACACTCAAACCCAAGGCTTAACAATAAGTTCATAAAACTGACTTTTTTGGGTGTACCCTGAAGCATGAATCATCGTCTGCAGTTTTAAAAAATCAGGGGTAGCCGCTGCGGCGCCCTGTTCATGTTCTCAAAGAAGGTTGATATGTCCGAGCACACCAACAAACAGTTTTCCGCCGAGCTTGAGCTCACCCGGTCTTCATTTTTGCAAATGGGGGCTTGGTCGAGGCCATGGTCCAGGAAGCCATGGAGGCCATGGTTACCGGCGAACTCAGCTTCGTCGATCGTGTTCGTGATCGCGAACGCGAGGTCAACCAGCTGGAAGTCGACATTGACGAACGTATCAGTCTGCTGATTGCCCGCAATCAACCCACTGCTATTGACTTGCGTCTGTTGCTGTCGGTGTCGAAAATGCTGACTGACATGGAGCGTTGTGGCGATGAGGCTGAAAAGATCGCCAAGATGGCACGTCGTCTGCACGAGGATGATTCCCGGTCCATTCCGGCCGTCGAGTTGCGCCATATTGCATCGCATGTCGTGGCCATGATCCGCGACGTTCTGGATGCTTTGCGCGTGAAGATTCCATTCTGGCTGCTACCGTGGTGCGCAGCGACAAGGAAGTTGATAAAGAATGGAAGGCAGCCTTGCGTCACTTGGTCACCTACATGATGGAGGATCCCCGTACGATCTCCCGTTCGATTGACCTGATTTTTATTGCGCGCTCGCTCGAACGTATTGGCGACCATGCCAAAAATATGGCTGAACGGGTCATTTATCTGGTTCAGGGCGATGACGTGCGTCATACGGGCGTCAAGGCCACTGAACGGGTTGCCCGGGGTGGAAGTCTTGACTCTGACCCCGAGTCTGGAGCGTAAGTCGCACCGCTGCGTTTCTGGTATGCGCAGATTTCCGCCCAAAACAAACGCCCCTGAATGGGGCGTTTGTTTTGGGCGTGCCGCCAACGTGCGATATCTGGCAGCAGTCGACGGTGTACAACTTACCAGGGGGCTTACTGCGCGGGTGGTACGTAACCCTGGGCTTCGACATTGACATCGTCAAACAGGAACGATTCCATTTGCTGTGCCAGGTACTTGCGTGCCCGGGCATCGGCCAGGTTCAGGCGATTTTCATTCACCAGACGGGTTTGTGTCTGGATCCACATTTCCCAAGCCTCTTTTGACACGTTTTGCCAGATGCGTACACCCATTTCACCCGGATAGGGTGGGGCCGCAAGACCTTCCGCTTCGCGTTTCAGTTTTACACAGTTAACCATGCGTGTCATATGCGTAGACCTACCTTTCAAGACAAAATTAAGCAATAGCGGCCATTGTACCCATAGCCCTCGCCCGGTGCACTTTACAGTTTCTTGATGAAAATGAGACTGTTGCGCGAGCGGTTGTAATGGGCCTGGCGCTCTTTGGGCAGACTGGACACGCTGCCTTGGCTGAACCCGCGCTTCATGAACCAGTGCGAGGTTCGCGTGGTCAGAACAAACAGTTTGCGTGCCCCGCTGGCGCGAGCCCGTGATTCAGCGTGGCGCAGCAGCATTTCACCTTCGCCTTCCCCTTGCCAGTCGGGGTGGACAATAAGGCAGGCCATTTCGGCCATGCGTTCTTCCGGGTACGGGATAAGGGCGACACAGCCGTAAATAACGCCATCGTGTTCGAGCACCGTGAAGCGTTCGACATCGCGCTCGATAACTGCACGCCCGCGAGGCACCAGCGTGCCGTCGGCCTCAAGCGGCTCGATCAGACGCACGATGGCACCGACATCGTCCATGGTGGCAGGCCGAAGGTCATCCAGCGTATCTTCAACCACCATGGTGCCAACACCGTCGTGGGTGAAGATTTCGAGCAGGACGCTGCCGTCAAGCGTGTAGGGCAGTAAATGCGCCCGGGCAACGCCCCGCTTTACGGCGCGCGAAGCATGGCTCAGAAAGGCGGCGGTATCGTCATCCAGCGTGCCGGTGGCGAGCAAGGCATCGGCGTCTTCACGCGCCAGTTCGGTGTCAACCGTGCCGTCAGGGTTGTACACCGTGCGGTCTTGCGTCAGGAAAATGAGTTTCTCGGCGCGCAGCGCGATGGCGACGCTGGTGGCCAGGTCTTCCATGGCCAGGTTGAAGGCGTCGCCGGTGGGTGAAAAGCCCAGCGGTGACAGTAGCACCAATGCGCTTTGCGACAGCACGGCTTTCAGGGCATCAGTGTCGAGTTTGCGTACCGTACCGGTATGCTGGTAGTCGATGCCGTCAAGAACGCCTACGGGTCGTGCGGTTACAAAATTGCCCGAAATCACGCGGATTTGCGCGTGTGACATCGGTGTGTTGGGCAGGCCCTGGCTGAACGCCGCCTCGATGTCCAGGCGGATTTCGCCGGCCGCTTCTTTGGCACATTCGAGGGCGGCGGCATCGGTCGGCTGCAAGCCGCGCCCGAAACGGGTTGCAAAGCCCTTGAGCTTCAGCTGTTCGTTGACCTGGGGCGCGACCCGTGAACCAGCACCAGGCGCACGCCCAGCGCTGACAGCAGCGAAATATCCTGGATCAGGTTGTTAAGCGCCCCGTCGTTGACGAGTTCACCGCCAAACGCAACCACGAAGGTCTTGCCGCGAAAATTGTGGACATAAGGGGCTACTTCCCGAAACCAGCGTACGAATTGGGCTGGTGCAAACTGGGTGGCCTCTTGGGCAGATATCGTTTCAGCGTCGTTGTCGGCCATAAGGGGTGTATTCGTCCCGGTTGTATTGATTCAGTCCAAAATTATAATGATTGACTGCCCATCTATAAGAATTTTCATGCAACACCCATCTGATTTGTCGGAAAACGCAGACAAACCCGTGCCCGTCACAGACAAACCTGTGCCTGCCCGACGCGAATTGCCCCGTATTACATACCCTGAAGACCTGCCGGTCAGTGCCCGACGCGATGACATTGCCCGTGCCATCACGGCACATCAGGTGGTGATCGTCTGCGGGGAAACCGGTTCCGGGAAAACCACCCAGCTTCCCAAGATTTGCCTTGAGCTTGGCCGGGGGCAGGGCAAAATGATTGGCCACACGCAACCGCGGCGTCTGGCCGCCACTTCGGTGGCCAAGCGTGTGGCTGAAGAGCTGAATACTGGGCTGGGCGACTGGGTGGGTTACCAGATCCGCTTCAACGATCGAACCGGGCCCAATGCCGCCATCAAGCTGATGACTGACGGTATTTTGCTTGCCGAATCACAGCGTGACCCGTTGTTGCGTCGCTATGACACCATCATCATCGACGAAGCCCACGAGCGCAGTCTCAATATTGATTTTCTATTGGGGTTTTTGCGTCAGTTGCTGCCGCGTCGCCCCGATCTGAAACTCATCATCACCTCGGCCACGATTGATGCCGACCGTTTTTCCCGTCATTTCGAACACAACGGGGTGCCAGCACCGGTTATCGAGGTTTCAGGCCGGCTCTACCCCGTTGAGGTCGTGTATCGCCCGGTTCAGCAAGGCCGTAGTGCCGACGCTGATGGCAGCGGCAAGGCCCGCTCGGCCATCGATGAAGAGCGTGACCTGATTGATGCCGTTGTCGAAGGCGTGGCCGAGTGTGCCCGTCAGGGGCCTGGCGATATTCTGGTGTTTCTGCCTGGCGAACGGGAAATCCGTGAAAGCGCTGAAGCCTTGCGCAAGAACCATCCCGGCCCTGTCGAGGTATTGCCCTTGTTTGCACGTTTGTCGCAGGCTGAGCAAGAGCGTATTTTCAAGCCCACAGGCAATGTGCGACGGGTGGTGCTGGCCACCAACGTGGCCGAAACGTCGTTGACGGTTCCCGGTATCCGGTACGTGGTGGATTCGGGGCTGGCACGGGTCAAGCGCTATTCGTGGCGCAACAAGGTCGAGCAGTTGCATATCGAGCCTATCAGCCAGGCATCGGCCAACCAGCGGGCCGGACGTTGCGGTCGTATCGGGCCGGGTGTCTGTATACGCTTGTATGACGAAGATGATTTCAAGCGGCGAGCCCCGTTTTCCGACCCTGAAATCTTGCGCTCCTCTTTGGCATCCGTCATTTTGCGCATGAAGGCGCTCAGGCTGGACGACATTGAAACGTTTCCGTTTGTTGAGGCACCGTCGGGTCGTGCGATTGCGGATGGCTATCACTTATTGCAGGAACTGGGGGCGCTGGACGAACGCAATCAGCTCACGCTGGTCGGTCGCTCGCTGGCCCGTATTCCGGTTGATCCACGCATTGCCCGGATGATTCTGGCCGCCCGCGATGAGCAGTGCCTGGCCGAGATGCTGATTATTGCGTCGGCATTGTCGGTGCAAGATCCGCGCGACCGCCCGCTGGCCGAACGGGAAGCGGCCGAGGCTGCACATGCCCGTTTCCGTGATGACAAGTCCGAATTTGTGTCGTATGTGAAGCTGTGGCGCTGGTATGAAGAGCAGGTCGCGCACAAGGCGTCGCAGCGCAAGCTGGTCACTTTGCTTCGTCAGAAGTATCTGTCGCCCTTGCGATTGCGTGAATGGCATGACGTGCACAGTCAACTGGCTGCCATCGTCGGTGAGCAGGGTTGGCGCGTCAATACGCTGGACGCGACCTATGAACAACTTCACAAAGCCTTGCTGTCGGGTCTGCTGGGCAATATCGGGTTGAAAAGCGAGGAAACCAGCGCATATCAGGGGCTCGAGAGATTCGTTTCGTGATCCATCCCGGCTCAAACCTGGTGCGCAAGGCAGGCCGCTGGATCATGGCCGCTGAACTGGTGGAAACCACCCGTCTGTATGCCCGTTGCGTGGCCCGGATCGACCCGGTCTGGGTTGAAAAGGTCGGTGCCCATTTGTTGCGTCGCAGCTGGTCTGACCCCCGATGGGAAAAGAAGGCTGGCCAGGTCGTGGCCAACGAACGTGCAACGCTGTACGGGCTGCCGGTGTATCACGGACGTCGTGTGCACTTTGGCAAGATCGACCCGGTTCAGGCCCGCGAGATTTTCATTCGCGATGCGCTGGTTGCCGGCGATATCGACACCACGGCCGGCTTTGTGCGCAAGAACCGCGAACTGGTTGAAAAAATCGAAAAGCTTGAGCACCAGTCGCGTCGGCCCGATATTCTGGTTGACGATAGTCTGATCTACGCCTTTTATGATCAGCACATTCCGGAAAACATCCATCAAACCGCTACGCTTGAAAAGTGGGTGAAAGGTCTGGACGCACCACAGGCCAAGGCTTTGCTGCTGACACGTGATGCATTGATGCGTCATGAGGCGGCGGGCGTCACGACCGATGTTTTTCCCAAGACTGTTCGCTGGGATGGCGTCGAGATGTCGCTTGATTACCATTTCGAGCCTGGGTCAGTGCGTGACGGCGTCACGGTTACTGTACCCTTGTTTGCGTTGAACAAGGTCGACGCCCAGCGCTGCGAGTGGCTGGTCCCCGGCATGCTCAAGGAAAAGGTCCATTTATTGCTCAAGTCGTTGCCGCAAAAGTTGCGTCGCCATTGCGTGCCGCTGCCCGATTATGCTGCCGGCTTTTGTGATCGCTGGTTTGATCACGACCCGGAAACCCGGGGTAGTCTGCTCGAGGCCATTGCTGCCGATATGTGGGCACAGGTCAAGGTGCGGCCGGTGCGTGCCGACTTCAAGCTGGAAACCTTGCCGCCCCATATGTTCATGAACTTCAAGGTGGTGGACGAACACGGGCGCATGCTGTCGGGGGGCGTAATCTTGATCAGCTCAAGGCCGAGCATGGCAAGCAGGCGCAGGCATCGTTCCAGAAGGTGGCTGCGCGTGATCAGGATGTCGCCCAGGCGCTTGCCCACGAACAGTTGGTGGATTGGTCTTTTGGCCCGTTACCGGAGATTATGGAAATCCGTCGCAAGGGGCAGTCGGTCATCGGCTATCCCGCCTTGGTTGATCGTCAGACCCACTGCGATCTTGATGTATTCGATGACCCGGCCGAAGCCCGGACGCTGCATCGTCAGGGGTTGCTGCGTCTGTTCCGTCTCGGGCTCAAAGAACAGGTCAAATTTCTGGAAAAAACCTGAATGATCTGACCCGCATGAGCATGTTGTACATCAGCCTGGGTACCCAGGAAGAGTTGCGCGATCAGATCATTGACTGCGCCCTTGAGCAGGCGTGTCTGGCCGAGCCCTGGCCCGAGGATGAGGCTGCTTTCAATGCGCGTCGTCTGGATGGGAAGAACCGTCTGGGTTTGTTGGCGCAAGAAATCGCCCGACTGGTAGGGCAGATTTTGTCCGAATGGTCGGTCGTACAGAAAAAACTGCCCCAGGCCAAGCCGCATGCTGAAACCTGGGCTGATATCCAGGGTCAGTTAGGCCAGTTAATGGGTAAATACTTCGTGCGCTCTACGCCGTATGCACAGCTGGCGCATTTTCCGCGTTACCTTAAAGCCGTGCAGGCGCGCATCGACAAGCTGCGTGCAGATCCGGCACGGGACAAGCGTCTCATGAGCGAAATGGCGCCCTTGCTGGTGCAGTATCAGCGCGCGTTTTCTGCCTTGAAGGGGGCACCGGATGCCCAATTGGCCGATTTTCGCTGGATGCTTGAAGAGTTACGGGTAGCCTTGTTCGCCCAAGAGCTGCGCACACCCATGCCGGTTTCGGTCAAGCGTCTGCAAAAAGCCTGGGCCACGTTGCAGCGCTAACCCGTTCAGGCCACGAATAACGCTCTTTTCTCTGGGTACAATCTGCGCATGACTGAAGCCGCCTCCCCAACCCCGTTTGTTCATTTGCGTGTCCACTCCGAATTTTCGGTGGTCGATGGCATCGTGCAGATTCCTGATCTGGTCAAACAGGTCGTCAGCTTCGGCCAGCCGGCCGTGGCCCTGACCGATCTGTCCAATATTTTTGGTCTGATCAAGTTTTATAAAAGTGCGCGGGGTAAAGGGGTCAAGCCTATCGCCGGTTGCGATATCTGGGTCCAGAACGAAGCCGACCGGGACAAGCCCCATCGGTTGCTCTTGCTGGTCAGGAACAATGCCGGCTACCTGCAGCTGTGCGAAATCCTGACGCGGTCGTGGCTCGAGAATCAGTATGCCGGTCGCGCCGAGGTTAAACGCCAGTGGCTTGAAGGGGCCGATGGTCTGATTGTGTTGTCGGGGGGCGCTTGGGGGACATCGGGCAGGCGCTGGAGGCCGGCCGGGATGCCGAGGCCCAGGTGCTGGCGCAGCAGTGGGCGGCTCGCTTCCCGTGCGCCTTTACATTGAATTGCAACGCTCTGGCGCTGATGGTGACGAGCCCTATGTGCAGGCCGCCATGCGGCTGGCAGCGACGTTGGGTCTGCCGGTTGTCGCGACTCATCCCGTGCAATTCGTACGCCCCGAGCAGTTCCGGGCTCATGAGGCGAGGGTGTGCATTGCCGAGGGCGAGCAACTGGCCAACCCCAAGCGTACGCGTCGCTTCACCGAAGCGCAGTATTTGCTGTCGTCCGAAGACATGGCCCAGCGTTTCGCCGATGTGCCCGTTGCCCTTCAAAATACGCTGGAAATTGCCCGTCGCTGCAACCTCACGCTGGAACTGGGCATACCTCGTTTGCCTGACTTCCCGACGCCTGACGGCATGACCCTGAATGATTATCTGGTTCAGTTGTCAGAAGAAGGGTTGCAGTCGCGCATGGCGTTTTTGTATCCCGACGCGGCCGAACGCGAGGCTCAGTACCCCAAGTATCTCGAGCGCCTGCGGTGGGAGTGCCAGACCATCATCCAGATGGGGTTTCCGGGCTACTTCCTGATCGTGGCCGACTTCATTAACTGGGGCAAACACAACGGCGTCCCGGTAGGGCCAGGGCGCGGCTCGGGTGCGGGTTCGCTGGTCGCGTATTGCCTGGGGATCACCGACCTTGATCCCATTCGTTATGACCTTCTGTTTGAACGCTTCCTGAACCCTGAACGGGTTTCAATGCCTGACTTCGATATTGACTTTTGCCAGGATAACCGCGAGCGTGTCATTGACTACGTCAAGCAAAAGTATGGCAAAGAGGCGGTCAGCCAGATTGCTACGTTCGGTACCCTTGGGGCCAAAGCGGTTGTCCGTGACGTCGGTCGTGTACTTGAAATGCCGTATGGCTTGTGTGACAGCCTGTCCAAACTGATACCGTTCAGTCCTGCCGACCCCTGGACGCTTGAGCGCGCCCTGGCCGAAGAGCCCGCGTTCAAAGAGCGTTACGACCAGGACGAAGAGGTTCGCGCACTGATTGATCTGGCCCGGCCGCTTGAAGGGTTGACGCGCAACATCGGCATGCACGCCGGGGGCGTTCTGATTGCCCCGGGCAAACTGACGGATTTTTGTCCGTTGTATTCCCAGCCGGGGCCGGACAGCAATGCCGTATCGCAATTTGACAAAGACGACGTCGAAGCGGCCGGGCTGGTCAAGTTCGATTTTCTGGGGTTGCGAAACCTGACGATTCTCGATTGGGCGGTGCGTTACGTTCAGCAGTTCAATGCCGACAAGCGTGATTTCGACATCATGGCATTGCCGCTGGATGATCAACCCACCTACCAGCTGCTCAGCGAAGGCAACACCACGGCGGTGTTCCAGCTTGAATCGCGCGGCATGAAAGAGTTGCTGCGCAGTCTCAAGCCCAATACGTTCGAAGATGTCATCGCGATGCTGGCCCTGTACCGCCCAGGCCCGCTTGAGTCGGGCATGGTGGTTGACTTTGTAAACCGCAAGCACGGTCGGGCCGAAGTCGACTATTTCCACCGTGATCTCGAACCGGTGCTCAAAAGTACCTATGGCGTTATCGTGTATCAGGAACAGGTCATGCTGATCTCCCAGATCATCGGGGGATACACGCTGGGCGGTGCCGACATGCTGCGTCGGGCCATGGGCAAGAAAAACCCGAAGAAATGGCCAAGCACCGCGAGATTTTCGAGAAGGGTGCAGTGGAAAAGGGCTATGACGCCGACCTGGCCGTCAAGCTGTTTGACCTGATGGAAAAGTTCGCTGGTTATGGTTTCAACAAAAGTCACTCGGCGGCTTATGCACTGATTGCGTATCAAACCGCGTGGCTCAAACGCTACCATCCGGCCGAGTTCATCGCGGCAACCTTGTCGTCCGATATGGACGACACCGACAAAGTCCAGATTTTCTGGAAAGACGCCCTGGCCAATAATGTGGCCGTGTTGCCCCCTGATGTGAATGCGTCGAACTATCGTTTTGAGCCGGTCGCTGACATCCATACGGAGCAAGGCAAGCCACCCCGAACCATTCGCTATGGAATGGGGGCCGTCAAGGGAACCGGCCAGGGCGCTGTCGAGGCCATCATCCGTGCTCGTGAGGCCGGTGGCCCGTTTAGCAGTTTGTTTGATTTTTGCCGTCGGATCGACCGGCAGGCAGTAAACCGTCGCACCATAGAGGCTTTGATTCGTGCCGGCGCGTTCGACACCATCGACGAAAATCGCGCCGCTTTGCTGGCGACGGTGGGTAACGCCATTGAAGCGGCCGAACAGGCCGAGCGCAGCGCCAATCAGGTGTCCTTGTTCGACGATGACAGTGACGCGATTGTTGAAGATGCACTGGCCAAAGTGCCACCCTGGGATCTGCAAACCCGCTTGACCCAGGAAAAGCTGGCTCTGGGCTTTTTCTTTAGTGCTCACCTGTTCGACGCCTGGCGTGACGAAGTGCGTCGCTTCGCACCCACGCCCCTGGCCCGTCTTGAGCCCTCACGTAGTTTGCAATGGTTCGCCGGCGTGCTGTCCTCGTTGCGAACCATTATGACCCGTCGTGGCAAGATGCTCTATGCCGTGCTCGACGACGGCTCTTCGCAGATCGAGGTGGCGATTTTCAATGAACTTTACGAGCAGCATCGTCTGCGTCTCAAAGAAGATCATCTGGTCATCATCCAGGGCAAGGTCAGCAACGACGATTATTCCGGTGGTTTGCGGGTCTCTGCCGAGTCCATATTCGATTTGCAACTGGCCCGTGAGTCGCGTGCCCGCGCACTGCGCATCACGCTGGCCGAGCCGGTCGATACCCAGCGTTTGCAACAGGTGCTGGCACCGTATCGTGCTATTGGCATTAGTGACGGGAAGGGGTCGCCGTTGAAATCGACCTTCACAAAGCGCCGTTCATGTGTCGCTTGCGTCTGGGAGATGACTGGCGTGTGCGCATGGCCGACCCCTTGCTTGAGGCGTTGGCCGACTGGGTCTCGCCCGACCATGTGGAGATTACCTACTGATGAGGCCTTTGCGCATCGTCCATACCGAGGCTGCAACCAGTTTTGGCGGGCAGGAACATCGAATTTTCAAAGAGATGCTGGCGATGCGCGATCGTGGCCATCATCTTGAAGCCGTGTGCCAGCCGCACGCCTTGTTGACGGAACGCTTGCGTAACGAAGGTTTTGTGGTGCACACCCTGCTTATGGATGGCCCGCTGAACTATCTTAAAGGCGTTGCCAAACTGGTGTGGTTGTTTCGCAAGGGTCGGTACGATGTGGTCAACACGCATAGCCGGCGTGACACCGTGATTGCGGCCATGGCCGGGCGAATTGCCGGTGTGCCGCTGATTGTCCGTACACGTCATCTGGCCAATAAAATTGGTTCACTTTGGTCGTATACGATCTTGCCACACCGTGTGGTAACCGTCAGTGAACACGTGCGTAGCCTGTTGCTCGAAAAAGGCGTGCCGCCCGCCAATGTGGCCGTGGTGTACTCACCTATTCAGTTGTCTGAACCGGTTGCGCATTCGACCCTGCGCGATGAGCTCAAACTGGCCCGCAACGATATTGTGGTGGGCTGTGTAGCAGTAATGCGCGCCAAGAAAGGTCACCGCGCGCTGGTTGATGCCATTGAACCACTCATCCGTGAACGACCCAACCTGCATCTGGTTTTTGTCGGAGGCGGCTCGCCAACCTTTGAAGAGGTGCAGGCTTACGTGGCCAATAAAGGCCTGGAGCGTCGGGTGCACCTGATGGGCACCCGCAAGGACGTACCCAATTTGCTGGCAGGCTTCGATCTGTTTGCCCTGGCGACTGAACAGGAAGCCTCCGGTACGGTTTTTGTTGAAGCGGCTGCGGCAGGCTTGCCCGTTATTGGCACCGATGTTGGCGGTGTGTCTGAAATGATGCAGGTTGGGCAGACCGGGTTGCTGGTGCCCGTGCACGATCATCAGGCGCTTGTGCAGGCACTCAAGACCCTGGTTGATGACCCCGCGTTGCGGCTGCGCATGGGGCAGGCCGGCTTTGATCTGGTACGCACCCAAGGGCGCTTCAGCGTCGAGCGGCTGGTGCGCGACACCGAGGCATGCTATGGCCGTTGGCTGGAGGATCGCGCATGAACACGCAACGTGCGGTTCCCGTTCTGATGTACCACCACGTCACCCCTGCGGGCGGTGCCATCAATGCCACGCCGGAAAACTTTGAAAGCCAACTGCAGTGGCTCAAGGCGAATGGTTACCGATCACTGACCAGTGACCAGTTTGCGGCACATCTGAACGGTGAAGCTGCACCTGCGAAATCAGTGCTCATTACCTTTGATGACGGTTACCTCGATAACTACCTGTATGCCTGGCCGTTGCTGAAAAAATATGGTTTCACGGCCATGATTTTTCTGGTCACTTCCTGGAATCAGGACGGGCCGGCGCGCCCTTTGCAGGGTGCGGATAAGCCCGATGCTCCGGATCACGCCACCTGCATGCAGCGCGTTGCCCAGGGTGATTTTGATGACGTTGCCCTGCGTTGGAGTGAAATTGGCCGCATGCTTGAGGGCGGCGTCTGCGAATTCCACAGCCATACCCACACGCATACCCGCTGGGACAAGACCGACGCCGTTAACAAAAACGCGCACATGGTTATCGAACTGAGCGATTCACGTGCAACCTTGCAAACCCGGCTGGGTCAGGTATCTGACCATTTATGCTGGCCACAGGGTTATTTTGACGTCGATTACCAGCGCATTGCCGTTGACGCCGGGTTCAAGTATTTGTACACCACCCATGCCTTTGGCATGAATCAGCCCGGCGCCGACCCCGAACACATTTACCGTTTCGCTGTGCGTAATACGCACGGTGCTTCGGTGGGTCGTCGCGTGATGATTGCAGGCAATCCTGTCGTTGGTCCACTGTTTAATCGCTGGAAGCTGTGGAAACGCGCGCGGAGACAGGTCTGATGCTGTCCGTCATCATCATCACCAAAAACGAAGAGAACCACATCGCTGACTGTCTGGCTTCAGTGGCATTTGCCGATGAAATCATCGTGCTTGACTCGGGCAGTACGGATCGTACCTGCGACATTGCCGCCGATCTGGGTGCCCGGGTGCATCACAGCACCGATTGGCCCGGTTTCGGGCCCCAAAAAACCGTGCCCTTGATCTGGCAACCGGTGACTGGGTGCTATCCATAGATGCCGATGAGCGGGTCACCCCCGAGCTGGCCTGTGCGATCCAGGCCGTGGTCACCCCATCAGGTCTGCCGGCCGGTACGCCGGCGCCCGATGCTTACAAAATTGCGCGCCTGTCCAGCTTTTGCGGGCGCTGGATCCGCCACAGCGGCTGGTGGCCCGACTATGTGGTGCGCTTGTTCAGGAAGGGAACGGCCCGGTTTACTGATGTAGCGGTCCATGAGAAAGTGGTCGCGCAAACTGACCCGGCGGTTCTTGAGGGGCACTTTTGCATTACCCCTATGCCGATTACGAAGCCCTGATCACCAAGGTCAATCGCTACTCAACTGATGCGGCAGTCATGATGCATCAACGCGGTAAAACAACCAGCTTGCCAGGTATTGTGGGCCATTCGTTCTGGACATTTGTACGCATTTATCTGATCCGTCGCGGGTTTCTTGATGGCAAGGAAGGCTTCATTCTGGCGGTAACGGCGGCTGCCGGCAGCTTTTTCCGGTATGCCAAGTTGTGGTTTTTGAACAAGCGTGCCAAAACGACCGCATCCGGCGCTGATACGGCCGGACAGGCGGAACGCCCATGAGCCAGGTAGACGCTCGATGAACCAGGCAGCATGCCCATGAAGATCCTGTTCACCAATTTCCATCACCGCAACGGTGGTGGCCATGTGACGTATATCGTCAATCTATTGCGCGGTCTGGCGGCAACCGACAACCTCAGCGTAGCTACCCCGGGTACCAGTCGTTTGTTCCGGCAGGCCCGGGACTTTGCGAACGTCACAACCTACGATATGTGCTTCACCTCGCGCATTGGTCCGATGATCCGCGAAGTGTTGCAGCTGCGGCAACTGATCAAACGTGAGAAATTCGATGTGATCCATGTCAATGCGTCTGCCGACCACCGGCATGTCATGCTGGCCCTGGCGGGGCTTTCCCGCCGTCCCAAGGTGGTTTGGACCAAGCACAATGATCATGGTATTTCCAGTTTCGGTCACCGGCTGAGGGCGCGGTATGGCACAGATGCTGTTATTGCAGTCAGCGATTTTGTGCGTCGCATGCTGGCCCGGTCGCCCTATGCGGCATTGCCCACCCATGTCATTCGTCATGGTATTGATTTGTCGCATTTCAAGCCAGTTTCGTCTGCTGAAAAACGGCAGCTTCGAACCCGGTTGCTGGGTGACGCGGCGGATGGTCTGCTGGTGTTTGGCAGCTCAGGCGGAACCGACCTTGAAAAAGGTTGGCTGGACCTGGTGCGTGCGGTTGCCGGGCTGCCCGACGATTTTCGCCGCCGCGTCCGTATTGTCGTGGCCGGTGATCCGCCCAAGCCCGAGCGCCAGGCCCAGGTCGATGCCCTGGGCATGAGGTCCAGCGTGATTTTTCCCGGCTTGGTAACGGATGTCCGCGATATTCTTGCGGCCTGCGATGTCGGGTTTGTATTGTCGTACCGCGAGGCCTTGTCGTTTGCCTGCCGCGAGACCCTGGCCCTGGGGTTGCCTACGCTGGTGTCCGACGCTGGAGGCCTTCCGGAAAACGTTTTGCCCGGCCAAACGGGCTGGGTCGTTCCCGCAGCAAATATCCAGGCCATCAGGGCGTGCGTTCAGTCCATCCTCGATAATGCCGGTTGCGTGCCGGCCATGGGGGCGCAAGCCCGGCAGTATAGCGAGGCCGAATTCGCCCTCGACCGTTTCTGTGCTGACACGCGTGCGGTATATTCGTCCTGCCTTGACCCAACAGCTTTTGTCCCTGCGAATTTATGATCCCTGTTCTGATGTATCACCAGATTGGTGAGCCCGCTCCCAAAGGCACGCCCTATCGTGGCCTGACGGTTCACCCCAAGGACTTTACCCGGCAAATGGCCTGGATGAGTCGCTTTGGCTACCGGGGCCTGTCGATGCGCGACCTCATGCCGTATCTGGCCGGGCATGCCAAGGGCAAGGTCTTTGGCATTACCTTTGATGACGGCTATCGCAACGTTTTGCAAAATGCCTTGCCGGTTCTCAATTACTACGGTTTCACGTCCACCAATTATTTTGTGGTGCACCAGCTCGACGGCGGTAACGTCTGGGATTACGAGAAAGGGATTCCGCATTCCGACCTGATGTCACTGGAAGAAATGAAGCGATGGGCCGCTGCGGGTCAAGAGGTCGGTTCTCATACCCTGGATCACATCCACTTGCCTGCGGTGTCTCCTGAAATTGCGTGGCAGCAAGTGCGTCAGTCCAAACTCGAGCTGGAACGCCTGCTGGGTTTTGAAGTCAGTGCATTTTGTTACCCTTATGGCGATGAAACGCCCGAAGTGCGAGCTATGGCCGAAAAGGCCGGTTACACCAACGCCACGACGACGGTGCGCGGGCTGGTACGCTCCGACGACAGCCTGTTCGGGTTGCCGCGCGTTACGGTTGCGCGTTCCACCAATATTGTGCGGTTCCTGCAAAAATGCCTGACCCGCCTTGAAGACAAACGTCGTCGTGACTGATCGCGCCTTGAAAATTGCGTTTGTCGTTGACCGTTTCGGTGGTCGTTTTGGGGGCGCCGAAGCGTATGGTGTCGAACTCATGCGCGAACTGTCGCGTCAGCATGACGTGACCGTATTTGCGCGTGAGTACGATCCCGGTTGCGATCTTCACCTGCCTTTCGTGCCCATCAAGACGCGTAAGGGTTTGTCCAGCTGGATGCGGGTATTGCTGTTTGCAATACATGCCCGACGTCTTACCCGTGAGGGGTTCGATATTGTGCATTCGCACATGAACGGTTGGTGCGGTGACATTGAGGTCATCCATGTCACGCCGGTGCGTTACAACTGGCGTGTCAAGCCCATGGGGTGGTTGAAACGGGCATTATCGTACGTCAGCCCGCGTGTGCAGACCTATCTGCAGCTTGAATCGCGACGGGTGAGTCCCCGAGCCGGGCATCGCGTTGTTGCCGTGTCGGGGCTGATTGCCGATCAGTTGAGCAAGGCGTACGGGGAAGGGCAGACATTTCCGGTCATTCCTCCGGGGTCACTCCGGCACCCGTCTCCGATCTGGCGCAGGCAGCCGCTCAGCGGCAGGCATTGGGGTGGTCAGATACTGATCTTGTCTGTTTGCTGGTAGCCCGAAACCCGTTGCGTAAAGGCCTGCCAACCGTATTGCGGGCGCTTGCGCATTTGCCCGAGCGGGCCAAGCTTCTGGTGGTGGGCGGTAATGCCCAGGTGCGTGATTTTGTGCGTCGAGAAGCTGCCGGGGTGGCCCATCGGGTTCAGGTGCTTGATGAAACATCAAATGTCGGGCCGTATTACGCATGCGCCGATATTTATGTGCATCCTACCTTGAACGATAGTTTTGGCATGGCACCACTTGAAGCCATGTCCTATGGGTTGCCTGTCATTCTCAGCCCGTCGCCCTGGTGCGGTTTTGCCCAATATGTGCAGGGGGATACTGAAGCCGTGTTGCTCAGCCATCCTGAAAACGATCAGGAGCTGGCTGGCTCGATTGCCCGTATAGACGCTGACCAGGCGTATCGTGAGGCGTTGGTGCGTGGTGCAGCCGCGGTTGTCAGCAGGCACGGCTGGGCAGAAGTGGCCTTGCGCTATACGGAACTCTACCGGCAGGTGCTTTCAGAGCGCACCTGAGCGGCTATGGCGGGCCTGGCGTTAGTGGGTCACCGTCAGGGCCGGGTTTGATCTTCAAGGTAGCCCAGCCAGCGCAGTGCCTGTTCGCGATTGTCGCCGCACAAATCTGCCGCCGGTTGTAACGATTCGCACACGTCGGGACGCTCCGGGTGCCCGAAAATCTTGCAGCGCAAATCGCTATCCAGCTGGATACAGGCCACTCCCGCTGGTTTGCCGTTCGGCATGCCCGGAATGGCGCTGGAAATTGACGGTGCAATGCAGCAGGCCGCACAGCCGGGGCGACAGGCTATTCCCATTACAGCCACCCTCGCAGCCAGTACACCAGAATGCCGGCATATTCTTTGATGATTGAGCGAGCCGCCGTGAAGGCCCTTTGGTCTGGCAGCCAGAAATCAAAATCGGGTCGTTGTGGCACCACGATCTGGGGCTTCCAGGGGGCGGCGGTTACATTGACCCCCAGTTCCTGAAAGACGCCCATGGCGCGAGGCATATGAAGCGCGGAGGTCACCAGAAGGGCGTGGTCAAACCCCAGCGTTTTCATGATGTCTTTGGTGTAGACACCATTTTCACGCGTGGTCAGGCTATGCTCTTCTGCAATGATGGCATTTTCAGGGACCCCTTCACGTATCAGGGTATTGGCCATGACTTGTGCTTCAGGGACGCCGCCATCCAGCGCAGCACCGGAGACGATGACGAACGGTGCGAGCCCCGCTTTGTACAGCATGGCGGCAGCCTCGGATCGGGTAATCGCAGTTTCTTTGGCGTAGGGTTCAAACCAGTTCGGTCGCCCGCCTGCCGTATGCCCACCTAAAACGACAATAGCATCGGCCTTGGGCAGGCTCTCGGGCGGTTGCCAGGCGTAGCGTTGCTCAAGCCGGCCACCGGCCCACAACGAGGAGGCGGGCAATGACCAGAACATCCCCCATACCAGGGCGAATGCGGCCAACCCGAATGCGGTTTTGCGCCACCGGATGACATAAGACAAGCCACCCAGCACCAGCAAGGTGATGCACAGGTTCAGCGGAATGATCAGGTTGGCCAGGAAATTTGAAATCATCATTGAGCGGCCAACGATATCGCTTTTTCGGCTACGTTGTCCAGTTCGGGCCAGCGGCCCATTTCGCCCAGACAAACGGCGTGTTCAGACCACGGTCCGGTTCGTTCGCGATGCGTCACGCCAAATAACGTGATTTGAAGTGCATCACCTGCGGCGGCCAGGTGGGAAACCCCGGAGTCATTGCAGATCACCAGTGCGGCGGTTTGAGTCAATGCCACGAACGCATCCAGTGGCATCGCGGGCAGGCAGATGGCGTCCGGTGCATTGGCTAGCGCCGCTTCGCGTTCATTCGGCGGCGGGCACATCACGACCGTTAGCCCGGTGGCCTGCAAACGTTGCGTCAGGGCCGCAAAATGTGGCCACACCTTGATCTGGCCTTTGTGCAGTCCGGTTGCTGTGGGCGCAATCAATACAAAAGATCGACCGGTAAGCCCGGCTTCGTCAAGAGCGTTGAGCGCCTGTTGACGTGCTTCGGGTCTCAGCGGCAAAGACAGTGAAGGCGGAGCCGGCATGGCCGGTTGGCCGAAGCGCCATTGCATGATTGCGGTTCGTGTCAGCCCGTACCAGGACTCGACCGCATGGGGTCGTGGCCGGGGCTTGTTGATCGGCCAGCGCAAGAGCAGGCTGCGCCCATCGTCCCGATAGCCGGCACAGGCAATTCCTGCCAGCCGAAACACCAGTGCACTCGATAGCGAATCGGGGAGCAGCAGGCCCACTGGGCTGTTGTAACCCGTATGCTTGTGCATGGCTTTGAACGCAGCCACGGCACGGCGGTCAGCACGCCATTTTCCGGTCATTGGAATAAAGCCGTGCAGCGCATACGCCGACAGCAGGGCCTTGGCCCACGGGCGAGCGCACACCACCACAGGCCGTCGGGTCTCAAGCAGCAGTTGCAGGGATGGCAGAGCCATGCAGACATCGCCGATCCAATTGGGCAGGCGAACATAAATAGGGCGGTTATCAGTCATCAGAGGGATCAGCGGGGCGCTTGGCGAGGGCTGCTCGTCGCCCGGGTTGCAACGTTACAATGCATTTTTCATTAGTATAAAAGCGAGTGTCGTCTTGAGCCCTGTTTCATCGTCAGGTTCCGCACATTCCGAGCCCGTAAAGTTTGACCTGTGGCGACGGATCTACAGTCGTTTAGGGGCTTACTGGAAGGCCGTTATCGTCGCCTTGGTACTGGTATCCATCAGTTCAGCCACCCAACCCACGTTGGCGCTCATTATGAAGCCCTTGCTCGACGAGGGCTTTACCGGCGAGCAACCATCGTACATGTGGACGATTCCGTTGGCGGTGGTGGGGCTGATGTTCTTGCGAGGGGTATGTACCTTTACCAGTACCTATGTTTTTGCCTGGGTGGCCAACAACATGCTGCTGGGCATACGCAAAGAAATGTTCGACCGCTTGCTGCATTTGCCTGACACCGAATTCAAAAAAGGCGACACGGGGCGTCTGTTGAACCGTTTCACAATAGATGCGGGTAATGTCACCGGTCTTGCCACCGATGTCATCACGGTTATTGTGCGCGAAACGTTGATCGTAGTGTCGCTGTTCGTCGTGCTCATCTACATGTCCTGGCAACTGACGTTGATTGTGCTGCTGGTCTTGCCGTTGTCGGTGTACGTGTCACGGATCTTCATCAAGCGGCTGCGTCGAATCAACCGCGATACCATCAACATGAACGCCGAACTGACACACGTGGTGGGTGAGTCCATTGATGGCCAGCGCGTCGTAAAAATGTTCGACGGCTACGAGCGCGAAGGGTCCCGGTTCCAGTATGTCAACTCGCGGCTGCGCCGTTTTTACATGCGAGCGGCGTCGTCCGATGCCGCCATGTCTCCGATTACCCAGTTTTTTATCGGTGTATCGGTTGCTGCCGTTATCGCGGTTGCTTTGTACCAGGCCAACAATGAAGGCCTCACCGTAGGTAGTTTTGCCTCATTCATGGCGGCCCTCGGGCAAATCTTTGATCCCATCAAGCGGCTCACGAATATCGCCGGCTCCATGCAGCGCATGCTGGTTTCGGCCGAAAGCGTTTTCGGTCTTATCGATCAGAAGCCCGAGAACGATTCGGGCACCTTTCAGTTCAAAGGCCAGGTACAAGGGCGTGTCGAATTCCGTAATGTCAGTCATCGTTTTGCGGACGCCGAGCGCGACACCTTGTCAGATGTGTCTCTGGTGGTCGAGCCGGGTCAAACGGTCGCCCTGGTCGGGCGTTCCGGTAGTGGCAAAACCACACTCGTGAATATGTTGCCACGCTTCATCGCACCTGTCGCCGGGCAGGTGCTTATCGACGGGCAGCCGATAGAAATGTGCGCTTTGCGCAGCCTGCGTTCACAGCTTTCACTGGTCAGCCAGGACGTTGTTTTGTTCGATGGCACGATAGGCGAAAATGTGGGCTATGGGGCCTTGCACGACGCCACCCCTGACGACATCTGGAAAGCGCTCGAAGCGGCCAACCTGCATGATTTTGTTCGTGGCCTGCCTAACGGGCTCGACACGCCGGTCGGCGAGAACGCCAATCAGCTTTCTGGCGGGCAACGCCAACGCCTGGCCATTGCACGTGCCCTGATCAAAGATGCGCCCATTCTGATTCTTGATGAGGCCACGTCAGCACTTGATAACGAATCCGAACGTCAGGTGCAGATGTCACTTGAAAAGCTGATGGCTGGCCGTACCACATTGGTTATTGCCCATCGGTTGTCCACGGTTCAGAAGGCCGACCTCATCGTTGTTCTTGACCAAGGCAAAATCATTGAAAAAGGTCGCCACGACGAACTGTTGGCGAGCAAAGGGCTGTACGCGTCGCTCTATGAAATGCAGTTCAAGGGTTTGTTGTAAGCGAAGGTGGGTTCGTTACCCTTACCCCTCACCGTCTGCACACATCTTTTTCGGTCGTGGCTCCGGTTCTGCAGGGCGTGTGATTCAAGTGGTGGAAGACAAGAGTGAAGACTTCAGGCAATCCGTGGTTAAAGCAAGTCATCCGTCAACATTCGGTGCCCGGTTCAACCGGTTGTATAGGGCGCGCCTTGATCCGGCCCCAGCCTCTTGATCTACGCCTCCTCAGCAATGTTCTACCAATGGCTTGAATGCATTTTCAGTATTATCTAATGTGTCAATCAACAGGAATTCATTATGAAACGTATTTTTGCGGTTGCTATGGCCGTGCTGCTGGCCGGGTGTGCGGCAAACCCTGAAGGGGGAATAGGCCTGGCTTTGCTGGAGCAACCCTCAAATCTGCGCGGGGACCGCGATTTCACTCAAGATCTTGTTCAGATCCAGCGCGCCGTCTTCAAGCATCAAGCCGTCTGCAACCCCGAGGTCAAGTTCTCGGTAGATCCAATGAACCCTAATTTTGCCCGAGTTACCAAACCCGTTACTCCCGGAGCCACGGGTTGGGTGAACACTCTGGTGTTGCATCTGGTGCTCACCAAAGACCTGACTACGCAAGGTCGTGTTTACAGTTACTACGGGCCGACCAAAGCGCAAGTCAGTGACATGTACGCGATTGTCCAGCGCCCCGAGTACTGTCCTGAAAAACCTGAACTGAATACTCCCAAAGAAGGGCAGGCCCCCGGTTCATGAACTCTTTTGCGCCGGCGCAAGCTTGTACTGGTTTATGCTTGGACTGGCGTAAATTGCCTTCCGCTTGCTTTTTCGATACACGTATCAAATCAACACGATATCGTAGTGTTCTTGCGAATACCCGCTCTCGACTTCAAGCGTGATCGGTTTTCCGATGAAGTCTCCCAGCATGGCCAGGTGGGCACTTTCTTCTTCCAGAAAAAGGTCCACTACGGCCTGAGACGCCAGTACCCGAAATTCTTTCGGGTTGAACTGGCGTGACTCCCTTAATATTTCCCGCAAAATTTCGTAGCACAGCGTACGCGGCGTGCGCACATGTCCGCGTGACTGGCACGTTGGGCATATTTCGCACAGCTGATGTGCAAGCGAGTCGCGTGTGCGTTTGCGTGTCATTTCCACCAGTCCCAACTGGCTGAACCCGCTGACCGTCATGCGAGTCCGGTCTTTCGACAAGGCCTTGTTCAGCTCGGCCAGCACGGCAGTCCGGTGTTCCGCATCATCCATGTCAATGAAATCAAGAATGATGATGCCACCCAGATTGCGTAATCGCAGTTGCCGTGCAACGGCAACTGCCGCTTCCAGGTTGGTCTTGAAAATGGTGTCGTCAAAATTACGTCCTCCCACAAAACCACCGGTGTTTACATCCACAGTAGTCAGTGCTTCGGTCTGATCAATGATCAGATAGCCTCCCGACTTGAGGTCAACACGCCGGGACAAGGCGCGATTGATCTCTTCGTCGACGTTGGCTGTGTCGAACAACGGGCGCTCACCGCTGTAGTGGGTGATCCTGTCCTTGACCGAGGGGGTAAACGTCTCGGCCCATTCAATCAGGCGTTGGGTGGTGGCGCGAGAGTCGACCAGAATGGCGCCGGTGTCCGGACCGACCATATCGCGCAGAACCCGCTGCTCAAGGGTCAGGTCTGCATAAAGCAGGGCGGGGGCGGGCAGTGATTTCGCCTTGGCCACAATCCGGTTCCATAAAATGCGCATGTATGACAGGTCTGCAGCCAGTTCATCATCGGTTGCACCTTCGGCTTGCGTGCGAACAATGAAGCCACCGGCTTCATCCTCAGGCATCAGCTTCAATACACGTTCGCGCAATGCGCTGCGATCAGCCTCGCTTTCAATTTTTTGGGAAATGCCGACGTGGGGCTCATGCGGAAGATAGACCAGCATGCGGCCGGCGATACTGACTTGTGTCGATAACCGCGCCCCTTTAGTACCCAAAGGGTCTTTGATGACCTGAACCATCAGTGACTGCCCTTCGAACAACAGTTTCTCAATAGGCGTCAATGTCCCGCCCGAGACACGTTCGGCACGGTTTTGCCTGAGGTCGGCCACATGGATGAATGCAGCCCGTTCGAGGCCAATATCTACAAAAGCACTTTGCATGCCAGGCAAGACGCGTACGACCTTGCCTAAATACAGGTTGCCGACATGTCCGCGCTGGATGCTTCGCTCAATATGCAATTCCTGCACGGAGCCTTGTTCGACAATAGCAACGCGGGTTTCAAAGGGGGTGATGTTGATTAAGATGTCTTCGGCCATGATCCCTGCACCAGGCGCTTGGTGTGACCGGGTCACAAAAAGTGCCCGATAAATCAGCGGGCATATGCCACGCGTCTCACCAATAGAATTAATGAATGGTCAAAGTATGCCATGCCGTTACCAGTGAAGAGGCCATAGGCATTATGCAAATGGGAAAAGTCAGAGAAGCAACAGAAGTAAGGGGAGTAAGGGGAGTAAGGGGAGTAAGGGGAGTAAGGGGAGTAAGGGGAGTAAGGGGAGTAAGGGGAGTAAGGGGAGTAAGGGGAGTAAGGGGAGTAAGGGGAGTAAGGGGAGTAAGGGGAGTAAGGGGAGTAAGGGGAGTAAGGGGAGTAAGGGGAGGCGATAACGTGATTGAGTTATAGGTGCCCGGCAATCCAGGATAGCAGGATCTGGCGAATGTAAAAAATCTGGCTCACGTCAAAATAGCGCAGGTTTGTTATTGAGGCCCGCTTATCAAATGTTTATAACGAAATTTATGGAAACTATTTAATATAAACAGATACTTACGTCATATTTATGGGCTTTTCGATCATCAGTCAGCCTGTGCGTGGTGAAATTATTTTCACGATTTTTGAATATTTTTGCGTTTTGCCTTGCACGGCGTAAAAAACTCGTGCTATAGTTCGGCCTCTTTGCAGCACAACACCTTCGGGTTAACCCTTACACAGGTTGAAACGAAGTCCGGTTTACCGGGTAGTTCAGGTTTGTAAGACGCGTTTGTTTCAAACAAATTAACGTCAGGCAAATGTGTTCTAATGGCGTTGTGAGGTAAGGCGAAGCGGGACGATGCAGTGTGGTTTTTCGTCGCAGCGCAGTTGGCCGGTCCGGGCGGTTCTGGGTTCAGAAAAGTTTGGATGCTGGGTTCAGCAGCGTGATTGACCGTTTGAAGGTTTCGAAAGTTTTTGAGGTTTGAAAAATTTTTGAAAAAATCTTCAAAACGAGTTGACAGCGATAAAAAACTGGTTCATAATCTCGTTTCTTC